>JADFRY010000006.1 GCA_022561055.1 Nanobdellota archaeon | reverse complement strand
AAGCAAAAAAAAGAGCAAAGGAAGCGACACAAGGAATTATTGAGGCTATAAAATGGCTTGATGACATGGATGCGGTAATTGTTGTGCTTGATTCTGTTTTGAATCCTTATTCTCAAGTTAATATTACAATTATTGGAAATCTTCTTGCAAGAAAAATTCCTGTTTTAATCGTCGGTAACAAGATTGACTTAAAAAAATCGGACATAAAAAAAGTGGAGTCAGCTTTCCCAGAGTATGAGGTTATTGGCATCTCTGCGAAAAAAGGAACAAATGTTGAGGAGTTTTATGAATCTTTATTCAGATTAGCTAAAAAGGTTTAAAAGTAAGAATGGTTTATAGTAAAAAATAATGGAAGATGGTGAAATGAAAACAACAAAAATCAAAACAACAAAAACTAAAAGTTTTTGGGTGCCCCAAAATTCCAAGGGAATTTTTAGGGTTTTTGAGCATTCATTTGCTCAGGAGGATAGTAAATGAAAAAGAAAATAAAAGGTTTTAGTTTACATATAATGCCTTTCTCTGAAATTAGAACTTTGACTATATCTGAAAGAGTGAAGAAAATATTGAAACTTGTTCTCGAAAATCGGGTGGTTATTTTGCAAGGGAGATTAAGAGTTGAAGAAGAAATAAGATTAATTGAGGACACTATGGCAATGGTTGACCATATCAGGTCTTTTAAAGGAATTGAGCTCGCAGTTATAGAACCGGATTCTACAAATACTTCTTTCTTCTTTAAAATTAGAAGGAATTTAGCTAAAACTCTTATAGGTGACAGCAATGCTATGACTGTAATAGGCCCTGCTTCTATAGTTAAAGAGATAAAGAAAGACCCGAGAAAGATTGAAGTTTTGGTGGGATAAATTTCTATTTAGGAAGTTTTAAAAACCTGGACTTTGTGGGTTTTCTATGGGAAATAGAACTATCTTTATTGGGAGCCTCGTATTAACTGGCGTTTTTGTGGCAGGTTCTTTAGTTGGTTATAATAAAATTGATAATATCCAGAAAGAGGCGGATACCTTGAGAGCCAATAACCCTGAGGTAGCTGAATTGATAGATCTTGAAGCAAAAATGGATTCTCCTGTTAGTTCGCTTAGTTTGCATGATTCTCTTAGTATGGTTGACTCAAGACAAGATAATCAATTAATGGAAGATTTTAGAATATATAATGAAATTAATACGCCAGAGAATAGAGAAGTGAAAAAAGCCCTTAGGAATTATTTTAGAGAGGCAGGGACTTATTTTTTAGCCACCCAGATGCCTATTGGTTTTGCAATTCTTTCTTTGGGAGCAGCATGTTATTCTGGTGGAAATATTATTAGTGATAGAAGGAGAAGAAGAGATCTTATTAGAAGTGAAGAGAGATCTCTTAGAGAAGGTAGATAGATTTACAATAAATTTATTAATCTCTTGTTCTTCCCAAAAACATGCCAAATCAATGTGTTCATTGCTCTAAAGCATATGATGATGGAGCAGAGGAGATTTTGAAAGGATGCTCTGAATGTGGAAGCAGGTTTTTCTTTTATCTTAGTGAAGAAAAATTGAAGAAATTGCAAGAGAATAAAGAGAAAACTGTGGAATTAACTTACTCTGAGAAAAAGCAAATTGAAAGAGATGTGAGAGATATTGCAGGTATTGAAGATGAAGAAGCACCTATTGTTCTGGATTTTGAAAGTGTGAAAATAATAAAGCCTGGCAAATATATATTAGACATTGCTAATCTTTTCAGCAAAGAAAGGCCGCTTGTTTATAAATTAGAAGATGGCAAATATATTATCGACCTTGCCTCGCAGATTAAAAAGTTTATGGGAAACTATTAAAAAAGCATTTTTCTTTTGTTTTGTATGAAGATGAATATAAAAAAAGTTTTGAAAGAGCAAATTGAGTTAATTCAGCCGGAAAAAGAAATTGTTAAACAAGCTAAGAAATATTCTAAAGAATTTATTTCAGAGCTTGGTAAAGAAATTGCAAAAAAAAGCTTAAATGCGGATGTTTTTGTTGGGGGAAGCTTTGCTAAGGGAACTTTAGTTAAGAAATATCCTTATGACATTGACATCCTTGTAAGATTTGATTGGAAATATGATAATCTTTCTAAGTTATTACTAAGTCCTTTGCGAGAAACATGTAAGAAACTTAATTTGCAATTAAAAACAATTCGCGGGAGCAGGGATTATTTTAAGGCTTATATAAATAAAGGAATTTATTTTGAGGTAATTCCTGTAACTAAAATTAAGAAAGTTCATGAAGAAAGGAATGTGACTGATTTAAGTTATTTTCATGTTCCTTATGTGAAGAGAAAAATAAAGGGAAAAGAAGATGAAGTAAGGCTTGCTAAGACTTTTCTGCATGCTCAAAGAGTTTATGGAGCCGAGAGCTATATTCAAGGTTTTTCTGGGTATGCTTTGGAGTGTTTGATTATTCATTATAAAAGTTTTGAAAAAATGTTGAAAGAATTAATAAAAGTAAAAGATGAAGAGCGGTTGGTTATTGATGTGGAAAAGCATTACAAGAAGAAAGATGACGTATTTCTTGAGTTGAATGAAAATAAGTTATACAGTCCTATAATTCTTATTGACCCAACTTACAAAGAAAGAAATGCATTGGCAGCTTTAAGTCATAAAACTTTTGTAAGGTTTCAAAGATCTGCGAGTGCTTTTTTGAAAAGACCGAGCAAAAACTTTTTTATTAAAAAGGAAATTGATGTTGGAAAGTTAAAGAAGAAGGCTAAAACAAGAAAAGCAGAATTTTTGCATGTTAAACTTAAAACGAATAGACAAGCAGGAGATATCGCTGGTACGAAGTTAAAGAAATTTCATTATCTTTTAGAGAGAGAAATAAATAAATATTTTAAACTTGTTCAGCATGAATTTGAGTATGATGATAAAAAGGAGGCTGATGTTTATTTAATTGTAAAAAGCAGGGGTGAGATTGTAAGAATTGGGCCTCCTATAAAATTAGAAGATAAACAAAAAATGAGAGCGCTTGAGAAACATGTTAAAGCTTTTAAATTAGCGCATAAAAACACTTATGAAAAAAATGGTTTCGTGCATGCTCGCATAAAAGTTAATTTTTCTGGAAAAGAATTTATTGAGAACTGGAAGAAAGAAAATGATAAGATGATGAATGAGATGGGGATTGTTGGGCTGAGGGTTTTGGAATGATTATTAAAATGTTATGGAGTGCATTTCTATCTCATTATCTGCCCCTCAAACATTCCTGCAAGGGTATTTGAAAATGAAGGAGAGTTAAGCCATACTCCTATTTCTTCATCAGAACTCTCAGGATTAATCATGAATAAAGTTTCTCTCTTGTCGGCGATGAAAAATCTGCCATTATTACTCGTGCGTCTTGCTTTTAGATTGTATTTTGTATTCAATCTTTTTACCGCGTCTTCGTCTCCTGAAAGCGCCATTTTAACTCTTATTTGATTTTTATTCAACTTTTCTAAAAGAGGTAAAAGGATGCGCGCTTTGCTCTCAAAATCTGAAACAGTAATGCAAATTGAAACTTCTTTTTTAGCGTTATCAAATAATTCTTTTATTTTAGAGATTATGTGAGGACGGCCTTTGAAGTGTCCAGATAGGTCCTCTGCCTTGATTGGTGTTATTCCTGTTTTGTATAAATTTTCTATTTCTGCATATTCAGGAGTATCTTTTAATTCTGATAATGTTTTTACTTTTTCCTGTGCCTCATTCATTGTGTTAGTTTTCATCTTTTCAATGACTATTTTTGGTTCTACTGCAATATATTTCAAAGGTTTTCCTATTTTGACAATTGCGAATCCTCTCTTTGCCAAAGACTCTAAAACATCGTAAGTCCTTGAACGAGGAACTCCCGATAATTCAGCTGTTTCTCCTGCAGAAGCAAGTCCTCTAGAAAGCAAAGCTAACCAGACTTTAGTTTCATAAATATTAAGATTAAAATATTCTTTTATTCTGCTTACAAGTTCTTGTTTTATTATCATGTAAAAGTGACAAAATAAAGGTATTTAAAGCTTTCGGTATGTTATGACTAAAGGATGACGAAGAAATTCGGATTCCTCAAATCAAATAAGCTATCAACAAACCTACCAAACAGCCTGTAGCTATGAAAGGCATGGCTGGATAGAATTTCCCTTTTTCTGATATGTGAAACAAGAATGCCAGAGCTATTGTTGCTCCTATTATAATTAGTAAAGCAGGCAGCAAACCTAAACTGCCTAAAACTACACCTGCTAATAAAATTGGGAAGATAACATCTCCTCCACCAAGAATTGCTATGCTTATTCCGATTTTTTTACCTTTTTTTGTCTTGGATTTGCGGGCTTTCTTTAACATGCGTCTCTCTTTCTTGCCGAGGTAAGGAACAAAAAATCCAGAGAAAATTCTTAATTTTTCTATTTGGTATTTTGCCATTTTTTGCATGAAGCCCGCGTGACATACTGCGTAAATGTCATAAATAGATATAATAATTAAGAGAAAAACAACTGTCCAGATGTTTAATAAAGGTATGAAAACTGAGGCAATTCCTGGGTAGATTAATAATTCTGTTGCATTATGAACTATTATGTTTCGTTGAAATATTTTTATAATGCCTAAAGGAACCGCGACAATAATTGCGATTATTGCTGAATTTTCAAATCCGATAATGAATGCATTAAAAGCGAGAGCCATCCCGATTATGACAACTAATAAAAACCAAAGTCTTAGAAAAGTTTCTGCTTTAAATCTCATTAAGAGCAACATTATTATTACTGCGATAAATAATGCGGTGATGATTGATATTGCCGAAGTTGCTGGTCTGATATCTTTAGGGGGCTCTAAGCCGTAAGGTAAGTTATATTGCGTTATGTTTTCTATAACTCCTGTTGTCTCATTTACAACTTGTATTGTCTCAGGAAGATAAGCATTTGCGACATAAATACCAATTAGCTGTGCTACAAAAAACATCACTATTAAGATTGTAGTTACTTTGAAAGAATGTTTCATTCTACAATAATGGAAATTGGGTTTTTAAGTTTGTTGTGAGGGTGTTAAGAATTTTATTTTTTCACTTCTATTAGTTTTTGATCAATTATAAAACTCTGTCCCTTAATATTTTCTTTTAGATATTTAATTATTCTACCTTTTAGTTTTTCGTATTCTTCGGGACAAGAATTAAATGAGAGCTTTAGTGTCTCAAACAGATCTTCAAAAGAAGAAAATTTTATTGTAGAAGGTAAAGTATATTCTCTGAATTTTCTTCCTTTAAGTAATTTAAGAAGTTTATCATAGGTAAAAATATATTTCTTTCTTATCATATCCCCAAATGCGAATTTGAGAGGACCATAATCAGAGGTTTTTCCATTAATAACAAATATAATTCTTCCACCTTCATTGAGTGTATTAAACATCTTTTCTAGAGCAGCTTTTTTATTATTGAAATAATAAATTACATGAGAAGCAATTATAACATCAAATTTATTATCTAACTTTATATTTTCCCAATCATCATTAATCATTTCTACTCCTTCTGGTAATTTATCTTTAATAATTCTTTTTTCAACAATTATGTATTTCTTGAAATTTTTTGATAATTTTTGGGCAAAATAAGGAGATATACCCAAACCAATCTCAAGACAAGAATTTTGAGGCTTGCCTTCTAATAAATCTGATATCTTAGAGACTAGAAGATCTTTTTCATTAGTACTTTCTATAAATTTCTTGTACCATTTTACATTAAATTTTACCATGTAAAATGTAAATTAAATTATAATATAAACCTAACGATTTAAAAACCTCACTTCAGCCTTATCGTCTCTAAATTTCTGGGAACAATAGTTTCTACTCTATTTTGTCTGTATAATGTAGAAGCAAGGTCAAGACATTTTGATTGCTCACCGTGATGTATGATAATTTTCTTTGGTTTTGGGTTCATTCTATTTACAAACTGTATCAAATCGTTCCTTCCCGAGTGCGCTGAAAGACCGTTTAGAGTTTCAACTTGCATTTTTACTTCTATTGTTTCTCCTCCATAATCTTTATCTATGGTTACTGTTGTATTTCCCTCTTGGACTTTTCTTCCCAAAGAGCCGAGTGCTTGGTAACACCCAAATACTATTAAATTTTTAGGATTGCCGGCGAGATTTTTGAAATAGTCTACCGACGCTCCACCCATTAACATTCCAGACGTTGCAATAATTATGCAAGGTCCTCCCTCTAGGACTTGATTCTTCTCTGCCTGAGAACCTATTCTTTTGAAAATTGAAGAGGTAAATGGATTATTGTCCTGGAATATTTGACTTCTTACTGAAGTACTTAAAAAATCTGGATATGCAGTATGAATTGCATTAATGTCCCAAATCATTCCATGAATATAAACAGGGATTTCTGGTAATTTGCCTGTACGGATAGCTTCCTCAACTCTTAAGACAGTTTCCTGTGCGTGACCCAAACCTAATTCTGGAATCAAAATCTTTCCTTTTCTTTTTATAGTTTCGCGAACTAGTTCTAAGAATTTTTCTTCTGTTTCTTTTCTTGGTGGCAAAACATCATTCCTTGAACCATAGGTAGATTCTAAAGTTATAGTTTCAACTCGAGGATAATGGTTAACTGCCGGGTCAAGTAATCTGCTTTTCCTAAAGTTTGTGTCTGCCGTATAAACAAAATTGTGCAAACCGTTTCCTATATTTATATGAACAATCGCAGAGCCCAAAACATGGCCAGCGTTATAAAAAGTAATTCTAATGTCTGGAGCAATATCTGAAACCGAGCCATAATTAAGGCAGATTGAATGTCTGACCATTTCTTTAATATGTTCTGGTTTGAATAAAGGAGAGACTGCTTGTTTATAGGCAACTCCTACAAAATCCAAGGCAAGCAAAGCTGAAATATCTCTCGTCGGTGCAGTCATATAAACAGGCCCTTTATATCCCATTTTATACAGGTAAGGAATTACGCAAGAATGGTCTGTATGCGCGTGAGAAAGAATGATGGCATCTATTGAGTTTAAA
This sequence comes from Nanobdellota archaeon, assembly GCA_022561055.1. GTDB lineage: Archaea > Nanobdellota > Nanobdellia > Pacearchaeales > GW2011-AR1 > JADFRY01. Next base: position 49,246 of record JADFRY010000006.1, on the reverse strand, counting down.
TCGCCGATTTCAGATACGTCAAGATAGGGAAATCTTTCTGGACCGTCTGCAACTCCTGGATTAATTCCACAGTCTAAGAGAATTTTTGAATTAGGAGTCTGTAAAAGCAAACAAGAACGTCCAACCTGTCTTCCGCTTCCTAAATAAGTTAAACGTACCCACATATCCATCTTTTCTGGATTCCATTCTTTGTATATTTTTTTCCCTATGTCGTTCAAGAATTTCTTTCTATATGTGTTGTTCGCATATAAGACAGACCTGATTTTTTCAGTTATTTTTGAAGGAATTGCAGGGCTTCGTTGAACAACGGGAAGCCACATCGTTGAGTTTTTTATATCATTAATAATTGAACCTTGTTTGCCTATGACGAGTCCTGGTTTTTTAGCTTCAATAATTACAATGCTTCTTTGCGCATCGAAAATTATGTTTACTATTCCTGCTTCTTCCGGAACCAGGGCTCTAATTGTTTTATCAGTTTCTTCTTGAGGAGCAAGAATTTTTTGGTCAGCTCTCAGCTCTATTCTTTTTTTTATCTTGTCAACTATTTCTTTTATTCTCTTCTCTCCTGTTTTAAAAAATTCTTTATCATCTGTATAGAGAACAATGTTTGCTCCCTCAAAAATTGCATCTCTAATTGTATTAGGTAATTCATCAGTAATGCTTTTCAATATATCTGGCATTTTATAAATTTAGATTCAAATTAAACTTATTTGTACATTGGAGTAATTTCTTGAGAAATTACATGGTTTATTCCATCTTTTGTGATTGTAAATACGTCAATCCCGTTTCCAGAAGCAGTATCTCTTTGTGTAGAAGATTTAATAGCCTCTACAGCTAATTCGACTCCTTGTTGAACTGACATGTCTTTTTTCCATTCTCTTTCCAAAAGGCCAAGAATAAATGGCATACCACTACTGAAATTTGCATCATAATCTTTTACTTTTACTACCGACCCCGATGGATCAATTGTATACAATTCAGTGTTACCTTCATCGTTAACACCTGCGATTAAGGTTCCAATAATGCTTGGTACCATAGAAGGGGTTCTTATATTCTTATAAACCAACATCGCTAATAAATTTGCTGCTTCTTTTATTGATGGTCTTGTTTTAGTTTTTAATTCTTTTAGCCTTAATTCGGCTGCTAGAACCTTTCCTGTTAATTGAATGTCTGAAACAACGCCTGTGTAAGATGCGGCAATATAGTCATTTATTTTGTATATTTTCTCCTCATCTTTTTTCATAACAATTGTTCCTGCTGTGGAACGCCTATCAGCACCTAAAACAATTCCGTCTTTACAGGCAATTCCAACTAAGCTTGTGCTAGACTTTAATATTGATTTGCTAATTTCATCCATATTAGAATTCACTATATTCATTGTAAAAATTCTAGAATCTTTTATAGTTTCTATGTTATTTTAATAATATGTAAGTTTTTAAAGATTTTGGTTTTCTATAATAGAAACCCCTCTTTCTTTTTTTAAACGGATGACGTTATCTACAAATCCCTCAATTTTTTGTTCATGACTAACTAAGATTAGCTGGTTTACATCAAGTTCTTGTAAAACGTCTCTGACTTTATCTAATTGCTGTTCTGAAAAACCATCTGTTGGCTCATCTAGAATAACAAGGTGACGTGTTTTTATTTTACTGAGAAGAGAATTTATTATTTGATTCAGGGAAAGTCTATATGCTAAGGCAACAGCTGTTCTTTCACCTCCGGAAAGGAAGGCATAATCTAATTCAAACTCTCCTTGTGTGATTATAGGAGTAAAATTCTCATCGAGGTGAACATAGAATGCATCAGTGGTTAGCATGCCAAACCATTTATTAAATAATTTTGAAAATTCCTCTCTAAGCTTTATCATTATATTTTTTTCTGTAAAACTAATAAGATTTGAGAAATTGTTGGAAAGCCATTTTTCAATATCTAGAATATGGATTAATTTCTCCTTTATTTTTTCTATTTCAAGAATTTTTTCCTCTAGTAATTTTATCTCTTTCTTTGTAAGCTCGAGTTCTTTCTTTAATTCAGCTATTTCAATTTCAGCTTGTTTTTCATTTTGAAAAGCTTGTTTTAATTCTTCCTGTTTAATTTTGAATAAATTATCAAATTTGGAAAACTCTAAGACAGATTCTTTAAGAAATTCCATATGCTTATTCAGGAACTCTGTATCTTTATCAAGTTCTTCTTTTAGTTTTTTTAAACTCAGTATTTTCTCCTTTGACAGTTTTATTTCCTCTGTTTTTATTTTTAGAATTTCAAGTTGAGATATTTTGCTCTCTAATTCAGTTAAAGAAATCTTTTCTTTTTCTAAAAGACTTCCTATTTCCTGTAATTTTTCATCTAGTTCCTTTGTTTGATTTTCTATTTTTGTTATCTGGCTTTCTGTTTCATTTAGAATATTATGTTTGTGAGTATCAGAAACGTCCTGTAAACAAGTTGGGCAGATGTCTATTTTGAAAATCCTTTCTTTTTTTTGTAGATCTTCCTGCTTTTTTATATTTAAAGAATTTATTTTTCCAGAAACATTAATATAATTTTTATTTAATTCTTCTATTCCTATCTTTTTGGTTTTAATTTCTTCTATAATTTTATTAAAAAGAGATTCTTCAAATGGCTCTTTGAATTCAGATATCTTTTTCTCTAACTCAGTGATATCTTTTTCTTCTTTATATAGCTGCTCCTCTTTATTCATCAACATTATTTTTGTTTTATCTATCTCCCTCTCAAATTTTTCTTTTTCTTTAATTTTGCTTTCTATTTTTTTTGCTTCTTCCTCTATTGCTTTTCTTTCGTAAATTCTTATCTGGAAAATTTTTTGTTTTTCCTCTACTTTTGTGAAGAGAAGTTTTACAAATTTTTTTATAGAATCAAGTTTATTTCTGTTTTCCTCTAAATCCCTTACTTCAACTTGAAGAATTCTTGATTCTTCTCTTAATTTTGCTGTTAAAATTAAAAGATTCTCTTTTATCCTTTTGTATTTATCTATACCAAAAATATGCCTTAAAATATTAAGTCTTGATTCAGGGTCTTCAAGAATAATTTGTTTCATTTCTTCTTGCGGAGTATAAACAGTAAATCTATAAAGAAGATTTGTTTTTTTAACGAATTCCGAAGGATAATTTAATAATTGTAATATTTTAGTTTTTAGTTCTGTAACTGATAATTCTATTTTTTGTCCGTTTATTGTGATTGCAGAATAATCTTGAGTTACTGTTTTAGATCCTCTCCTAAGTCTTCTCTCTATTATAATATTTTTTCCATTAATCTCGAACTCTAGGGTGACTTCTCCTAAATTTTTTCCGTTTGCCAAAAGAGATGAGCCTCTTTGCCCTGGCTGCAAACCAAACAAAGCGTATTCAATTGCGAGAAGAATAGAAGTTTTTCCAGAGCCAATGTCTCCAGAAAGCAATATGGAACCTTCTGGAAAAGATATTTCTCCCTCACTATAACTTCTTATATTTTTCAGTTTTATTTTTTTTAAATTCATATTTTAATAATTTTTCTAACCTCACTAAGCAAGCGGTCTTCAAAGATTTGTGTTCTCTCATCTTCTTTTTTTTCTAACTGAAGTGCTGATATGAGTTGAAAAATTAATTCATTAAATTTATTTGGGTTCTCTTCTCGAAATTTGGATATTATTTCTTCTTCTATATTTTCTGATTTTAGTTCAAAAGAGATTTCTGTTTGAGGAGCTTGGAGTTTTGTTGTATTTCTCAATAATACATATGCTTCCTGGGTTCTTGTAAATTCTTCAATGTGATTAAAATTAATATCTGATACTTTCCCTCTTTCTAAAATACCTCTTAATTTTAAAATTATTATTTTATCTTTTAGTATATGTTTTTTTAACTCTTCGATAACTTTCTCTGTTCCTATAAAGGCGTCTGTTAATTCCAAATCAATAACTATAACTTCTTTTAATTTTATTTCTTGTCTTTCTATTTTTCCAGTAGTTGTGTCAATCAGATAGAAAGAGCCGCCTCTTAACTCTTCTAGTTCTAATGAATTATTTGGAAATGTTGGGCCGCAATAAACTCTTCTGTTTTTGTTGTATTTAATATGTAAATGGGCAAGAGCAGTATAGTCTACTTCTGGTAATTTTTCTTGGTCCACTGCCTGTATTGGCAAGGTTCCTACTGCGTCTCTAATTGCTGTATGAAGCATAAGGATTTTAAATAAGCCGGGAGAATCTTGCAGTTTTATTTTCTCTATTTCAGGAACTTCCATCCCTGATTTTTTTCCAGGGTATCCATAAATTGCTATATTTTTATAAATTGTTGGTTGAAGTATTATTCTTCCGTCTCTTTCTTCTGAACGAAAAACATTTGTTCCGAATCCTGCTTTTTCTAACACGTCAAGAAAAGTTTTTCCAGAAGCAGAAAAGTCATGACTTCCAGCTATAAAAAAGACAGGTATGTTGGCGTTTTTCAATTTTCTAAACTCGCCAAATGTTTCTTTTATTACTTCTATCGGAGGATAAGCAGAATCAAAAAAGTCACCAGCGATTAATATAAAATCAACTTTTTCTTTTATACATCTATCAACTACAACTTGAAAACTCTGAAAGTTTAGAGCCATTAATTGTGGTTGTCGCCAGCTTCCAATATGGCAGTCTCCCATGTGAGCGAATATCATACAATTGGAAAAAGTGTTAGGTATTTATTGATTGTTGTGTTTCGCAATAGATTTATATTCATAAATTAAACCAAAGAAGATAAAAACTCAATTATTTTGTCTTTGAAGAAGATTGTAGATATTAGAATTCCTACTAAGATTATTAAGAAAATTATTAAGAAAATTACTTTTTTAGAACCTCTCCTTTTGACATTCTGAATTGATGGGGCTTCTTGGCTTTCTGGAACTTTTAATGTGGGTGTTTTAGTTGGAATAGTAACAGGCGCTGTAATGGAAAGTGCTCCATCGCTAAACTGTTTTGCAACTTCTCTAACTTCTGCCTCATTATAGCCGGCGTTTATAAAACTTCTTATTGCTTGCTCTAGAGGAACTCCCCTTTGCAATGCATTTCTAAGACCTCCATAAATATCTGTCCTCATTTTAATCTAATCATCTTGCCGTTGGATAGAAGATGCGTATTATAATTTTTTTTATAGCCCATCTCCATTGCTAAATCCATTCCAGCTTGAAGTTTAGGAAAGTCACCGTGAGATGGTATAAAATGTTCTGGGTTTGTCAGTTTTATTAATTCTCTAATGTCTTCTTTTCCTCCATGCCCGCTGACGTGGACTTTATCAAAAATTCTCGGATGAAATTTTTTTAATCTTCTATCTAAATCTGCCCTCATTGTTTCATTTATTGCTGTTGGAATTGTCATAGAAGAAAAAATTATGTTGTCTTGGGAAGATATTTTATAAGGAAGTTTATTTCTTGAGAGCCTATCAAGAATTGAGCCTGGCTCTCCTTGGTGGCCTGTGCAGATAATCATATAATTTTTTTTATTTTTATTAGCTTTCTTTAACACTTTTTCTAATTGATTTCTATAAGTCGCGATTTGTACTTTGTTTTTAAACGGGGCTTTCCCTACACTCACGGCTGCTGTAACATACTTGTTCATGCTTCTTCCAAGAAGAACTACCTCTCTATTTAATCTTCTTCCAAACTCTATTATTGATTTTATTCTTGCTATATGGGAAGAAAATGTTGTGACTATGAGTCCAGATTCTTGACTATCAATTGTAAAAAGCACTTCTTCTAAAAGGTCACGTGCTATTTTTTCAGAAGGGGTTTTCCTATCGGCAGGGGCATAAAGACAATTTGATATTAATGCCTTGATACCAATTTTAGATAATTCTTTTAGTCTTTTGTAATTTGGAGGGTCTCCCATAACAGGGGTGTTATCCATTTTATAATCATTCGCGTAAAGAATAATTCCATCTTTGGTATGGACTGCTATCAGAGCACACTGAATTGTAGAGTGAGTAATATTTATGAATTCAACTTTGTAGTTATTCTTGCCTTTTGCTATGTAAGAACCATTTGGATTTATTTTGATTATTTTGTTTGGTATTCCATTCCTATTATCTTCCATTAGTTTCTTCAAGACTTCTATTGTAAACGGTGTGCCGAGGACAGGTGCTTTGTATCTTTGTGCTAAATATTGAACTGCTCCGACGTGGTCTAAATGTGCATGAGAAATTAAAATTGCTCTAACTTTATTTCGTAAGCCTTTTTTATCAAGATAGAGGTCATCAGGCAAGGCTCCTAAAGCTCTCATTCCTTTTTCTGTTGGAACTTTCTCTCTTTCCTGAACGCCAACGATTGAAGGTAAATATAATCCAAGGTCAAAAATAATTGCATCTTCTCCGACTTCAAGGACAGTCATATTTTTTCCGACTTCGTTATAGCCGCCGATTGTATGAAGTGTTAGCATAATTGTCTAAAGAATGAGCGGTTTATAATGATTTTGTAAGACAATTATCATTCTCGAGTCTTTTGTCAAGAAAGTTAAGAAGCGAAGCTTCGCAAAACTATAAATATAAAGTTTTTGTTTTAGATTTATGAAAAAAGAGAAATCTCATAAGCATCATATAAAACATCTAAAAAGACACAGGAATGTTCTTTATGGAGTCGTTGTAATTCTTTTGATATTGCAAATTGTGTCTTTTGTCGTGATTAGCTCTCAGGCGTCAAGGATAATTGCAGACCAGCAAAAAATAAGGGGCGACCTTAATAAGTATGTTGATGAAGTCAGACAAGAGAACCGAGTTAGCATTAATGAAATTATTAAAATTATTGCTGAGCAGGGAAGTAGTTTTGAAGAGGAACTTGAATTACTAAAAGCATCGAAAGTAGATTTTTCTGATGTCATTGAAGATGTTATTAAAGAAGTTGTAAATATAAGAACAGACAAGTCTGCAGCAACAGGCTTTATTGTGAATTCTGCAGGTTATATTGTAACAAATCTCCATGTGGTTCAAGGAGCAAAATTTGTTAATGTTCAGACATTTGACGGCAGAATTTATGATGCGATTATTGTTGGGGAAGATAGTTTCACAGATTTGTCTTTATTAAAAATAACAGGTGTTTTTGACTACATTGAGTTGGAAGACTCAGATAATGTTCAGATAGGAGAAAAGGTAATTGCGATTGGAAATCCTCTGGGCTTATCATTTACTGTAACTGAAGGAATTGTTTCGGCTGTGGGTAGAAGAGGGCCAAACGGCCTTGAAGTATATATCCAAACAGATGTAACACTTAATCCTGGAAACTCAGGAGGTCCTTTAATTAACAAAAAAGGCAAGGTTATTGGAATTAATAATTTTAAAATTGGAGGAGCTGAAAGTTTGGGATTTGCCCTAGAGAGTAATGTGGTAAGAGAAGAAATTAATATAATTGCTAATAAAACAATAATTGGGTGAGTATGAAATGTTAAAACTTAAACCTTCGGCAAAGCTTAGGAGAAGATATCTTTTAATTAGCGGCCGCAAAGACGACACAGAGAAAGCTATTTTAGATTATATTGGTATTTTGGGTTGGGCAAAAGCAGCCCCTGTGTTTGTAAAAAAGAAAGGTGCTAATTACATTCTTGCTGTGAATAGAAAAGAAATTGATAGAATCAGAGGGGCGCTTGCTCTTTCCAGTGATAAGATTAGAGTTTTGAAAGTTTCTGGGACTTTGAAGGGTTTGGGCAAATGAACTTTACAACACAAAACTTAAAAAGCCAGTGATGTAAAAGTTTATATTCAAAGAGGTTTTAAAGGAATTATGGAAATCCCAACAGAGATGCAACATCAGGCAATGGGCTATGATAGGGCCGCGACTATGTTTTCGCCAGAGGGGCATTTGTTGCAAGTTGAGTATGCTGAGAAAACTGTAAGACTCGGAAGTAGCAGTATTGGTCTTGTTTGTAAAGATGGTGTTTTGATTATTGCTGACAGAAGAATCAGAGATAACTTGATTGCTGCTGAATCTACCAATAAAATTTTTGAAATTGATGAACACATTGTGGCTACATCGGCAGGAATTTTGTCAGATGCCAGGATTTTAATAGATGCTTCTCAAATTTTGGCGCAGCAAAACAGAGTTACTTATAATTCTCCTATTGACCTAATAATGGTTATTAGAATGATAGCCGATAGAAAACAGTTCTCTACTCAATATGCAGGATTAAGGCCTTATGGCGTTGCTATAATGCTCGGCGGAGTAAGCAAAGGAAAAACTCATTTATACACTTCAGATGTGACAGGAAATTATTATGCTTATAGGGCTAATGCAGTAGGTGAACATGACGAACAAATAAAAGAGGTCTTAAGAAAAGACTTTAAAGATGAAATGACAATTGAAGAAGGAATAAAGTTTGTTTTGAAGATCTTTAAAGAAATTCTTGGAAAGAATTTTAATCTTAACAGATTTGATGTTGGATATATTAAAATAAATAATCCTAAGCTGATAAGAAAGCATGGTGATGCTCTAAAGAAGTATTTGAAGTAGTTCAGTTAATTATATAAACAAGAGTTTTTTACTTTTTTTATGAAAGAAAGGTTAGCAGAATATAAAGAACTCGTAGATAATTATCTTACAAATTTTCTGGAAGAGAAAAAGAAAGAAGTTTCTCAGATTAATATGTGGGGAGAGGACTTAATAAAGCGGCTGAAAGTTTTTGTTTGTCAGGGGAAAACTATCAGAGGTAGTTTATTAGTCATGACATATAAGATGTTTAAGAATGAGATTGATGAAAACACAATTAAAGCTGCTGCTGCGATAGAATTGTTGCATTCTGCTTTGTTAATACATGATGATATAATTGATAAAGATGTATTAAGAAGAGGTAAAAAAACAATTTTTGCTCAATATGAAGAGATGTGCAAAGAAGAAAATTTTGAAGATGCAAGGCATTTTGGATATAGCATGGGAATTTGTGCTGGTGACGTATGCATCTCCTCTGTATTTGAGATTTTAGGAACTCTTGAAACAAAAGATGAAGTAAAGTCGCAGATTATTAAACTTTTTTCAGAAGATTTAAATTGTACTGGATTAGCAGAGATGGAGGATATTTACATGGGTTTCTCTAAAAAAGAATTTAATGAAGAGCGAATTATAAATATATACAGATATAAAACAGCAAGATATACATTCTCTGCGCCTTTTTTAGGAGGAGCTATTTTGGCTGAGCAAGATGAAGAAACTATGGAAAATCTGCTTAAACTTGGAGATCATATGGGAATTATCTTTCAGATTAAAGATGATGAACTGGGCTTGTTTGGAAGTGAATTAGAAATAGGGAAAACTATTGGGAGTGATATAGCAGAGAATAAAAAGACCTTACTCAGACTTTTGTTATTTGAGAAAGTTTCACCAGATGAAAAAGAAAAACTGAGAAAAATATTTGGAAACCAAAACCTTGACGAGAATATGGTAAACTTTGTTAGGGAGTTGATAGACAAATACAAAATAAGAGAAGATATTTATAAAAAAATAGAGGTCTTTGAAAGTAAAGCAAAGTATATAATTTCAAACATGAAAATAACAGAAGAGCATAAAGAATTTTTTCGAGAGTTTTTAGCGTATAATATAGGAAGAAAGAAATAATTTGAAATAGTTATTTTCTAGAACGATTTAATTTATATATCATACTTGTATCTGGTTTTTATGGGATTAATTCGTGGAAGTGTTTCTTTGTTTATCGAAGGAGGTTCTTCTCTAATGAAATATGGGGGATTAATTTCCGGAATATATTGGGTTTTAAGTGAAAGTGATAATGTCAATTATTTCTTAGTAGGAGGATGTTGTCTTTATCTAGGTGGAGGGATACTTTCTAGAGCTAATGACATCATTCTTTCTGTTGGAACTAGAAAAGATATAGAGGATAAAATCTCCTCCAAACTTGAGGAAAGGGTTGAAGATGATTTATATGATAAGGAAGAAAAAGGTAGAAGATAATTTGTTTGATAATGATTAATTTCTATAACAATCTTTAAATAACTCCCCTCTTTTTCTAAAAGATGCCGAACATTGAAGCGCGTATTAAGATTAAGGGAAAACAATATGAAATTTCTGTCGATGTAGACGAAGCTTTGAAAGTTAAAAAGGGCATCGGAGATGTGACGAATGCGTTGAATTCTAATGCAATTTATTATGATCTAAAAAAAGGAACTGTTGCTTCTCAGTCAGATTTGCAGGATGCTTTTGGTACAATTAATTTACATGAAGTTGCTGAGAAGATTATGAAAAGTGGCGAGATTCAGAAGCCTCAGGACTATAGAGATGCTGAAAGAGAGACCAAGGTTAAGCAAGTCATTGATCTTATTTTAAGAAATGCTGTTGACCAGAATGGAAGACCTTTTACAGAGGAAAGGATGAGAAGAGCGGTTGATGAAGTGCATTTTAATTTTGATAATAGACCTGCAGAGCAACAAATGTATAAATTGATTCATAAACTGAAAGAAATAATTCCGATTAAAGTTGAGACAAAAAAAATTAAGCTTATAATTCCCGCAAGATTTACGGGGCAGGTTTATGGTTTGCTTAAGGATTTTAAGGAAAAAGAAGAATGGCTTCCTAACGGAGATTTGCAGACTATAATTAATATTCCTGCAGGCATGCAACTCGATTTTTTTGAAAAATTGAATTCAATCACCCACGGGGCTGTTGTTAGTGAGGAAGTCGGGGGAGAGTAGAAAAGCTTATAATGGCCTAAATTTATAATTTAATATGAGAATCTTTGATTCTCAATTACTCGCTTGTGGAGGACAAGCTTCGTAATATGGAAGAAAAAATAGAATTGGATATTGTTATTGTACCCGAAGGCGATGGAGAAGATAGGATTTATAGTATAATCTCTATACAAGTCCCTAATGTAGCCACTCAAGGAGATAGTATTGAGGACGCTAAGAGAATGTTAAAAGAGGCGCTAGAGTTATATTTTGAAGAACATCCACAAGCAAAAAAAGAGATTATAAAAATAACTAAAGAAGAATCTCATGCTCCAATTATTTCTAGAATATTTATTTAAAATATTCCTGCAAACTCTACCTCCTCGACTCCAGACTCTTTTAATAAATTAAGTCTTACCGCGTTACTTATTCTTTTGGCATTACAATTGGTCGTCTTAACGGCGGGTTTCTATTGATGATAATGTGGTCTCCTTTCATTCTTACTATATAAAAACCATATTTGGAGAGAACGTTTATTATTTTTTGTATTTGCGGCTTTAGTTTATATTTCATGAAAGCAAAAAGCGACTTTGATTTAAATACATTTTTGGAGATTTCTTGTTGTGGTTAGTGAAGAGTTGAAGGGAGAATGATTAAATTTATTTTATTGTTTTATTAGGACAATGCTCCTAGTTAGTGTATTTCCTGCAATAGCTTTATCTTTTGCTACTATCGTTATTTTATGTTTCCCTAGTGAAAGCCCTCCTGTCTGCCATGTGTATTCACAAACACGCATGAATTGTTGGTTCCTACCATCGCATGTTTTTAGCAATTCACCATCCCCGAAAATCTGCACGTAGTCTAGATAGCTCCTATCTGTTATTTCAAGTACTCTAATTACGGCTGGCACTGGCAGATATACTGTCGCTGTTGTAAACGGGGGCGCTCCCAAAAATACTATAAAACTATCAATAGTAGGTGAAAAGTTATCTGGCACAGTCACTGGTATAACTGGGCTTACTCCTGTATTGTATGACGAATCAATGGCGAGGGCTTTTAGATTTATTACTTGACTTTCGGGTATGAATGCTGTGTTAGCGAACGCCTCTGCATCCCAAGATATTGTGTAAGGGGGTGTTTCATCGAGTCCGATAACATGTTGTCTGGCATAATTTGGCCATCCAGGAAAATGTGAAGTAAGTATAACTTGCCTTACACCAGTATTATCGCTGGCACTGATTTCTATAGGTATAGTTCCAGAAACAGAGGCGCCCGGTAGAGGGTAATCTATGATTACAGTAGGAGGAATTGTTTCAAAATCAGCGGGTAACCCTCCAATCACCGAATTTTTTGCATCAGTAATACCACCTGTGACCGTAATTCCTGATAATGAATTAACATTTCTTACACTGGCTAATATCTTTGTCCTGATTTGTTGGTAATTCCAGTCTGGATGAATGGATAAAATTAGAGCCGCGATTCCCGACACATGTGGTGCGGAAAAGGAAGTTCCTGATACCCTTCCACCACTAGAGACCATTATATCAACACCAGGTGCACCAAGATCAACCGTTGTTAGTCCATAGTTAGAAGAAAAACTAGAATAGTTCCTGTTAGCTAATTGATCATTTTCATTTGTTGCTGCAACACAGATTATATTGTCTGAATCAAAAGAACACGGATATTGGGGGATTAAATCATTGTCAGAACCAGAATTGCCTGCAGCAAAAATGGCTAAATGGCTATAAGTCTTGGCCTGATTAAATGCATCATACAAACTTTGGATAAATGGTATGTTTAACCCGTAGCTATTACTCGATATTCTAACTCCTTTGTCTGTCGCATATTGCAAGGCTCTAATAATATTAGAAGCAAAGCCAAGAGGGGTTTGCCGAAAATTAGACAGTATTTTTAAGGGAATCATTTTAATGTTCCAGTTAACCCCTGCTATTCCTATGCCATTATTACCAACAGCTCCAACAACTTGTGCAGTGTATGTTCCGTGGGGTCTTGTTGGATCGTCCATTGGATCATTATCATTATCAACAAAGTCCCATCCTAGTACATCATCAATGTAACCATTATTATCATCGTCTATGCCGTTGTTCGGAATTTCATCTTTGTTAATCCACATGTTATTAGCTAGGTCAGGATCATTATAATCAACACCAGAGTCTATGATTGCAACAACTACATCTGGAGAGCCTGTTGTGTATACCCAAGCCTCTGGAGCATTAATGTTTTGTAGAGCCCATTGTTGAGAAAATAAAGGATCATTCGGAGATGGAATGTTACGGGTGATTGTACTACCAGGAGTTGTTGCGGCATTCAATCGCAATACAACGTCCTGTTCTACATATTCCACATTTTTGTTATTTCTTAATGTTTCTATTGCTTGGTTCTCTGTGCCCTTATCAACCTTTATATGTTGCAGGTTAGGAACAAGAGTAAACTCTTCAATAAGCTCTGCATTTACAGATCTGCGGATTTTTCTTTTCTCATTTATAGAAGTTCCTTCTTTGAATCTAATTAATAAGCTTCCTGAGGCAAAAGCCAGGTCTGGGTTTTCTGCAACATCTCTGGCAAAATCTTCTCTGATTTGTCTAAGAAGATTATCTCTCGTCGCAAAATCTACTTTTTCTATGCCTGTGGGAGGTGATTCCTGAACAGTGGTTTTAGCTTTATATTGATTGTAAGAAAAAATTACTCCGGCGATAATAACAATCGCTACTAATGAGACTATCACTACTTTTTTATCAACACCCTTCATGGCTTAGAAGAGCGCTTATTTCTTATAAGCTTTTCTATGTTGCTCCTAGCCACAAGGTTTAGTTAGTGAGGAAGTCGGGGGAGAATAGTGTTTCTTTATAGTAGCAACAGTAAGAAAGCTTTATAAATCATCGTTTTTTTCTGTATATTATGACAGAGAGACTAGAAGACAGATGGAGTGATGATACTAATTTTAGAAAGTATTTTAACCCATATAGAGAAATATTTAGAGAAGCATCAGCAGATTTAGTTAGCAGAACTTTTGCAGATCATGTAAGAACAGAAGACACGATATTAGAAATTGGTAGTGGATTAGGTGAATTAGTAATGATTGCTCCAAAATATGCAGCACAGATTCAGCAAACTGAACAAAGTCCAAAAATTGTTGAATCTCATCAAAGACTAAATCCTGATTCTAATGTAAAAGTAGCTAATGTATATGATTTACCATTTGAAGACCTATCATTTGATGTGGCAATAGGTTATGCTGTATTTGACACTCTGGGTAATTTAGATGATGCTTTAAAAGAAGTTGGGAGGGTGTTGTCCCCTAATGGAAAATTTATTCATTTTCTTGATTTGGTTGCTTCTTGTAACACAATATTTGTAAAATATGCTGAACAAGGTATTGTTCCATTTCCTGCTTTTACTCCAGGGAATGATGCGAGTGGAGCGTTTAGACTAGTTCAAAGAGAAACAGCACGTAGTTTCCTTAATAGTTTGCTTCCTCAAAAGCAAGATTTATTTGCAAGATATATCGAGAATCCAGAATCATGTTATCAGTTACTTTATCAAGATAAACATATGCATATTTTAAGAAATATGGCTAAAGAAGTTGAAAGATTGGTTCCAGATGCAAAAGTTCTAAAACTTAATGATATTTTTACTAGAGATTTAGAAGAATCGTTGAGAAGAAACGGATACAATATAATTGATTCTGGGACAAGAGATGGAGTAGCAATTGTACAGAGAAATGGGAGACATAGAGAAAGATCAGATATTAATTTGTTTCACAATGATAATGGTTTTGATAGAAGCAGGAATGATCCGCAATTAGCACAAGAATTAGGATCAAATCAAGTAAAGGTTGTTTCAACTTTATATACTACTATAGCTCAAAAATCTTAGCCCCAATAAAAACTAATTCTATCCTCCTCACCAAAACCTTTAAAAACCCCAATTATCTCTAATTTTCAGAAAAGGGAGCACACTCTTGGAGATTATTATGATTAACCGAGAGATGTAATCTATTACAATTATGGCGAAGAAGATTAATGAGGCACACGAAGCCGGTGGTGATTCGGTTTCTGAGAAAAACTCTGAAAAAAGAAAGATAGTTGTACCTGGTGAGGTTATTATTTCTGGAGAAGATTTCTTGCCTGGAGATGGAACTCAAAGAGATGGAGAAAATATTATCGCTATTCGGTATGGTTTGGCTGAAAAAATTGGCAGAGTCGTAAAAATAATTCCTTTATCTGGGGCATTTGTCCCGAGAAGAAATAATGTTATACTAGGAAGAGTCATAGACTTTACGCACAGTGGTTGGCTGATAGATATAGATTATGCGGGTAGTGCTTTCTTGCCAGTGGCTGAAATCCCTAGATTTATCAATAAAAATGAGCTGGACCAGTTTTTAGCAATAGGAGATATGGTTGCCGCGAAGATATGGTCAGTTAGTGGAAAAAGTGTTGACCTTGCCTTGAAAGGTAAGGGTCTTGGAAAACTTGAGGGAGGTCTTGTTTTTAGAATAAGTCCGAGCAGAGTGCCGAGAGTCATAGGCAGAGAAGGAAGCATGATTAATTTAATAAAGGACAAAACTGGTTGCAATATTACTGTCGGTCAAAACGGCTGGATATGGGTAAAAGAAAAAGATATTGACTCAGAAATAAAAGCACGCAAAGTAATAGAGTTCGTATCTGACAAAGTTTACATTGATGGTTTAACAGAAAAAGTGGAGGAATGGTTTGAGGAGAATTGAGATGAGAGAAGTAAGAATTAGTTTTTTAGAGAAGAAAGAAGAAATAGATAATCTCCCAGTTAGAGCCGTTGTGTTGTTTACTTGGAGCCCTACATCACCATTTATGTATATGGGAAAGTCCGAAGGAGGCTATGTATTCATAAGAAAACCCCCTTCCGATAATGGTGAAATATCTGAATTTGTATTTGACATGGATGGTTTCGATTTAATTAGGGGTGTAATTGATCCAAAGCCTGGTAGGAAAAAGCGTAGAGTATATAATCCAATAGATGGAGAAGAATATAATATGAGAAGAAAAATGTTAGAGGAGGGAAGAATATGGCAATAAAAAGACAAAGCGGAGGAATGGTTTGAGGAAAATTAAGATGGTAAGAGAAATAGAACTTAGACTTCTAGATAGAAAAGAAGAAATGGACGAACTTCCGGTTGGGGCTGTTGTGCTTGCTGAAGATGAAGACGATGGCGTGAGAGGACTATTTGTTTATTCAGGAAGAGTTAAAAATGATCCTCTTGGGGTTACTGAAGAAGGCTATGAACTAATAAGACAAGGTAAAAATGATAATGGTGGAGATAATAGCGTAGATAGCGTTGTATTTGGAGGGGATGGATTTGATTTAGATGATGGAACAATTATTCCAAAAATAAACTCTACAAGAGGAATTGACTATTTTCCACATGATGGAAATTATGGTCCCAGAAAATCATTAATTGTGGAGGCAGGATTATGGCAATAAAAAGAGTTAGCGGAAGAAAGGCAGATGAATTAAGGCCTATCAAGGCCGAAGTTGGAATTATTCCGAATGCTGATGGAAGTGCGATGTTTTCATTTGGAGACACTGTAGCAATAGTTGCTGTTTATGGTCCGAGACAGTTACATCCTCAGCACATGCAAGATCCTTCAACAGGAATCTTGAGAGTGAATTATGACTTATTGAGTTTTTCAGTTAGTGATAGAAAGAGACCCGGCCCCTCGAGGAGAAGCACGGAAATTTCAAAAGTTATTGAATGGGCCTTGTTGCCTGTGTTGAATATTAAAGACTTTCCAAATACTGTTATTGATGTGCAAATTTATATATTGCAGGCAGATGCGAGCACAAGAGTTGCTGGTATTAACGCTGCATCGATGGCTCTGGCGCATGCAGGAATACCTATGAAGAATTTGGTTTGTGCTGTTGCTATTGGAAAACTAGACAAAGACTTAGTTGTTGATGTTGACAAAGATGAAGAAGATTTTGAAAAGGGAGAAGGAGCTACTGACTTCCCGATTGCTAAAATCGCAAATAGCGATGAGTATACTTTAATGCAATTAGACGGAAAAATTCAGCCGGAAATTGTTAAGAAAGCTTTGGAAATGGCAGACAAAGCATGTGATGAAATATACGAAATTCAAAAGAAAGCTTTAAAGGAGGTCGTTGAAAAGTAATAAAATGAGTTCGATGGAAATCTCAAATTTGACTAGGAATGTCTTGAAAAGCATTTTTGCAAAAGGAAAAAGATTTGACAAAAGGGGTTTGTTAGACATGAAAGATTTTGAACTTGAATATGGCGTTTCTAACATGGCTGAAGGAAGTGCTCGTGTTAAATTAGGTAAAACAGATGTTGTTGTCGGGATAAAATTATCTACTGGGGAACCTTATCCAGATTCACTCGATAAAGGAAACCTTGCAGTTTCTGGAGATTTATTGCCTCTGGCTTCTCCACGGTTTGAGAGTGGTCCACCAAAATTTAAAGGAATTGAATTGCCGCGCCTCATAGACAGAATGGTAAGAGAATCAGGAATGCTTGACTTTAAGAAGCTCGTTATTAAGAAAGGAGAAAATGTGTGGAATGTTTTTATTGATATTTACCCAATCAATGACGATGGGGCTTTAATTGATGCTGCAAGTATTGCTTGTGTTGCTGCACTAAAAAATGCAGTCTTTCCCGGAATAGATGAAAACGGAAATGCGGATTATAAGAAAAGAACAAAAAATAAATTGCCTTTGTCAAAAGAAATCGTTCCTATTTCATTTACATTTTATAAACTTGATGAGTCGATGATAATACATCCGACAAGAGAGGAAGAAGAGGCGTGTGATGCTAAAATAACTTTTGGAATCTCAAAGTGGAATGGACAATTCATGGTTAACTCTTGTCAAAAAGGATGGGAGTCCACTTTTACAAAAGAAGAAATTGAAAAAATTATGGAAATTCTTCCAAAAAAATATGAAGAAATCATGAAAAAACTTAATAAGTTTTTGAAGTAAACAGGTAAATGATAAGAGAAAGGACATGTTACGAGATTCAAGATTAAAATAATACATTTAGATTAAATCAGAATAAATAAACCACATTAGAAAATGGAAAAAAATACTAAAGAAGATTTCACTAGATATGAAATTGCGCGAATTTTAGGGGCAAGAGCTTTGCAAATAGCAATGGATGCTCCTATGTTATTGAAAATTTCTAAAGAAGAGTTAGAAGAGATAAAATATGATGCTCTAAAAATTGCAGAGCAAGAATTTGAGAAAGGTGTTTTGCCTATTTCTGTGAGAAGACCTTTTCCTGTAAAGAAAGAAGATAAGTTAAAAATAATTAAGGAAGAAAAAATTGAAGACCATAAAATAATTGCAAAGGAAAAAGAAATAGAGGAAGAAATTAGTGAAAAAGCGCAAGAAATGGGTTTTGCCGAGGAAGATGAAGGCGGCGAATTAAGAGAAAGTACTGAAGAAGAGAGGGAGATTTAGGTAGGTTTAGTATAATTTTTAAGTGATGACAAAAGAAAGGTTTAAATAGGGCTTTATTTTGGATTTTGTATGACAACAATGGACTTAAAACCAAACTATGATAAAAAAACCTTGCATGTTGCATTAGCATTTCAAGGAAGAAAAAACATAGATAGAGGTATAGTTTATCTCCCGAAAGCAGTTTATTCAAAAATGAATATCTTTTCTGAAAGAATGTATGAAGATTTTTTTAAAAGAGGAGGAGAATTTGGTTTAGTTCCAGTTGTAACTCATCAGAGTGCTGGAGAGTTAGCAAAAACATTAGAAGAGAAATTTGGAGTAGAAAAAGGTATTTGGGTTGGCGGAATAATTGCTCCATTTAAAGCAACATTAGAACAAGCAAGAGATATAATTAAAGATTTGAGAGAAAATCCTCAGGATTATTATAATTCGCCAGAAAAAGCAATATTTGGTGGCGAGGCATTTATAGTTTAATTTTTAAAATCACCTAATTACGATTTTGTACAAAACTTTGTGATTATTGCGCAAGGCTATTATTTTAGAAACTTTTAAAAACCTAAATTCTAGTTTATAACCTATGCCGGAAAAGAAAGAAACTTCTACTGGGAAAAAAGAAGAGAAAAAACAAGAAACCAAAAAACTAGCTAAGGCTTCAATAAAAAAGATTCCTAAAAAAGAAGAAAAAGTCAGTGTTAGCAAGAAAACAAAATTAGAAGAGCTTAAGGAAAAAGCTAAAGCTTTAGAGAAAAAGTTTGAAGAGGCCAGAAAGGTTGACATTAGAGAAGAGGTTAAAGGTAAAAAGGAAGAGAAAAAAGACATGCTTGTTCCTATTGATGATTATTTGAAGTCTTCTGTTCATTTAGGGACGAGAGTTATAACTCCTCAGATGAGAAAATATGTTTATAGGAGAAGAGCTGACGGGCTTGCTGTTTTTAATACTGCTCTGTTAGACGATAAAATAAGGGAGGGAGCTGAATATTTGTCTAAATTTGATCCTGAAGAAATAGTTATTGTGTGCAAAAGAGAAGCTGGATGGAAGGCAGTTACAAAGTTTGCTGAGATACTTGATATAAAATATTTTACTAAAAAATATCCTGCAGGTACTCTAACAAACATCGAGCTCGAAGATTTTTTTGAAAAAAATTTGATGATTATATGTGACCCTTGGCTTGATAAGAACGCGTTGGTTGATGCGAATAAAATCAAGATACCTGTTTTATCAATTTGTGATACAAATAATTTTACAAAGGGAATTGAGCAAGTTATTCCTGGGAATAATAAAAGTGCGAAGAGTCTTGGCATGATTTTATATTTACTGGCAAAATTATATATTGAAAGTAAAAAACTTGATGTTAAGTCGCCAACAATTCAAGAGTTTGTCGAAGATTGGGATGAGTTGCAAGTAGCTAGGAAGTAAGTTTATTATAATCTATTTCCTTAAATGATTATGAACAAAAGAGGTCTATCACAAGTCGTAGCTATGATTTTGATAATTCTTATTGTTATAGTAGCTGTTTCAATTATTTGGGCTGTTGTAAGACTAACAATAGAAAGTGGTGTAGAGGGAGTTGGTATAGAATATATAACTATTAATATGGAAATAATTGGACAGAGTGTTTTTATCAATGACACTAATGTTCTTTTTAAAGTTAAGAGAAATCCGGGAAAAGGAGATGTTATCGGTTTGAAAGTTGTCTTGGAAGATGTAAATGAAAAAAAAGAATTGTTTGATATTTTGGACTTTGATATTGAAGAGTTGGAAACAATGAGTGTTATGATTAGTAATTATAGAGATGAAGGGTTAATAGATATAAGCGAGATTTCTATTGCTCCTGTTTTTTCTTCTAACGGTAGAGAAGTTGTAGGGAATATTGTTGATGTTTATGTTGTGAGGGGTTTGGAGGGTGATGAAGTACAGTTAAGTTGGCCTCCTCAAGGATTTCAAACCACAAAGAGTTATTCATATGCGTGGAGAAATGATACAATTTATAAAAATAATATTGATAATATTGTTGGGGTTTATCATATAGGGTCTTTCAATACAGCTCCATGGCACATTAATAGGATTAAAGCTGCTACAGATGCCATGCCTGCAGGCCACAAAGTAGTTCTTCCAAGAGAGTTTATGTACCATCATCCAGATCCTAATTGGGATTCCCATATTGCAATGCATGCACATCCTGATGATGGTTGTATTGATCCTGATACTGGGGAGTTTGTTAACTATACAGATCCTTATACTGGAGAAAGCAAGCAATATGTTTGTATTTGGTGGGATAATGGAACCCGGCTCGCAATAGAAAAGTTTGGTACCCTCTTTACAAAACTCGAAGATGAAGAGGTGGAAATTGATGTAGTGCTTCTCGATTCTGAGACATGGCTTGATAGATGGGGTGCTATCAATAACAGCCTTCCTGATGACATTGTTAATGGGTTTTGGCAGGCGGTTGAAAATGATCCGCGTTTTGCAGGAGCAGAAGAAAACATCAGCCAGCAATTAATTGATATGGGTTATGTACCTCCATGGGCACGTTTGAATGATACAGTATGGAAATATAAGGATAATGCTATATGTGAGGGGGGATATAATTGCTATGATAATTATCTTGTGTGGGGTTCGTTGATGTTAGAAAGAATCGCTGCTTACCGCACTCGAGCTATTTTTGATGTAATACGGCAGTATTATCCCGACATAACAATGTCTGATTACGACATTTTCTATTGGAATTCAAGTTTTGCGTTTCCAGGTCCTCGGGGACATAAGACTATGAAATATGGTTCTGGAGCTGTTACAGGAACTCATCAGAGTTGGCAATTTTATGCCCACCTAGGGAATATTGCAAATACAGGTCTGGGTTATTTTCAAAACATACCATATAACTCATTTAGGTATGAAGTAAATAAAATGAGGGCAATGTATTTGGCTCGACCTGATATACCTATCCAGCCATGGGTTGGTACTAGGTCATGGCCCGGCAATCCCAATATGGGTATTCACCTCCTCCAAAACACTGATTTACATCAAGAAATGATTATTCACTTAGGATTAATAGGGGCTGATCCGGTCCTTTACTTTAATGCTTTTGGGAATGAGGCAGATGATCTCTTACACAGTAACATATTGAAAGAGATTGACTTAATGATTGGCTACGATGTAGAAAAACAAACACTAATAACAAACCTTACTGATTGGACAAATGATTTTGTTTACACTGGAATGAGAGTTGGGGAATTTAAAGTTTGGAGATTTACTCCTGAAGTGAATATAACTTTGGGAGAAACAGTTAATGATACCCTAATTAGTTCTGGAAATGTTAATGAACTAGAAGAGGTTATATTCCAAGTAGATACAACACAAATAATATTCCCTAATGCAACTATTTACATTCCTGAGAATTTTGTTTCTCAACAAGGACATTGGGTGATTCAATTAGGAAATGCAGGAGAGCCTTATGTTGTTCAATAATGTATTGTTAATTCTACGGGACTTAGCACCTTAGCACATTGTTACCTTAATTGGGCTTAAGCGAAAAGTTTAAATCTTCTCTTTATCTAAGAAAGTCATGGAAGAAAAAGAAAAAAAAGACTTGGAAGAATTGCGTGACCAAGCTTTGGAAATGAAAGCGGAGTTGGGATTACCTAGCATAGATACAGCTTTACTTATGATAATCTGTCAAGATTTAGATACAATTAGGTTTCACAACTGCTAATCGAATCAACTCCAACCACTTATTAGGATTTTCTAACTTCAAATTAGGCAAAGCTAATTCATAAGGACAGCAGTTTATCGCCTGATGTTTTCTTATGAAATTATAATAAACCTCAAATCCTTTCATAATAGCATTTGCTCCTTCAACAGAACCGAAGCCACGAAAAGTTTTTGTTCTTGCTCTTATGTTGCTGTGCAACCTTTCAACTTTGTGATTAAATCCTTCCCCCTTGAGTTGGGTTACTTTATTATGTTTTATATTTCCCTTTTTTAATTCATAATAACCTACAACGGATTTTATAACCCCGTAATATGCTGTGAAACCGTCAGTTGTATAAACTTTTATCTGCTTTCCCGTTTTCTCTTTTGCTTTTGCTATGACTTTCTTTATTTCCTTCTTTCCTCTTGACTTTGCAAAATCAGACGAAACCATAAATCTTGTTTTGGTATCTATTGCGTCAATAAACCACCCATGATTTTTCTTTCCTTTTTTGCCATATTCCATTTCGTCAAACTGGACTTCCTCACCACAGTTTATTTTTAGATTATTAGTGAAACCGTGTATCATCTTTGAATATTTAACAATCCATTTATAGATAGAAACATTAGAGCTGTTTTGAGGATAAAAAGCTTGTAGATGTTCTTGCACTTTTCTTGTAGAAATACCCCTATAAAACAAATCCAAACATAAGGTTACTTTATGAGGGTTATTTTTCATCTTCCAAAATCCCTCATCTTTTACAAATCTCTTACTACAATCTTTACAGCCATATCTTTGTATTAAACCTCTATTATCTGTTTTTCTCTTTCCTCTCTTGATTATGCTTGTAGAACTACAATTAGGACAGATAACTTTTTTATATTCTTTTTGCTTTCTATTTTCGCATTTCATCTTTAGTCGGGTGATTTGTAGAGTGGCTCTCTTGTAGAGCTACTAATATATACTTAGTTAGTATATTATTAGTTAGGTATATAGTCTTTATAAACATTTCGGTAGTTAATAATATACCATATATTTATATACTAGTTAGTAGTATATTTATTATGTGTAAAATAAAGATAACTGTTGAAGGTTACAAGTGTAAACGTTGTGAACACGAATGGATACCAAGAAATAAAGATTTACCGTTGGTATGTCCTAAATGTAAGTCACCATATTGGAATAAACCACGCAAAAGGGAAAAAACTAAATGAGAAGATTTATAAGCAAACAATTATACATACATACATATATATATACTAAATGATATTAAATATAACATGGCTATTAAATTTCTTTCATAATTCTTAAAGCCAATCAGACAAGCATCGTCCTCCCTCTCCCAAGGAAATCAGATATTTGAACAGCGTCCCATTCATTTACCACGAGTTTCAAGAATCAGCTGATTTCTCTCTTTCCGTTGCTACGGAACTCATCTGATTATGATTAAGTTGGTTTCTTACTGCTAAAACTTCTTCATTCATTTTTTTAATATTCTCCTCTGTTTTTTTTCTAATTTCAAGATGCCCATTAGCTCTTACTAGTATAGTCTCGCCTTCTGTTAATTCATTTTCATCTACCCAAGCCTTCGGCAAAGTCATAATTAAAGATGATCCAGACTTAGTAATTCTTCTCTCTTCAATAGCAGGCATTCTTATTAGTTCAACCATAAAAGACTTCTATTTTGTGGGTTTATAAATATATCTTAAATATAGCTTAAATCTGAAGATGACACAATCTATAGGTTTTAACAGGCTTCAGCCTCTAAGTCCCGTAGAATTAACAATACAGTTCAATAAAAACCTTTATAAACTCCTTCTCCTCAAGTCTAATGTTAAGATGTTAACTCAAATGAGTGCCTTAATGTTTATCGTCGGCAATTCTAAAAACCGAGAGCTATTTATTAAGGTATGAGGTATGTAAAACTCATTAGTTGTATATCTCTAAATTAATATTCTAAAGGAGTTTTGAGTGTATTTTGATTGGTTAGTTTATGCCACCCACCAACCTAAAAAAAGAATTATGTCACAACAGATATCAGTATTGACTGGTTCATGATGTTGGTTAAGTCTTAAAGGATAAAGGTTGGAATTGGTATGATAATTTTACTATCCTATCAAAAGATGAAAAATCCAGTTGATCCTGCTGGAGATTGCGGCTATTTGGTTTGCACTTAGACATGCAAGTCTTTTTCCGGGAATTTTCGGATTCCAGGCGAAGGCGAACTGCTCAGTAACACGTAGCTAACCTGCCCTAAGGTTTAGGATACCCTCGGGAAACTGAGGCTAATACTAGATAGATGATAAATTCTGGAATGAATTATCGTTGAAAGGTAACGCCTTAGGATGGGGCTGCGGCTGATTAGGTTGTTGGCGGAGTAATAGCCCACCAAGCCTATGATCAGTAAGGGCTCTTAGCGGAGAAACCCTGAGAGGGAATCTGAGACACTATTCCCAGCCCTACGGGGTGCAGCAGTCGGGAAACTTTTGCAATGCGCGAAAGCGTGACAAAGCAAGCCAAAGTGCTTTTCCGTATTGGAAAAGCTTTTGTGAGATGTAAAAAGTCTCACGAATAAGGACTGGGCAAGACTGGTGCCAGCCGCCGCGGTAATACCAGCAGTCCAAGTCGCAATCACATTTATTGGGTCTAAAACATCCGTAGCTTGTTATGTAAGTCTCTTGTGAAATCCTACGTCTTAAGCGTAGAAGTGCGAGAGATACTGCATAGCTAGAGACCGGTAGACGTAAGGAGTACGGTTAGGGTAGCGGTTAAATGTGTTGATCCTTTCTGGACTAACAATAGCGAAGGCACCTTACGAGAACGGATCTGACAGTAAGGGATGAAGGCTAGGGGCGCAAAGCGGATTAGATACCCGTGTAGTCCTAGCAGTAAACACTGCACACTAAACATCGGGGCCTCTTCGAGAGGTTTCGGTGCTGCACCGAAGGGGAAGAGTGTGCTACCTGGGAAGTATAGTCGCAAGGCCGAAACTTAAAGGAATAGGCGGGGGAGTACTACAACGAGTGACGCGTGCGGTTCAATTAGATTCCACACCGTGAACCTCACCAGGACCGACAGCAGGATGAAGGTCAGTCTGAAGGGCTTACCTGACACGCTGAGAGGAGATGCATGGCCGACGTCAGCCTGTGTCGTGAGATGACCTGTTAAATCAGGTAACAGGCGAGACCCGTATGTATATTTGCTATGTGTACAATATACAGACTGCCTTGGTAACAAGGAGGAGGGTGCGGGCTACGTTAGGTGAGTACGTCCCGAATGCCCTGGGCTACACGCGCGCGGCAATGCTGCATTCAGTGGGTTGCGACACCGAGAGGTGAAGCCAATCTCATAAACTGCAGCCTAGTTCAGATCGAGGGTTGCAACTCACCCTCGTGACGCTGGAATTCGTAGTAATCGTGTGTTATCAGCAGACGGTGAATAAGTCAATGCTCCTTGCACTCACCGCCCGTCAAACCAACCGAGTTTAGCTTTGGCGAGGCCCGTCAGAGACGAACCTTTGTTAGACAAGGTAGGTTAAGTCGTCACAAGGTATCCGTAGGGGAACCTGCGGATGGATCACCTCCTAAAAAATTAAATACAGCAATGATTGTTTTACATACCGTTAGCATCTTAAGTAATATTTAAAAACAAAAAAGACGAAGGGTCTATATCGGGCCCATAGTCCAGTGGTAGAATACCTCGTTTGCACCGAGGAGACCCGCGTTCGATTCGCGGTGGGTCCATTTTCATTTCGCAAAAATTTAAAATGAAAACAAAAAGACCTTACAACGTTTATATGGCCCTACCTGGTTTTATTATTGAATTTGATTTAAAAGAACAAAGAGTTATAACATACAGAATTTCAGATAGAAATGTTGATGTTCATGAAAATCCTGTTATGGCAACTATGTTAAGTGCATGTTCTACAAAAGCACAACGTGATGAATTAGAAAGAGCGGCATTGGAAAGAAGAAAAATAAAATTAGAATCTTCTGGCACAATAATTATAACAAATGAAAGAGTTCCCAATTTTGTAGATTACTTGAGAGAGCAATTAGTAGCATAATATTTAAAATCTACTTTTATAGCTTCCTAAAACTCGTCACAACCTTTAAAAACTCCTGCGTTTCTTACTTTAATAACTTTGTCGGAGGAATTCAATAAAATCGTAGATCATATTCACAATATGTGGAAGCTGCCGACGAGCTTTATCGTCGTAGATAGTGGTGTGCCACGATACGGCATGACATATCACGTCGAGATTATATTCAATGACGCAAGTAGGCAGACATTGGCGAAGAGTTTAGTTTACATAAGAATTCGTAAGAATTCTTGGATGCCTTCAACTCCTAAGGAGTTCGTCTCCACTCACAATATGAGAAGGAGTTGTTGGTTTTGATCTTATTTTAAGCTAATAGATGGATGGCTTGGCTTGGATTGTGATGAAAGACGTGGCAAGCTGCGATAAGCTTAGGCGAGGTGCATGCGACCTTTGAACCTAAGATTTCTGAATGCGATAACGTTCTCCTCGGAGAATGCCTTCTTGGAGGTAAATGCACGCCGGGAATTGAAACATCTTAGTACCGGTAGGAAAAGAAAATACTAATGATTCCCTTAGTAGCAGCGAGCGAAAAGGGAACAGGGCAAACCGAATCTGCTTTTGAAAAGAAGTTAGAGATGTGGTGAAGGTTAATGGCTAAGTCAACGAGCTGAAGTTTTCTGGAAAGAGACACCATAGAGGGCGATAGTCCCGTAAGCAAAGTTGATACGCTGTTCTTCAAAAGAGTAGGGCTTCCTAGATTGGATGTCTGAAAACAGCTGGATTGACAGCTAACCCTAAATATTAGTCCAAGTCCGATAGCGAACTTAGTACCGCGAGGGAAAGCTGAAAAGTACTCTTAATCGAGGGTGAAAAGACTTGAAATCTATTAGCGACATGATGGTTACTGCTCTAAGGAGTTGTAACGTACGTTTGGAAAAATGGGCCAAGGAGTTTATCTAAGTGGCAAGGTTAAGTTTGAAGCCGTAGCGAAAGCAAGTATGAAAATGCGTTAGTCAATTGGATAAGACCCGAAGCCAGGTGATCTATTCGTGGGCAGGCTGAAGTTTTCCGAAAGGGAAATGGAGGGCCGAACCGGTGTTGTGTACATGCACTCGAATGACCTGTGAATAGGGGTGAAAAGCCTATCTAACCTGGCGATGGCTGGTTCCTGTTGAAATATGCCGCAGTATAGTCTTGTCTAGTTTATTAGCGAGGTAAAGTACGGATAAAGTTTGCAGAGTCGAAAGGCTACGGAACTTATTCCAACTCTGAACTTGTTAATTACGTAAGACAGGAATGGGGGGCGGTGCGTAAGGTGCTGTTCCGAGACCGGAACAACGGAGACCAGAGTTAAGGTCCCAAAATGTATGCTAAGTGTAACGAACTTTGTCGAGAACCTGAGACAGTAAGGATGTAGGCTCAGAAGCAGCCATCATTTAAAGAAAGCGTAACAGCTCACTTATCGAGGTTCTTGGCGGGGAAAATGGACGGGGCTAAGCATACTACCGATACTCTGGAGGCTTTCATTTTTGAAAGTTCTGGTAAGCAGGCGTCTTTTCTGCGCAGAAGTTTTCTCTGAAGAGAGGATGGAGCGGGAAGGAATGAGAATCTTGGTGTTAGTAAGATCAGATTATCCTGAGAATGGATAGCGTCGAAAGAGCAAGGTTTCCTTGGCAATATCGTTTAACTAAGGGTTAGTCGGTACCTAAGTTATACCTTAACTGAGTATAGCGAATGGAAATCAGGTTAATATTCCTGAACTGCTAAGCTTTTAGTGCACGATTTACTTCGGGATAGGCAGGTATCTGGAAGGATATTCAAGCAAGAAAGATGTGGATTGTAATGAAGAGAAGTGTTTGAATTGTTTGACGAAAACTGTTGAGTCCTGGGGTCCGTGAAATATCGTGTATCATGTTAAGTTTAGTAGCCGTACCGAGAATCGGCACTGATGCTCTGGCTGAGAAGGCTAAGACGTGAAAGGCTAAACTGGTTAAGGGAATTCGGCAAATTAGCCCTGTATCTTAGGTAGAAGGGGTGTCTATGAACGTGCTTTTTTGAGTGCGTTTGTAGATCGCAGTGACAAGGACTGCCCGACTGTTTATCAAAAACGTAGCTGAGTGCAAATCCGAAAGGACTGGTATACTCAGTGAGACCTGCCCAGTCGTGGTGTTTCAAACTCCTTTTCAAGGGAGCTAAGACCCATGAAACGGCGGGCCTAACTATGAGGCTCTTAAGGTGAAATACGTTGCCTTACGGTTTTCTTAAAAAAGAAAAACGCTTCAGGCTTCATAGTAATAAATAGTATGTCGAATAAACCATTAATGAAAATGAAGAAAATCGAGCTATATGCTGGAACATCCGAGTATATTTTGGTACTCGCCGAGGAATCGGCAGTGAAAATCTAAAATTGCGGACAATCAGCAGGAAAGACTAGAAAATTCTAATTTCTAGAATCCTCAGAGACTACACGCTCGAAACAATTAAATTGTTAAGATATAGTCCGAACTGTATGGCGACATGCAGACTCATGCAGAAATGTGTGGGCACCGTCAAAAGAATTAAATACCCTTGCTTGTCCAAATCTTCATGGATGAAGAAAAAATATACACTATCGGAATAAAAAAAGCAGATGGAACAGTGGAATTATTGAATAATTCACTAGGACCGAACAGCTTAATTCGTATTCCGGTTTATAGTGGTGACAAAATAGACCCAAATAAAGCATATGAGTCTTTAACAGGTCTTGATGAGGAAGAAAGACAGAGAAAAGGAATAGATTGTGTATTAGTTGACATGACTAATATTTCACAATTTATAGAAGAAGATTCTTTGCAACTTAGACGGTTGTAACAAAAATGAGCGTAATACCTTGTCGTTTGAATAACGACTTGCATGAATGGTTTAACGAGGTGGTCGCTGTCCCTAACCAGAACCTTCTGAACTCACTTGATGGTGAAAATGCCATCGTCGCCTAGTGGGAAGCAGAGACCTTGTGGACCTTTACTGCAACTTGTTGTTGTGATGTTGAGAAGAGTGCATAGTATAGGTAGGAGCGTAGATGTCAACTCTCCGGAGTTGACGGAGCGACCTTGTAATACTACCCACCCTTTTTGACATTGCTTACTTGCTTCGGCAGGGACATCAGCAGGCGGGCAGTTTGGCTGGGGCGGCACCCTGCAGAAAAGATATCTGTAGGGCCCAAAGACAAGCTCATCCAGGTTGGAAATCCGGAGTAGAGTGCGAGGGCAAAAGCTTGTCTGACTGTATTTCGAAAAGCAAGAGATGCAGAGGTGAAAGCCGGGCTTAGCGACCCCACGTGGCTTTTTAATAGGGCCCGTGTGTGACAGAAAAGGTACCCCAAGGATAATTGGCTTGTCGCGCCCGATAGTCCATATTGACGGCGCGGTTTGGTACATCGCTGTCGGCTCTTCCTATCCTGGTAGTGCACAAGCTACCAAGGGTGTCGGAGTTCACGCATTAAAAGGAATCGTTAGCTGGGTTAAGAACGTCGTGAGACAGTTTGTATGATATCTACTAGGCGCGTTGTTGTCTGAGTGGAACGAGTCAATAGTACGAGAGGAACTTGACTTGGGTGCCTCTGGTCAGCAGTTGTTATGAGCAGGCTGCGCAGCTACGCACCGTATGGATAAGTGCTGAAAGCATCTAAGCACGAAGCCATCCGCAAGACGAGATAACATAGGCCGCTTTAGAAGAAGGCGTTGATAGAGTTGGTGTGTAAGAACCGAGGCAACGAGGTTTTAAGCATGCAACTACTAAAAGCCACACTTAAGTCATAAGCTAAACTTATTTTGCTAGTGTCTGCCTACTTGTTGAGTTGTTCTTTATTAACTTGGTTATAGACAAATTTATAAACTGACTCTTTTGAGTAGTTATATGGTCGCAGAAGAAAAAGCTAATGTTCAATTTCGAGGGAAGCGCCGTGGAAGAAGCGGTTATAATGAATATGTTTACTCTATAGCTAATGGAGATATACGAGTAGCAATATGGCTTAAAGAAGGAGACGAGAAAGGGAAGGAGCGCGTATATGGTTTTAGGCAAACATTACCAGAAGGATTAGAATTTAGACAAGGGAGAATTCCAGTTGAAGAATGTATTCAAGATTCAAGAAAAGTTAGACATGCAATAGCTCAGGAAGCATTTAAAGCAATACTTAACGGGTCGTCTTATAAAGGGCAAGAAGAGGATTACATTCCTGGCCCGAATGACTAAAATTTAAGTAAGACTATCGTCAAAACTCTCTACTTTTATTTCTTTACTACTTTTTCTGTATTTAAAGAAATAAAATCCTGTGTAAATTAAAACAATTAATGCAATTATTATTGCGAAAGTTACTGTATAGGGACCCCTGTATTTTATGAATAAACCATACTCAAACAAACCTAAGGCTATCAAACTGAGTATTGTTCCTAAATAAGGCCTGTTGACTATGAATGATTTCACCCAAATTAAAAAAAATGTTACGAAAAAAGCAATTATAATTGAGAATATAATTTGCACAAAACCGAATCCTGCTTCTGTTTTTTTGTCTAATAAAAAAAAGAAAACAATTGGAATTATAAAAAATATAATAAATAAAATAATTGTTGATAAGTTAATTATTGCGAGATATTTTTTGTTTTCCTCTTTTTCCATTTTGTTGTTAGGGAATTAGAGTTTAAAAATTTGTTTGATAAAAATTATTAAGTTATCTCAAATATCACCAATCAGCTATGACCCATTGACTCCGCGCCTCAATTAAAGATGCGATAATTTTAGGTTAGGTTTTGTGGACCAAAAAACCACACATAACAATGTTTAAAAACTATGATTCTGGAATAATTATGTGAGTCGGATAGCTGACTTCGGAACTTTGTCATTAAATTGACGAGAAGCTTTATGGTTTCTAAGTTTTGGGGAAGGTCTGGACATCCCTACAACCTTTGTAGTCTACGACTCTTTGTAGGAAGTAGTGATCCACGAAAGTGGGCTGTCGTGAGGCAGAGCTCCGGAACAGAAACGACACAGTCTTCATTTAGCGAGGAACCTTGCGGTGAGCTTTGAGATGAAGGATTTGATGAAACGACCGACTTCGCTGATGCAAGAGCCTTAGCCGCTCGCATAGACAGATGTCAGCACGAACAGTTTGCACTTCGAAAGAAGAAACAATGTTCGACAGAATCCGGCCTATTTCCGACTCACACATTTTTGGTTCAAGTGTCTGGAGCCCTTCTTCTTAGTCTTCTAAAAACATTTAAAAGCAATTTATCTTTTTCTTAAACAAGGGAACGTAGCTCAGTGGGAGAGCATGCGACTGAAGCTCGTAGTGTCGGGGGTTCGATTCCCCCCGTTCCCATTTAGAAAGTATTAAAAGATAAATTTATAAAAAAGAATCAATTTATAATAAAAGAGTGTAAGCATGGCAGCAAGAAAGAAAGCAATAAAAAAGAAATAGTATGGCTTTAATCATAATACAAATATTGGCTATTTTAGGATTTTTATTATCTTTTTATGCACTTTATATAGAAAAAAAATATGAAAAGTCAAAAAAATATAAGTCTTTGTGTGATATAAGTGAAAAAGTTTCTTGTACTAAAGCGTTTTCAAGTAAGTATGGAAAATTGTTTGGATTATCTAATTCAGTTTATGGGATGATATTTTATTTAGTTATTCTTTTATTAAGTTTTTATAATATTACTTATATCTTCTATTTGTCTATGTTGGCAGTCATTGGCTCAGTTTATCTCGCATATGTTTTGTATTTTAAACTAAATAACTTTTGTTTAGTGTGTAGTGGAATTTATTTAGTAAATATTATTCTTTTGATTTTTAGTTATTTGGAAGTTTATTAGGACACAACAATTCTGTTCTGGAGAACAGAAGATTTATAAAATAAAGAAGGTAAATATAGGGATGGTGAAAAAAGAGGTTGTGAAGAAGAGTGTTGCAGTACAAGAGAATAGTTTGGGTGTGGCTGGTGTGGTTTTTGGAATTCTCAGCGTTTTATCTTTATCAGTTGGAGGAATTATCATGGGAATTGTTGGTTTGGTGTTTAGTTTAAAACAAAGCAAACTGAATAAAAATAAATGGTCCAAAGCAGGAATTGTTTTAAATATTGTTGGAATAATCCTCGGAATAATAGCAATATATGTTCTTGTTAATTACGCGGCAGACATTCTTGGTCAATTGCAGGGTTTACAGGGTGCTTAGATGTTCAGAAGAAATAGAAATGGAGCTTTAGAATTGTCTATCGGAACAATTGTCATATTAGTTATTGCCATGTCAATGTTAATTCTTGGATTGGTTTTGGTTAGGACGATTTTTACAGAATCAATTTATAATGTTAAACAAATAAATGATAAAGTTAAATCAGAGATACAAAAAATATTTTCCGATGATAATAATAAAAAATTAGTAGTTTACTTATCTGAAAATAAAGCAGAAATCAAGCAGGGAGATGATTGGGGAATTGCGTTTTCTTTTAGGAATCTTGAGACAGGGACTACTGAAGGAATGTTCAGTTATAATGTGGAGGCTGTAGAGATTTCTCGTGGCTGCCAAGGACTAACACCTGCTCAAGCTGATTCGTGGATACAATTAGGAAAAACTAGGACTGGGGTTCAGGTTCCTCCAGGAGGCACGCATTACACAGTTGTAAATTTAAGGATGCCTGAATCTACTCCGTTGTGCAGTGCACGTTTTGATATCAGTGTGTATAAAGGATCGTCACTTACAGGACAAATTTACACTACAGACTTCTTTGATGTTGTTGTTAAGCCGAAATAAGAGAGTAGTATCATAATTCTTAAATAAGTTAATTTTTACTTTGAGTTATGAAAATCGGTATTGATTTAGATGAAGTGACTGCAGATCTTATGAGTCAACTTTTAAAATTCTATTATAAAAAAACAGGGAGATTAATCAAAAAAGAAAATTTCAATAGTTACAACTGGTGGGATGTTTGGGGTGGCACAAGAGAAGAAGCAATAAAGATTTATTATCAATTTTATGATTCAGAAGAGTTTGATAATATAAAACCAATAGAAAAAGCTATTGAATCAATTAATTATTTGGGAGATAAGAATGAACTCTTTATTATAACTTCCCGTCCTTTTGCACATAAAGAAAAAACAGAAAAATGGATTGAAAAGTATTTATCAGAGAGCTCTATTAAAATTATTTATTCAAATGATTTTTATGGCAAAAAAGGAAATTCAAAAGCGGCAATATGTAAAAGACTTGGAATTAAATTAATTATAGAGGATCTTGGCAAATATGCTCTTGAATGTGCACAGTCTGATATAAAAGCAATTTTGTTTGACAGACCTTGGAATAAAGAATATGAACATCCTAATATAAAAAGAGTTCATAACTGGCAAGAAGCCATTGCTGAAATAGAAAAACTATCTCAAAACCCTTAAAAAGTACTTTTTTCTTGATTACTAATGAAAGATACTAAAAAATCTAAAAGATTTTCCGTGCCCTCGCAATCTCATGAAATTGCTAAGGGTTACAAAAAATATAAATGGTTTTATACTTCGAGCGGGAAGCTCGTTGTTGGTGGTAAGAGTGCTGCTCAAAATGACGATTTATTAAAAAGTTTGAAGAATGAATATTTTATTATGCATACTTCTCATCCCGGCTCGCCTTTTTGTGTTATTGTTTCTGAACTGAAAAAAGTTACAAAAAAAGATTTGGAAGAATGTGCTATATTTACTGGCTGTTTTAGCAGGGCTTGGAAACAAGGAAAGAAAAAAACAGGTGTGGATATATTTAAGACTAGTCAGATTTCAAAAGAAAAAAGAATGAAAATAGGTATGTGGGGAGTTTCTGGAAAAGTAAAGAGAGTCAAAATTGAGC
Source organism: Nanobdellota archaeon (assembly GCA_022561055.1). Classification (GTDB taxonomy): domain Archaea; phylum Nanobdellota; class Nanobdellia; order Pacearchaeales; family GW2011-AR1; genus JADFRY01. The sequence continues at coordinate 15,569 of JADFRY010000006.1, read as the reverse complement.
TGAAACTTGCTTTAACTAAACAGAAAGGAGTTTTAAGAGCTGTTCCGGAAAAAAGTGTGAAGAAGAAAAATATTTTATTAAAAATTTGTCCAGGAAGAATTGATAAAAAAGATATGTTTGCTAAGTTTCAGATAGAATTGGAAAAAGATAAATTAAATCCTAATGAGCTATTGGCTGCTTTACCTGCTGGTGGGGTGAGGATTTGTAATAATTAATATGATCAAAGGAGAAATAAAATTTCAGGTTGGTAAAAGTGGAATTAATTCTGGAGTTATTGAAAGTTTGAGATTGGCTTTTAAGACACGGAAAGTTGTTAGAATTTATGTTTTGAAAAGTTCTGTTCGGGACAGAGGAAAACTCAGAGAGATGGCTAAAGAAATCAGTGAGAAGTTACATGGGAATTACGATCAACAATCAGTTTTTCGTTATAAAATTATAGGATTTACTATTGTTATGAAAAAGGTTAAGATAAAGTAATAAGTAAACTTTATAAGGGTTCTTTTTTACTATCTTAAACAAGCTAAAATGACAGTTAAATCTATTGAAGCAGGAAAATATAATAAACTTTTAGCAGAGGCTTTGAAGAAATCTGGCTTTTTTGAAAAACCTGATTGGGTTAATTATGTTAAAACAGGAGTAAGTAAAGCAAGACCTAATATTGAGGAAGATTTTTGGTTTAAAAGAGCAGCTAGTATTTTAAAACAGGTTTATGTGAGAGAAATTGTTGGTATCGAGAGATTAAGAACAAGGTATGGTGGAAAGAAAGATAGAGGGGCAAAACCGTCTAAGTTTTTTAAGGGTGGAGGAAAAATAATCAGGACGATTATGCAACAAGCTGAAAAAGCTGGTCTCGTTGAGAAAGTTAAAGGTAAGAAATTTGGAAGAAAATTAACTCAGAAGGGAAAAGAATTTTTAGAAGGTGTTGTTAAGGAGGCAAAAGAATGAGCGGAAGAATAGATAGAGAATCTGGTTTAATGGTTACAAGAAGAGAAGGAGAAGGAGTTTACATAATATCTAAAGGTTTGCCGCCAGTTTATATTAAAGCCCAGAGAAAACTCCTTAAAGGTAGTAATGATAGCCACTCTATAGAATATTCTCACGTTATTGTAGGAAATAGGAGAACTCATATGATTGTAAGAGAAGAATTGGTTCCTAAAAATATTAGAGATATACTTTGTGTTGACTCCCCAGTTAGTGAAGAACTTTATGCAGAAATTGAAAGAGCAGCTAAGAAAAGTCCTAGGGAGGCTGCTTCGAGATGACAAAACATTATCAGAAAAAAATTAAATTGGGCATGCATGGAAGAAGAACGAAGTGGGCTCCTGTGTGGGCTGTCGTAAAGAAATTTGGACAAGGTAAAAGAAAGCATCCTTCGGAAATGACTAAACTTAGAAGATCGTGGAGAAGAACAAAATTAAAAATTAAACCGAGGAAGATGAAGAAGAAACATCTAGGTTAAATGGCAGAAATTAAAACACAAACAATTGAAAGAGAATATGTTATTCCACTGAGAAGAAAATGGATGAAAGTTGTTAGATATAAAAGAACTGCGAGAAGTGTGAAGGCGATAAAAGAATTCATTGCTAGGCATATGAGAGTTCCAGATAGAGACACTAAAAAAGTTAAGCTTGATATTTATTTGAATAATGAAATTTGGTTTAGGGGTTGTAAGAATCCTCCTACAAAGATTAAAGTTAAGGCAATAAAAGATGGTGATATTGTTAGAGTTGAAATGGTTGATATTCCAGAAGTTGTCAAGTTTGCAAAAGCAAGGCATGAAAAAATTCATAGGAAAGTTGAGAAGAAAGAGCCTAAGCCAGAAGAGAAAGCTGAAAAGGCAGAAGAGAAAACAGTAGAGGAAAAGAAAGCAGAAAAAGAAGAGGGAGAAAAGAAAGAAGAAGTTGAGAAAGAGAAAGAAAAATCAGTTGAGCAAGCTCAGACAAAAATTGCGGAACAAATTGCAAAGGCAGAAAAGCACACTACTAAAGTTAAGACGCCTACTGCTCACAGGAAAGCACTGAAGAAATGATTAATTAAAAAATTAATGAAAAACTCTTGAAAAAGAAGAAAATAGATATCTAACTAAAGAGTTTCTTTGCCCAGCTTTATCGTCTGTAACTGAATAAAAATCTGTTCCATTTAGAATATCTGTGTGTTGATATGCTGTAAACACAGTATGTTCCGAGGTTCTTAATTCCCCTCTATCTAAATCACCTTTATGTTGTGTTGTTCTTAATATGTACCTTCTTGAGCGTTCATCAAAGGTTACTAAAACAAAAGGATTTTTCTCTACTCTTAAAATACTATCTATGCTATTCTCGCCAATAGATTTAGAAGGATCCGGCAAGTGTGCAGTTAGTGAATAGTCTATAGCTTCTTGGCACAAAGAGAAAAGCTCTTCCTCATCTCCAGAAAAAATCTTGGGGGAAGAACTATCGTAGGGTGTACTCACATTTACTCGAGTAACAAAGGCGTAGTCACGATGTACTGTTGCTACGTCTGTTGTCCCTTCTGGCAAGGTGCTTCTTAAAGTAATAAGTACTGGATTTATTTGTTCTCTATATCTATTGAGGGCGGCCTTAGCCTCATCCAGAGTCACTTTTCCTTTCATTTTTTAATGGAAAGAGGTATTATTTATATGTATTATGGTTATTTACCACGATAGATTATATTTTCTAAATAATAAATATTAAAAGCCCTAATAGCGATTTCTTACTATGAAAGAAAAATCAATCAAAGAACTTTTAGAATTTTCATTGATAAATATAGATAAGCCTGCGGGTCCGACCAGCTTTAAAGTTGGACAGTCTATCAAGAATGAGCTTGGCTTGAAGAAAACCGGACATTTGGGAACGCTGGACCCAATGGTAACTGGTGTTCTTCCTATTGCTTTAAATAGAGCCTGTAGGCTAAATGAATATTTCATGCATAGAGACAAGGAATATGTAGGGATTATGCGTTTGCATGAAGAAGTTTCTCTCGAAGTTTTAAAAAAGGAAGTTAAGGGATTTATTGGAAAGATAACACAACTTCCTCCTGTTAGATCTAGTATCAAAAGGGTAAAGAGAGTTAGAGAAATAAAGAGTTTTAAGATTTTGGAGAAAGATGAAAAAGATGTTTTATTTGTTGCTGATGTTCAGGCTGGAACATATATCAGGAAACTAATTCATGACTTAGGAGAGAAAATCGGAGGAGCACATATGTTAGAGTTAAGAAGAATAAAAGCAGGACTTTTCGATGAGAGCACGATTGTAAATTTATATGATTTCGAGGAGGCAGTTAAGGACTACAAAACAGGAAAAGAAGAGAAGCTAAGGAAGATATTAATTCCTGCTGAAGAGGCATTAATTAAATTGATCCCTAAAGTAGAAGTTAAAAAGGAAAGCTTGAAAGCGTTATTGAATGGAAAACCATTAATGCTCTCGGATTTAAAAAAACAGCAAAAAGACCTAGAGAAGAGGTTTGCTGTTTTTTGTGGAGATAGATTTGTCGCTGTCATGCGAGGGGTTTCAGAGAAAGATATAATAGGAAAAGCAGAGTTTGTTTTTAACTGAAAGTAAAATGGAAAAGAAAACATGTGAATGGCAGGTAAATGATGAATTAATGAAAAAGTATCATGACGAAGAATGGGGTGTCCCTGTTCATGATGATAGAAAATTATTTGAGTTCCTGCTTTTAGATGCTTTTCAGGCTGGTTTGAGCTGGCAGACAATCTTAAGAAAGAGAGAAAACTTCAGGAAAGCCTTCGATGGGTTTGACTATGAAAAGATATCTAAATATAATCAAAAGAAATTAGACTCTTTACTCCAGGATGTGGGAATTATAAGAAACAGATTGAAAGTTAAATCTGCAGTCATTAATGCACAGAGGTTTATAGAAATTCAAAAAGAATTCGGATCTTTTGATAAATACATCTGGCAGTTTACTAATGAAAAAACAATTAATAATAAGATTAAGAGTATTAAAGATATCAAGGCAACCAGTGCTGAATCCGATGCGATGTCCTTGGATTTAAAGAAACGTGGATTTAAGTTTTGTGGAAGTATCATCTGCTATGCATTCATGCAAGCTGCAGGAATAGTTAATGATCACGTAGTTAGTTGTTTTAGATATGAAAAAGTTGAAGGATATAAAAAATGAGAGAATTTATTTATTATTCAAGACATGCACCAACAACTGGGAATTTTGGAAAGGATTTAATGAAAGCTGGTAGACTCGATATAGCAATGCATGTTGTTATAGCTGCGTTCTTTTTGAGTCATAAACTTAGAGAAGACACAAAATTGCATTTAATCTTTGCAGGACAGCCAGACCCTCCGAAACATATTGAGATTTTTCCTGTGACTGAAGGCAAAACAGATATTGATAAAATTTATCTTAGTAAGAAAGATATTGCTGGACTTATTAAAAGAATGCTGTATAAATATAAACCTGAAAAGAAAAGTGAGGTCTTTCCTGGGTATTGGATTGAAAAAAAAGGTTTTTTAGATGTTGTTAAGGAGTTGAAAAAGCAAGGAAAAGATATTTTTATTTTAGATAAGAAAGGACAAGATATTAGAGAAGTGGAAATCGGTGAAGATGCTGTATTTGTTTTGGGAGACCACGATGGCATTCCTGGTAAAGAACTTAAAAGACTAAAAAAATCTTGTACTCCTGTTTCAATTGGTAAGAAAACTTACTTTGCCTCACATACTGTTGCTATTGTTCATAACGAGCTTGATAGGAGAGAGGAAGTTAGTAGAGTAGTATAATCATCTTATCATAACAATAATTAAAAACCTCTTAATTTCTAAGATTTGATGGTAAAGGGTGTGTCTGTCAAGTTTAAGAGCTATGAAGAAACTATTCCTAAGCTGCTTAATGTCATAAAATTTAATGATGAAATAAAAAAGCATGAGCAGATTGTTTTGAAGCCTAATTTGATTAATGGAAATAAAGAAGATAGTACAAAGGTTGAATTCTTAGAGTCGGTTTTGAAATTCTGCATGGAAAATAAAAATCCTGGAACAGAAATTTTTATTGCTGAGGGATGTAATGGGCATGACACTATGGATATTTTTAATGAGTTTGGCTATAGAAAGTTAGCTGAGAAATACGGTGTTAGTTTAATTGATTTAAATAAAGTTGAGACTGAAGAAATTGAGAATGAAGAGTTTTTAAGATTTGAGAATATTTTTTATCCGAAAGTCTTAGTCGATAGTTTCGTAATTTCCTTGCCTTTGTTAAGAAATGATGAAGAAATGGAAATGTCTGCTTCTTTGGATAATATGCTCGGGGCTTTTCCTGCAAAGCATTATAAGAGCTTTTTCTCAAAGGAGAAAAATAAATTGAAAAAATGGCCTTTAAAATATCAGATTCATGATATATTGAAATGTAAAATGCCAAATTTTGCTCTTTTAGATGCGTCGGAAAAGGGATTAATTTTTGCAGGTCAGCCTTTGGAAATTGATAAGCAAGCTGCAAAAGTATTGGGCCTTGATTGGAAATCTGTCGGACATTTAAAGTTAATTGACGAAAGCTTCTCTGATATCAGGAAAATAGATAAAGAAGTTGATAATGTCATCAAAGAACGTAGTTAAATATATTAAGGGGAAATAGGTGATAGTTGAATGAAAAAGAGTATGAGACTTTTTATAACCGGCTCTGTGCAGCCGTTTTTTTTTAACAAATTCATTAAAGATAATGCTGATAAACTTGGAATCAGGGGTTTTATAAGAAGTTTGGAAGACAAAAGAATTGAAATATTTATTGAAGGGAATACTGATTCTGTGAATAAAATGGCTCCTTTATGTAAGCGAGGGCCACAGCATTCTATAATAAGAAAAGTAGAAGAAAGAGATGAAAAATTCCAGGATTTCAAAGATTTTAAGGTTCTAAAATTTTAAGAAAATAAAAATAAAAAAGAAAGATTATTATGCGTCTTTCTCTTCTTTTTTCTCGCATTTACAGCCACATGTATCGCAGTTTCCACAGCCAGAGCAGGTATTTTCTACTTCAGATTTACAAGCATTGCATGTTGTCATGTTAAACCTCCTTTGGGATTAATAAAGGTATTATGAAGCCTATTTAAAATCTCGCTTTTTGCCCCTTTAGACTATTAAACAAATATTTATCTCGCTTAATAGTTGTTATGTGAAATTTCTACAAACAAACTTTTATATATAAATTAATTTATGTCTAATATTATGGATAATTTGCTTTTAATAATTGATATGCAAGAAGGTTTTAGACATGCCAAATCTGAAATTATATTGCCAAATCTTTTAAAATTAAAGAATTCATTCAAAGGAAAAATAGTTTTTTCGAAATTTGTAAATAACAAGAATTCATTGTTTGAGAAACAATTAAATTGGACTAAATTTCAAAACGATGAAGATAAAAAACTATTTTCAGAATTGCAAACATCAAATAATATTGAATTAGAACATGATGCATATACTGTTTTTAATGAAGGATTGAAAGAATTTACAAGTAAAAACAAAATTACAAAGGTTTATCTCTGTGGAATTTATACAGATGTCTGCATTATAAAAACTGCAATGGATTTATTTGATAATAATATTGAAACTTTTGTAATTGAAGATGCTTGTAATTCTTTACATGGAAAGAAAAATCATGATTCGGCAATTGATAGTCTAAAACACATTCTTGGGAAAAAGCAAGTTCTCTTAACAGATGACGTTTGTTTGTAGAAACTCAAGGTGACGTTTAATTTACAGCTCATCTTTTCAATAACTATTTAAACCATTGTTCTCATTTTTTAAAAATGGGACGACAAGAAGAAATTGTCAATGAAAGGCTCAAGAAACTGAATGAGTTAAAAGAGCAAGGGATTGACCCTTATCCTCACAAATATGACAAAAAAGATAATGCTTCTAATTTGCAAGAAAAACATAAGAAATTAAAGAAAGGTGAAAAAACTAAAACAAAAGTAAAGATTGCTGGAAGATTAAGAGGATTCAGAGATTTGGGAAAGATATCTTTTGGTATTTTGCAAGATGGAACCGGAAAAATACAGATAACCTTGCAAAAAGATGGAACCCCTAACAAATTAATTACATTTTTCAAAAAATATATTGACATAGGAGATTTTGTCGGTGTTGAAGGCACAATTTTTAGAACACAAAGAGGAGAGCTTTCTGTTCTTGTGAAAAAAGTAAAGTTATTGAGCAAATCTATTCTTCCTTTGCCTGAAAAATGGTATGGCTTGCAAGATAAAGAAGAAAGATATAGAAAAAGGTATCTTGATTTAATTATGAATCCTGAGGTTAGAGAGGTTTTTGATAAAAGAGAAAAAATAATTGATGCAGTCAGAGAATTCATGAAAGCAAGAGAATTTAGAGAAGTGGAAACCCCGCTTTTACAAACTGTTTATGGAGGAGCTAATGCAAAACCATTTAAGACTTATTTGAACATATTAAATATTGATTTATATTTGGCAATTTCTCCTGAATTATATTTGAAAAGATTAATCGTTGGAGGTTATGATAAAGTATTTACAATTGCTAGAAATTTCAGAAATGAAGGAATTGACCGATGGCATAATCCGGAATTTACTATGGCAGAAATTTATCAAGCATATGCAGACTATAATGATATGATGAAGTTGTTTGAGGACTTGTATGTTTATGTAGCAAAAAAAGTTAATGGCTCGACTAAAGTTAAATTCAGAGGGAAAACAATTGATTTTAAAAAGCCGTGGAAAAGAATGACAATGGTTCAAGCAATAAAGAAATATGCTGGTATCGATGTAGAAAAAAAGACTAATAAAGAATTATTTGAATTTATTAAGAAAAATAAAATTGAGCCAAAGGGAGAAACATGGGGATGGGCTGTTCATGCAATATTTGAGCACTTATGCGAGGGTAAAATAGAGCAACCAATATTTGTTCTGGACCACCCGTTAGAAACAACTCCTTTATGTAAACTTCATAGAAAAGATAAATTGTGCAGATTAATAGAAAGGTTTGAGCCAATTTGCATGGGTGTTGAGTTGGGAAATGCATACTCAGAGTTAAATAATCCTGTCTTGCAGAGAACTTTATTGGAGGAGCAAGAAAAAATGCTTTCGGAGGGAGACCAAGAGGCAAATCCTTATGATGAAGATTTTATTAATGCGCTTGAAATTGGAATGCCTCCTACGGGTGGTTTAGGGATTGGAATTGACAGAATGGTAATGTTATTGACAGGGCAAGATTCAATTAGAGATGTTATTTTGTTTCCTTTTATGAAACCTCTTAATACTAAAAAAAGGAGGCAAAATTAAGATGATTGATTTAATTGTAAAAAGTAAAATAAAATCTGCTGTGCCTGAGATGAGTGTTTCTGGAGATGTTCCAGAGGCTTTGAATAAAAAGGTCGAGGAGTTATTGCAACAGGCTGCGCGAAGAGCAAAAGCAAACGGCAGGAGAACTGTGCAGGCGAAAGACTTATAGAAAAATGAAAACAATATTGCTGAGTTTAATGATGTTTTTAATTTTAGTTAGCAACGCTTCTGCTTTCACGTTCTTGAATATTTATGTCGATGAAACCGGCGAGGCTCTTTTCTTAGGAGAAACTGATAAAACTCTTAATTTGCCAGAAGGAGTAAATTTGATAAATGGCAGGATCAGCGGAACTACGCAGAGTTTGACAAACAAGCAAGGGGAATTATGGATGTTCTCATATTTCTTAGAGGGCGCTGAAATTAATGTTATACTCCCTGAAGGGGCTGTTATAAAAAGCGTTAGTGAAGGAGAAATATCTCTCGACAATAATAGAATATCAATTTTTGTACTAGAGAGAATCGAAGTCAGTTATATTACCGAAGACCAATTAAGAGACCTAACATATATTCCTGTCATAGTAATTATGGTGGCTATTCTCCTTATTTTAATTGTTTTTCTTATTAATTATGGTAAAAGAGAGAAAGATGAAAAGAAAAAAGAAAGGAATAGGGCAAAGAGAAAAAGGGATAAAGATAAGTTAGACATAATAAAAGAAGTTTTGTCTGAAAGAGAAAAATTAATTATTGAGAAACTGAAAGAAACTGAAAAAGTAAAGAGTTCTTATTTGAGGAAGCTCTGTGATATTCCTAAAGCTTCTTTTTCAAGGCATGTCCAAGAATTAGAAAAGAAAGGTTTGATAAAAAGAACAGGCGAAGGCAAGAACAAGTTTGTTGAGTTGGTGAAGTAGGTAAATTTACCTAGAATTGTTTAATGTAAGTTCCAAAATAGTTCCATTATAGTTCCAGACGGAGTATATAAGGATGTTTTTTCTAAGGTTTATATGAAAAACAAACAAATGAGAAAACTGAAAGGAGGTAAAAAAATATGAAAATGAAAAAGGCAGGAATCGTATTAGCCTTGCTTATGATCTCTGGTATATTTGCTGGTGGTATTGCTTTAGCTACTCATGGGGAAGATTTTCCTAGTGACGCAGTAAAGAAAGTGAAGGGTTATGCGAGATATATTGTAACAATAAGCGACACAGATAAATCTGTTCCAGTCAGTGATATAGTTGGAAACGACATCGATGTAAATGACATCCAAGATGCTATAAATGATGTCACCTCTAATGGTAAATTCAGAAAAGTAGGCTTCGCAAGAGCTATCAAAGGTGTTGGTTCTATGAATAATGGAGTTTCAGGACATTTGATCAACCTTGTTTGGGTTAAGCAAAATTTCGTAGATGCTGACGCAGACGCGAGTGATATAGGAAGACAATCTGACAAAACTAGAGCTGTTGGAAGGCTTAAGATTGTTGGTGGCGATAATCTCAAGTTAGTAAGATACTCCGGAGATGAGGACAGCGTGAAATTCTATATTGTTTCGCCGCAGGTAAAAGCTAACGTAGCTAATGCGGAGAGGAGCAATCTAGGAACGCTGACCCTGGAGAAAATCGAAAGCTATAAAGGACTTGATAAATGGGAAGGTTCTTTAATCTACAACAATGACGGACCTAACAGTTCTTGGAAAGTTGAGATAGCTACGAGAACAAAAGTTCTCAGACCTGATGCAGGTTTTGTACCTTCTATCAATGGAGGTCCAGCTGTACCAGAACCTCTTCCAAGTGAGGATGAGATAGGCGTAGCAACAGAAACAGAAGTAGACACTGATAGAAGAGGTTTCTTCAAGAGATTTAGGGCTTTCTTTGCTAGAAATAGCGGTCCAACAATCCAAGGGAGTAACTAAAAATTTATTTTTTATTTTTCTTTTTTTTATTTTTTTCTTTAAGTTTATATATTTAGGAAACTGAGTTAGTTTATGTGGATATTGACGAAAGCTGATATTAGTATTGGAGGGAATTGTTGATGAGAAAGCGAATATTGTTAGGTGTAGTAATGGTTTTTGTAGTTTTAATGCTGGGTGGTTTTGTTTCTGCACAAGGTAATGAAAGTAATTACACAGTAGAAGTAGAACAAGATGTTTTAGATGCTTTAAATAGCTCTGGATGGGCTCCTGTGATAGTAGAACTATATTTTGGAAATGAAACTATCTTGGATCAGATTTTATCTAATCTTACAGAGGATGAGTTTAAATTAAAAAGAAAACTTCTTGGTGATGACGCATTTGCAGGGAACCTCTCTCAAGCAGGACTTGATAAATTAATAAATAATCCCGATATAAGAGAAATTTATTTGAATAGGATAGCTCATGTTTTGAATAATGAGACAAATAGTATTAATAATGAAACAGCAAATGAAGAACCAGATAATCAAACCGAAGAAGAGCAAGAAGAAATAACTAGTGAAATTAAAACAGAAAAGAAAAGTTTATTAGGGCTATGGATTATAATTGGGATTATTGTTGTTATATCAATTATAATTATAAATTTAATGAGAAAGAAAAAATAAAATGCAAAACAAAATAGGTGGTTCATATGTCCAACAAAGCAAAGGGTTCTAAGGCTGAAAGAGAATTGGTCCGGCTTTTTACAGAACATGGTTGGCGTGCTGTTAGAGTTGCTGGTTCAGGCATGCACGAAGATTCTCCATGTGATTTAATTGCTGGAAAAAAAGGGAAGAAAGGTTGTACAATAGAAGCTAAGTCGAGTAAAAAGTCTAGGATTTATATCACAAAAGCACAAATTGAAGACTTCATAGTTTTTAGTGATATGATTGGTTTGAAGCCGGTGATTGCTGTTAGGTTTAACAGAGAAGGTTGGTTGTTTTTAGATCCCTTAAAGAGACATTTAGAAGATTCTGGAAAATATTGGGTTGTAAGTTTAGAGAGGGCGAGAAAAAAAGGAAAAAGATTTGGGCAATTTTTCTAACAAGCTATGACTTTATGATTTTTCTAAGTAATTTAATGCAAAACCAATTTTTGGGTTAAGCCATCCCCTTTTGGCTTAACAGAATCAATAAGGAAATATATAAATAATCTCCCGCTGCTTAATCCAATATGGTGAAAGAAACTTCTTTGAGAAAATATCTTGCTTTCTTTGTTACTGCTGCCCTGGCGGTCGTTGTGCTTTGGGCACTATTGCCTTTTGCTAAAGCTATGTTCGCAGGATTAATTATTGTTGCTTTGTTTAGCCCTCTTAATAACTATTTGGTAAATAAACATCGTTTGAACAGAAAATTTAGTTCCATCCTAATTATTATTCTGAGCATTATCTTAATCATCACCCCTTTATTTTTAATATTATATTTTGTTGGAGTTCAGGCCCAATCTATTATTCAAAATCCAGAACAAATTTCAACAATGCTTGAAACCGTCGGCGGGCTGTTTCCTCAATTAGCTCTTCAAGAAAGAGTGAAAACATTTATCCCAGAATTAGGGACATTTCTCATTCAGCATACTGTAAAGATATTTTCTAAACTGGGCAATCTCATATTAAACCTTATCGTAATGTATTTTCTTGTATATTACATTCTATCAACAAAAAAAGATACTAGATGGAAATATGTGAAATTTGCCTCTCCATTTAATGAGAAAAACACATTGAAACTAAGAGATAAGTTTATTGCAGTATCAAATACCACTATAAAGTCTACAGTGATTATAGCTATAATACAGGGTGTATTAATCGCAATATCTTTTTTGATATTTGGAATTCCTGGAGCATTCCTGTTTGGATTTGCTGCTGTAATACTTTCTTTCTTGCCGGTGGTTGGTGTGTTTATTGTCTGGGTTCCTGTAGCAGCTTTTTTATTAATCCAAAAAAGCTACTTTACAGCTATAGGAATAATCGTTACCGGATTAATAATTAGCAATATTGATAATTTCCTTCGCCCACATTTACAAAAACGCGGTGCTGGAAAAATGCACCCTTTCACAACATTGCTCGGTGTAATTATGGGAATTAAAGCCTTCGGACTGATAGGCCTAATTATCGGGCCCTTGTTATTAACATTCCTCATTTTAACTATTGAAATGTTCAAAGAAGAATACGTCAATTAGTTTAACGAATGACCTATATCTTTATTATTTTTGTTTCCATATTCTTTAATGTATCTTTCCAGCAGATAAAAAATATGGCAGAATAATTGTTCTAAAAGGAAATTATTGAATCTGTTGAGTAAATTCCTTTTCCAATTCCTGGCTAGTTCGTTTTCATAATAACTTGAGCAACTCAAGTGCAAAAACGCCAAACAAAACAATAGGAATTACATACTTAACTAAATAAATCATGAGATATGGGATTTTTATTTTGCTGTTTTTATTTATTTCATTCAAAAGCTTCTTTGAGTCCCAGAACCATCCAATCGCTATACAAAGTGAGATAGCTCCTATCGGTGCTAAAAAAGAACCAAAGATAATATCCATAGAATCCAAAAATGGCCTGCCGAGTAAAGTTATATTAAAACCAGAGTAACTTAATGCAGATGGCAATCCAATTAAGGCTATGATAGAAGAAATTAGGATTGTCGCTTTTGTTCTGCTGAACTTACGTTCATCTATGAGAATGGTCACTCCAACCTCTAACATTGATATGGCTGAAGTCATCGCTCCAATAAATAATAATAAGAAAAATAAAGCCCCAAAAATTTGTCCGAAAGACATGACTGAAAATATCTCAGGTAAAGCTATGAATACCAATTCTGGCCCTGCTGAAGGACTGAAGCCAAAAGAAAAGACTATTGGAAATATAATAAAACCGGCAAGTATTGCAATTAACGTGTCTGCACCAGCAATCGTAAATGCTGATCTTGGTATGTTTTCTTTATTACTCAAATAACTCCCATAAGTCAACATTATTCCAAAGCCGACTGATAAAGAGAAAAATGCCTGACCGAATGCCAAAAGCCAGATACGAGGATTTGAAAGCATACTTAAATCTGGTGTGAGGTAGAATTTTATTCCTTCCATGGCATTTGGAAGTGAGAGAGATTTTACAAGTATAATCAATATGAATAAGAATAATAATGGAAGCAGATATTTACAAGTTCTTTCTATTCCTCTTTTAATCCCGAGTTTTACTATCAGTGCAATAAGTGCTACAGCCCCAAAAAATAAAAATAAAGGATATAATGTTTCAGTAAATGCATCAAAACTCATATATCCAAAAATAGAAAAAATAAAATATCCAAATGTCCAGCCAGTAATTACTAAATAATAACTTAAAATAGCCAATGTCACTATTACAGGAATTAGTCCGATATATTTTATCTTAGGGTTTATCTTTCCTAAAGTGGTTAGAACAGATCCTTTGAATTTTCTTCCTGCAGCAAGCCCAATCAACATGACAGGAATTCCAAAAAATAAAATTGCGATAAAATAAGGTATTAGAAACGCTCCACCTCCACTTTCACCAACTATGTATGGGAATCTCCATATATTGCCAAGTCCGACGGCTGAGCCAATAGCTACTAAAATAAATCCAAGCTTAGACCAATGTGCCCTCATTTTATTTTTTCCCTCTCTTATTAATATATATACTCGACAAGATTCTTCCAATTTATATATTATTCTTTTTTGAGAAATATCTTTTAAACAAAGGAGAAGATAATTTTAATTACAGATTTCAATAAGCTAATGTACTTCCATATGACATATGTCACTAGTAATTTTATGTGTAAATTATCAAATTATTATACAGAGCAATTGAAAACCATGTATCTCAAGAATGCTGACAATTGTATTCTTGAAGTAGTATCACGCAAGGACTTTGTGATTTCTTGACATAATATTTCAGTAAGCCAATATAATCTATTAATAACGAAATATGAGAATTTTAGGAGTTGTATTATTGAATATTGATATTTTTGATTAATTTTTGTAAAGCTAATTTAATAGGCAATATATGTCACTAAAGCATACAATTATTAATAATCTAATAAAGTTTATATATCGAGACATGTTAGGAGTAAAATGAAAATAAAGAAGGTGAGAAATGATTCTAAAGACATCATCATAATCTCTGTTGCGCTAATTGTTATGGGTGTTTCTCTTTTCTTCTTGTTTAGTTACGAAAAACCAATATCTGTTGCTTTTTCCCCTCCGACCCCTGCTCTGGCTTATTCATTCGATAATATTACCGAGATAAGAAATGGTATTGCTAAAAGTAGCGTGTCTTATCAAGGGACGGTTTATCAGGGAACGATTAATGGTGCACATTATAGATCTAATGGCGCCCCAGGAGGATCGCTCTTTTTTGATGGAAATGATAATATTAATTCATGGTATCCTGACATTTACCAGGAGCTTAGCGTTTCTTTTTGGTTTAGGGGGGTTGATGAAACTGGGGAACAGATGTTTGCTGGTAAATGGAATGGAACGGGAGGAAAGATAGGCTGGTTTGCAGACATAGCTAAGGGTGGAGTCTGCGGAACTAACGGCAAAGGCATTGACTTTTATGTTTCTGAAGACGGTTGGTATAGTAATAGAGTTTATGTCAGAGAGTGCGGAAAAACGTATCAAGATGGAAAATGGCATCACTTCGTTGGTGTTTTTGATCCTGGTAATTCAATCAAGATGTATATTGATGGAGTCAGTGTTGGAAGCGTTGTCGGAGATATATCTAGTGTAAATGGGGTATACTTTAACCTTATTCAATTTACTATTGGAAGTGGTTACGGAAACTATAAAGGATATATTGATGAGTTTAGTCTTTATGACTCTGTGTTGACACAAGCACAAGTTAGAGAAATTTACAATTTAGCATCTAGTAATATTAATTACGATTATTCTAGAGTGTATTATCCTTTTGATAGGCTTATTAGTTCTGGCACAGCAACGCCTGATGAGACTAATAATAATTATGATGCTTCTTTGACCGGAGCAAGACTTGTTAATGGCTTAATAGGTAATGCCTTGGAATTTGATGGGGATGCTTATGTTAGAGTTGATGATAGAGTTGGATTTTATTCTCCAAAAGTGGTTAGTATGAGTGCCTGGATAAAACCAACTTCACTAAGTAAAAATTGGCAAGCAATTGCAGTTAAAGGGGATTCACCTGATTGTGGATCTGGAAGTGTTGGTTGTGATTCTAGAGAATTTGGAATGTTTTTGAATAAAGATAGATTTATTCAGGTTGTTTTTACAGGAGATGAGAGAATAGGCGTCGGACAGAATGCTTGTTCTACAGAAAGTAATTTAATATCTATTGGAAGATGGCATCATGTTGTTGGAGTGATAGATGCACTC
>JADFRY010000005.1 GCA_022561055.1 Nanobdellota archaeon | reverse complement strand
GTTTAATGTTTTTATTTTATATACCATTTTATAAAAGATTATAAGTTACTCCATAATTAAAGATCATCATAGGTTCTACACCAGATATGGATTGAAACATGACTCTACTAATTGAACCAGTATTTGAAAGTGTAGTAAATGTATCCAATGTCATACGATTATAATTTGTTCCAGAATTTGTTGAGACAAATATTCCTCCACTTCCATCCAAAGTAGAAACAATACCTGCATTAGATAAAGTTGTAAAAAAATCACTCCCAGTGCTTACAATTGATCCTGTCCAATGACTTCCTGCTCCTGTCCAATCGTATTCTTTTATAAAATCTATTGTAACATCTGCAGTATCTGTATTAACAAGTTCAAGTTTAATTCCATAACTTGTTTGAGATCCTAATTGTCTATAAGGATCAACTGAATACTGACTATAACTTCCAACGGTTTCATCATAGGAAAAGGCAGTACGAGGTGTCAAAATAATTGTGAAAATTCTATCTTGAGCTAGTGCACCACCTTGACCTGCTTGATTACGAGTATATTTTGCAATAACTGCAGAACCAGTTCCAACTAAATAAACATCCAATCGATTAGATGCGGTATTTCCATCTGTACCCGCTGGTTTAGAAATTCTTATTAATTTATTATTATTGATGAATGTAAAAGCAGAATCTAAAAATTCTTTATCTGAATCTAAAAATAAAGCATTTCCTACTATAGTTGGTGTTCCTCCACTAAACCAACTTCCTGCATTTATTTCTGTAAATTCATCCACTGTTGCAAAGCTGCCTGTAGAGACTGTAGAAGGATCAGGTAAAACATAAATATCTTTTGTTGAGTTATATATAAAATTATCTCCGGTCATTGTATCTGCTTTTAAACTATCAAAATGTAAATTTTTAAATCTTTCATTAACATTTGCAGTAAATCCTGCTTTATCTGCGTTTAATATAGTTTGAAAAGAATTTCCAAATAGTTTTACTCCTATATTCATTATTGAACCGATTTCACTTACATAAAACGGATCATTTCCTACTTTTGGAAAAGTTCCTTCTGGTGTTGCCATTTAAATACCTTATATTTTTTAATTTAAATTTATTGATTTAGTAGTTATATATTAAAATACTTCTCCATTAAATTCTATTCTTAATTCATTTGTTCCATCAAAAGTTAAATTAGGCATTACATTTA
Organism: Nanobdellota archaeon; assembly: GCA_022561055.1. GTDB lineage: Archaea > Nanobdellota > Nanobdellia > Pacearchaeales > GW2011-AR1 > JADFRY01. Next base: position 61,827 of record JADFRY010000005.1, on the reverse strand, counting down.
GTGAATGTAATGATCCAGTTAGTCCTCCTCCAGACTTAATTAAACCAAATTCACTTAAAATAGTTCCAGATATTTCTAAACTATTCCAGTCAAATTGCCAACTTACTTTTTTTTGCGCTGGAAAAGTAATTGAAGTTACGGTTTGTCTATCATTAGCAGTTGTTAATTCTGTTCTTGATGCTGATATAGTTGCACTGCCTGTTCCTATTAATATTTGTCCAACTGAACCAGTGGTACTTCCCCCCATTAATAAAGTTAATTGATTTTTTGCGTGATCTAAAAATACCATTATACAAATCCTCCTGAAAATTTAATTGAAAATGCTGAAAAGGCTGATGCACTACCTGTAAAAGAGCCAGCTAATAAACCTTGATCTGTTCCACTTGCTAAATTGAATGGATTAACTGATGGAGTAAAATTTGTGTCATATAAATGAGAAACGCTTCCAGTAACAGTAGCAGTCGATACAAATATTCCACTTGTTCTCAATCCCATACTACCAGTTGTAAATTCTAATCTTGTTATAATATCTAATGGATCTACATCTTGTGCTTCAATTTTTCTTAATCTTTGATCAAATTCTTTTAATCGATCGGTTACATCGAATATTTTTTTATTTACTGTAACTGTTAATACTGATTCAGATAAATTACTAGGTTTGTTGAAATCATAGATTGCTTCTATGATATCATATGTTTGATTATTTACATCTTCCCAAGGCAAATTCACTATGCAGGTTTCTCCAGGAGTTACATCAATTACATTTTTCACTTTTAATTTACCTTGTTTTTTAGGAATAGATAATTCGTTAAGTTTTGTTGTTACTAATTTTGTGGCTGTTACTGGATCCTTAATTTCTCTGTCTGTTATTTTTTTCACTCTTTTTCCATAAATATCTATACTTGTTTGATTAGTACCAACTTTTACAATCGGAAGACTTCTATCATATTTAACTACTACTACACTTCCGTTTCCAGGAATATCGTTATATCCTATTTCTGTTCCTGATATAAAAACAATTTGTCTATCGAAAAAATTAACTAAATAATTAACACCAGAAGTAACTACACCCATTCCAAAGACTCCACCTTTTTGTATTTCTCCATCATCTGTTATTTCTGTATTATGTGGTTTATAAATTAATGTGAATACACTTCCTACTCCATCTCCGGTAAAAGATTCTTGAAAATTATCTAAATATCTATCGCCGTAAACCCAAATTTCATTAAATACACTATCTCTTTCTTCTTTAAATGATGAATTTAATACATTTCCAGAATCAAAAGTTAAATTTGAACTTGTTGTTGATTTTTCTTTAAAACGTAAATCTTTATTTACATCAACGTAAAAATTATAAGTAGCTAAATCTGCTAATTCTTTAACGGCATCATATACTGGAGTGTGATTAAAAGATATTCTTTCAATTGTAGTAGGAGAGTCATCTACATTAATAACTGTAATATCATCAGTATATTTATTTATTATATCTTTTACAATACTTCCTGCAGGTAAATTTGAATATACTTCTGGTTCGACTGTTCTATCTTGTAATCTTGAAGTAAAATCTCTTCCTGTTATATTAATTCTTTCTTTTGTTTCTTTCCCTTTAAAATCTATATTTTCAAGAATTCCAGTAAAAATGATTTGATTTTCTTCTGTTCCATTACCATTATTATAAATATCTGTAATTTGTGCTGACGTTAATGCAGTATTATAAATCCTTACATCGTCTATTCGACCATTGAAATGTTGTGTGTTTCCACCATTATTAAAATTACGAGCTCCTATACGCCCATTGTCTAAACCTTCTATATCATTAAACCACTTAGTCTTATCTGTTGAGGATGAAAATGTCTGTGCAACGGCAACGCCATCTATGTATAAAATTGGTTCTGTTCCATCTTGAACAAGAGCCACATGTGTCCAAACATTATCTGAAAAAACAGCATTATCTGTATCAAGAATCCACTGATTGACTCCTTCATCTCTTGTAAATGCTAAAAGTAAACTAGCCGATGTAATTTGCAGATTCATAACTTCGTTACCATCTGTATCCCCAAAATTGAATAAATTCTCTGCAGCAGTAGGAGTAGCATCAACAGGTCTTACCCAAACTACCCAAGTTCCTACTGTAGTTTTAGACAAATCATTTGTTAAAACATCATCAATATCAATAAAATCATCCGTACCATTCAAAAGAAATGCATTATTTATTTTTCCTGTTATACTTTTATCTGATGTATTCTCTCCACCATTTAAAGTTCCATTATTATTTCCTACTCCATCATCAATAACAACAGTAGTTGCAAGATTATCATTCATTTTATAATGACTAATTAAACTTAATTCTTGATTATCAGAGAAAATTTTAATTTCGTCTCCTATCGTAAAATCACCTGAATGTCTTCCCGCTATATTTTCCACATTAACTTGAAAATTACTAGAGGGATTACTTTCACTTATAGTTTTTTTAACTCTCAAATTATAAAAATCTGGAATAACTATTCCGCTTATATTTAGTTGTGTATTTATCATATTGGTGTTATATTTTTCATTTTAGTTTGTAATGCTTCTGCAACATCATCTGGATCTAATCCTATATTGTTTTCTATATTAATTATTGTTTGATTTACTACCTGACCAAATTGTCTAGCTCTTGTTTCTCTTTCAATATTTAATCTAGATTGTAAAGAAGGAATATCTGTTAATTGTCCTCTAATTCCACTTAAATCAAGATTAGGAATTAGTGAAATATTTACACCTGCCACTAAATTTGCAGCTCTAATTAAAGTATTGATAAAATCTATTACCTTTTGTATTTTTCCACCAATAAAATCTACAATAGAATTCCAAACCTTGAATGCTGTATTTTTCATTGTTTCAAAGGCAACAACAAACCCATCTTTAATTAATTGCCAAGATTTATCCAGAAAGGTAGCTGCTTTTAACACTGCTTCTACTAAAGTGATAAGTATTCTTTTCCAATTAATTATTGCTATAACTATCAATGATATTGCTATAATAATTGCTCCTATAATTAATAACCAAGGAGATGCTACTAATGTAACTAATGCTATTGCTCCTGCTAATAATGTAACTGCTACGGTAACTGCTCCAAAAACAAGAATTGCTTGTTTTACTGGTCCTGGTAAATTTTTAATAAATTCTATTACCTTTTTGATAATAGGTATTAAACTTTTAAGAATTGGAGCTAAAATATCTCCTATTTCGTCTCCTAATATAGCAAATTCTGCTTTTGCTTTTGCTATTTGTCTTTCTAATGTTGCATATCTTTTTTGTGCTTCATCTGTAAGTGCAGTATTCGCTTCCCAAGCTTCTTCTGAAGTTTTTAACGCTCTTGTTATTAAATCACCTGCATTTGATAATGATAGAAACGCTCTTGTAGCTCTTACACTTCCTAATCCAACAGCTTTTAAAGTTGTTTGTGCTTTATCGCCTTGTGTTCCTAAACCTAATATGAATTTTTCAAATGCTCCTGATGCATCTGTTTCCCACATTTCAGCAAATTCTTCAGAAGTTAATCCTGCAGTTTTAGCAAATATTCTTAATTTTGATCCACCATCAATAACAGCTGCATTTATTTTTAATAAACCCATTTGAACGGCAGTTCCACCTGCTTCAGCTTGAACACCAACCGAACTTAAAGCTGTTCCTATTGCGAAAACATCTGCAGTTGTAAATCCAACTATTCTACCAGCACCAGAAATTCTTTGACCAAAAGTAGCAATTTCTGCCTCTGTTGTAGCAAAATTGTTACCTAAATCTACAACTGTAGCACCCATACGATCTATATTTTCTAAAGGTTCATTCATTACATTTGCTATTCTTGCAAAGCTTGTTGCTGCTTCCTCTGCAGTTAGATTAGTTGTTACTGCAATATCAGCAATAACTCGTGTGAATTTTGATAAATTTTCTACTCCTGAAACACCTAATTGTCCAGCTAGTTCTCCAATACGAGATAACTCAACGAAAGTAGTTCCAGTTTCTGTGGAAAGAGTTTTAAATCTTTGTTCTAATTCTGCAAATCCTTTTTCAGATAATTCTACTGTTTTTCTTACTCCTGTAAATGCACTCTCAAAAGCAATAGAAGTTTTAATTGCTTTAGCGAAACCTATCGCTATAACAGTTCCTACTGCAGCCATACCCAAAGCTGATTTTCTGAAACTTTCCATAGATAATCGTGCTTTACTAAAAGTTTTACTAAATCTATCTCTTGCTCTTATTACTATTTCAACTACGTTTTGTCCGAATGCTACCATTATTTTCTTTTAGCTTTTCTCATGGCCTTTTTATGATCTGCCTCTAATCTTTTCATATATCTTATAATTGCCATATAGTCACTTACATTTAAATTTCTTAAATAATCAAGTGTCCATTTAAATTGATCACAAACTGTTAATTCGTTTATTACTTGGTCAGAGGCTTCTGAAAATCTTCTCCAAAACCATTAAGTTCATTAATTGCCTTTTGGATTTCAATTCCATCTCTCATACTTAAATCGTTATATTCTTCTTCTGTTACTCCAGTAGAAAGAATTAATAATTTTTTCGCAGACTCTTCTTGGTTGATTTGTCCAAGCGCTGCTACATCTTTGTACTTAAGTTCTTTCAGATTGTAAGTTTTTCCATTTACAACTATTTCTTTTTCCATTTAACCTCCTTCTAATTTTAATTAAAATTAAAAAATGTTATATATACCGTCTTCTACACCGATTTCCCAAGCTTCTGCTGATAAAGTTGTTGGTTTTATTTCTATTGTAGTTTCCGTTGTACCTTCTAATGCACTTGGATTATCCATTGAAATAATTCTACATCCACTCATTACAAACAATACATGTTTGCTTCCTGTTGTTGTATCCCCATCTATATCAAATTCTGCGTGAAATTCATTTCCATCTTTGTAAAAATTATTATACAACATATCTGCATCTGTTCCATCTAAATCTAAATCAACAGATAAAGTATACTCTCTATTTCCATTAAATGGAATGCCAATTACTCTACTACCATTCAAATAATGTGGACCAGTTCTATTCTGATTAATTTCAAGACTAACTGTTTTTGCTGTATCTAATACACTACCAACATTTGCTCCAACTCCAATACTAAGTTTAGCTTCACTCCATAAAAATGGATCACTTGTATTTTCTATAAGAGTTGTTGTTGTTCCAGAACTTGCTTGAAGACTTTGTGCAATATAATCTATAGTAACTTCAACTTTTTCACCTTGTGTTGCTGTTATTGTAGTTACATTTGGTACTGCTCCTATAATAGTTCTAATGAAATTTCTTCCTGTTCCAGGAGATTGCTTTGAATCCTCGATAGTAAAACTAACAGGTCCTTCAGATGTAAATGCGTTTTGTGGAACATCTGTATTAATTTCTGTTACAATATGTCTTGCTTGTGTTCCAGAGACATCATTTACTGAACCAATTCCAAAAAATACTAACCTCATATTTTGTGGTTTGTATGTTATTGTTCCTGTAACATCTCTTGGACCGCTGTCAAATTTGTCTAAATTTCTATCTGCTGTTCCTAAGAATCTATTAATTAACACATTCTCTGCATCGTCTACTGTATGATCTGTAACTTGTCCTATCCAGAAAGCATTACCTGATGTAAATGCATATGTTCCAGACTCATGAATACCTAAAACTTTATTTTGATCACTTATATATCTTGCCATGTTTTCCTCCTTTTAATTATTGATTATAAAATGAATTTAATTATGCAAAAACAATATTATATGTTACATTAATTTTATCGTTTGTAATTACATTCAAGTCTGCAAACACTGCTCTTGCTAACATACTTCCTGTATTTGCTGTAGTAATATTAAAAATACCTATTTCGTTTATTGTTTCAGTTGTATCTCCAGTGAAACTTCCAATAAATCTAGCAGTATCGTTTGCTACGTTAGTAGTTTGTTGTGTGCCAGTTGATGCAATTCTAAGAGTTTCTGTATCAAGTAAAGTATTTGTTGCTATAATAGTAGAACTTCCTGTTCCTAATGCTAAAAAATCAAATGCTGTTCCACCAACATCAGATAATGTTAATGCACTTAATGTATCAAATCCTATGTTTACTAAAGAGTTATTTACTTCTCTTATTTCTCCAGTTGTTACATTTTCAATTCTTACTCTTCCTGTAATCTTTGTTTTTTCTTTAAATTTCATTTTTACCTCCTATAAAATATTATAAAATGAATATTGACATTGTAATATCCTACTTTTAATTATTTGTCCTCCACTTTCTCCTTCTTCGTCTACTTCAACTGAGCTTAATACGTTAAAATCATGTAAATTATTTCCTATGCTACCTTTACCTGTTAATTGTATATCATTTAATCTGTTTATTATATCTGTGTATATTTCGTCTTTTTCTTTTTCGTTACGAGCCCAGATTCTTATTTCTAAATTTAATAAAACGTCTTGTACGTTGCTTTGACTTCCTGTTCTGATTACATTTATATTTGTTACTTTGATTGTGACTAATGGATAATGTATTGATCGAGTTGGATAGCTTGACATTATGAATCTAGAGTTACTTGGTCTACTTGAACTTGCTGGGTCTGTTATGTTGTTTAATAAATCAGTTTTTATGAATGAAAGCGTGTCTCTTATTATCTTTCTTGTTCTCGTCGGAAATATTGCTATACTGTCTGAAATAGAAAGTGTTTCAGTAAAACTTCTAGCTAATGTCCATGTTCCTCTTGTAAATGTATCTGTTAAACTTAACGTATCTGATACTGATATTGTATGTGTTGTTGGACCAACTATTTCTATAGTAATTCCAGCTGGACGACTTGATGGACTAGCAAAACTTCCTAAAAGAGTTGGACTTATTCCAGAATGTTGAAAGATAAAATTAAAATCATCATCACTACTAATTAAATTTGGATTATCATATCCTAATCCTCTTGCAGTAGTTTTCGGAGTAGCAAAACTTCCTAAAAGAGTTGGACTTATTCCAGAATGTTGAAAGATATGGTCTGCTGAAGTACCGGTACTGATTAAATTACTACCATCATAAGTTAATCCTTCTGGAAGACCATCAGGACTAGCAAAACTTCCTAAAAGAGTTGGACTTATTCCAGAATGTTGAAAGATAAATCCTACTGATGCGTCAGTACTATTTAAGTTTCCATTCTCGTCTATTGTCATGTCTCTTGGATTACCAGCAGGATTAGCAAAACTTCCTGTTAAAGTTGAAGAAATGCCGTCATGTTGAAAGATATGGTCTGCGGTAAGGTCAGTACTATTTAAGTTTCCATTCTCGTCTATTGTTAATCCCATAGGAAAAACATCAGGACTAGCAAAACTTCCTGTTAAAGTTGAAGAAATGCCGTCATGTTGAAAGATATGGTCTAAGTTAAAATCAACACTATTTAAATTATTTGGCATTTAAATCTCCTTAATTTTAGTTTTATCAACTAAAATATCTTTAATTTCACCACAATTTTCACAGACAAATTTAGCAAATCTTTCTGGCTCTTCTACTATACTAACTTCTGTTACTCCTTTTGCTGGTATATCCGTATATACTCTTCTGTTTCTTTGAGTGAAACTAATGAAATGCCATCTGTGTCCGTTTGGGTCTGTACATTCTGTTACCATATTACCTCCTTGTCATTTTAATTCCAAAATTTATATTGAATATTTACTAATCTTGATTTAATTACTTGTCCGCCTGATTCTCCTTCTTCGTCTATTTCGGTTGGATTATTTGTTGTTAAATCATGTAAAGCGTTTTCTGTGCTTCCGCTATTTGTAAATTGTATATTAAAAAGTCTATCCATTACATCATCATATAGTCCATCTTTTTCTTTTTCGTTACGAGCCCAAACACGAATTTCAAGAGTAATTGTAGTATCTTGAGCAGTTGTTTGCATTCCGCTTCTAACTGCTTCTATGTTTATTGCTTTAATTGTAATAATTGGATAATCTACTGGTCTATTTGGATAAGATGTTAATACAAATTTAGATTTAGAACTTCTTTTACTAGAAATAGGATCGGTAATGTTATTAATTAGATCGTTCTTTATGAAGTACAATATATCTGCTAGTAATGTATCTTTATTTACCATATTCTCGCTTGAATGTTATTTGAACTCGCTTGTTCTAATCTAAATAAGAGAATTAATTAATAAACATTGATTAATAAAATATATAATAAACATAACATTTATAAACTATAACTTTATTGATATATCATGGTAAATAGTCTAACTCAATTCCAAAATCAATTCGGTAGAAATATGATTTGGAGTATAGCAATAATATTAATGTTTATTTCATTAATTAGTTTTTCTACACAAGCATGGATTGCTGGAGTACTATTTGGAGGACTTGGTATACTTATCGCTTGGTTTATAAAGAAATATCCAAATAATTAATTATACTTTTATTTTACCTTTTAAAATTCTAACTACTTTATCTTTAGTTCTTGATTTTGTGTTAAAAAAATGTTTTCTTGCTCTTATTCTTGATGTGCCAAATTCTAAAGCTTTAGCTACATCTTGTGTGTTTTGACTAGTTCCTGGATAATTAGATCGTTCTGGAAATATTTTCATTCCTTCTAATCCTTTTCCTGTTGGTTCAGCGACTATACTATTACCTAATCTTCCGGTATCTACACTTTTTGGTTCTGCTCTATTACCTATTATACTCTCCTGAACTTCTTGTTGTACGAAATTTCCTGCTTGAACTAATCCTATTTCTGCTTGAGTGGTTACTGCAATATTTTTCATTCTTAAATGATTAACAACTCGATTAATTCCTTTAATTTCCACTTGAACAACTCCACCTCTAGAACTAGCTACTCTTACCATTTGTTAAAGTGTATCCTTCTAATTTTCTTATATCAAATATTTTGAATTCTTTTTTAGTTTTATCTACACAAATAAATGCTAAAATTACAAACTCTTTTTTACCTTTTTTTAATTTCATACTCCTAAAAGTGATCCAGTACCTCCAATTAATCTAATATAAACTTGTTTGTATATTGCTTCGTTTTGAACTTCATATTTTTGACTGAAAGCTAATAAACTAAACTGATTATCAGAATTATTTCCTGGACTACCTATTCTTATCGAAACAGTTTCTTCACTACCTGTAAAAAGTATACTTCCATGTACAAATAATTTTTTATCGTCGTGAATTAATTTACCTTGTTCAACTAGAATACTATCTGAACTATTTTTACCAGTATTTAATGGGAAAAATATTCCACTTGTCCACAAATCTCCTCCTGCTTGAGACCAACTGATATCATCATCATAAACTGATCCAATTGTACTTGTAAATCGTTGAATTCTTATTGGTGCTCCAGCTAAATTAATTATTTTTCTTCTTGCAGCATGTAATCTTATTTTTATACTCATTCAATTAACTTAGTGCTTGTACTACTTTGTAGTCTTTACCAAGGGCGTTTAGTTTCATTTCACCTAACATACGATACTGTTCAGCACTTATAGCTTCTCCTGTATCTTTAAATGATAATTCTCCTAATTTGACTTCTTCTCCACCTTGTTGTGCATTAATTAAATCTATTAAATCTGCTTTTGCAAAATCTAATATTGCTGATTGAAAACTATCTCCAATTCCATTACTACCGATATTTTGACCTGTAAAATTAGCAACATGTTGTCTAGCCATGTCTGCTATTTCTAAAAGAACTAGTCCACTAAAACCAGATGGTAAATCTGGAAATATTGTAAATAAATGATTGCTAATGCTTCCAATTGTACTTAAAGTATCTGCCATTTAACACCTCTAATCATAGTAAATACTAATTCCTATGCCAGATTTTGAGTCTCCTAACCCACTTCCGACTAATCTTAATTTACCGACTATAAGTGCTTGTGTTGTTGCTACTGCTGTTCCACTAATTTGATCATTAACATTATTTGTTACATACTCTCTTGGATAAAATGTTCCACTTTCACCTGCTATTCCATTTTTTCTCCAAAGGAGTTCATTGTTACCTGAAAGAAATAATTGAAAACTTCCATTTGCTGTAAAATTATTATTAAATACTTGAATTCCATTAAGTCTACCTATAACATCATTTTCTGAATATGCTTCAAATAATCCATTTGAATCAGATGTGATACTATTTGTAATAAAGTTATATGATTCTATTCTATTATTAACTGCCATTTTCTATTTCAACTACCCGAAGTAAAATTAAATTAATCCTACTGCAAAATAATCATAAGGTTGAGTGTCTCCACCATAGAATACTGTTCCAGATGTAACTTTCAGTCCACTAACTACTGGTATCATACTTCCTATAACTGTTAAGTTTCCTGCTACTACTGCTGTACTTCCTGGTGTTAAAGATAAGCTCCATGTTGCATTTGCAAATGTTAATCCTAAATTTATATCTCCGATTCCATTTGAATCTGTAGTTACTGTTCCTACTTGCATAGTTAAACCGTACATAGCTGGACTTCCTTCACTTATTGGTAATAATGCACCATCTGCATTTCTAATTCTTCCAAATGTTCCTGATCCTGTTGCAAATAAATTCAAACCACTAATAGAAGTAGTTCCAACTATATCTGCTCCAAATATAGTACCCGCTCCACTAATTGGACCTTGAGTAATAATACTTCCTGTTTGTACGTTTACGTCTTGGTTAACTTCTTCTCCACCTAATCCATCTACCATTCCTGCCATTTATATTTTTCTCCTAATTTAGTTTAAAGTCTTACGACTGTTAGTTTTACCATAAAATAATTGAAAACTAACAAAAATAAATAAAATAAATTTATGTTGTTGTTATTAAAGTAACTGCTCTCGACTTTAATAGTTGTACATCGATTCTTTGTGTAATCACTGCGCCTTCCATATCAAATAGTGGTAACATAACATTTTCTACTGTTATATCTCTCTTAATTGCTATAGCAAAAGCTTCTCTTCTATCTAAGATATATGCTCTTAGATTATAGTTTGTCGCTGGTGCTGCATTTCTTGAGAATAAATGTAAATTCATACCGTATATTCTTCCTATTTGTCCTGTTTGATTTGCTGTTACTCCGCCCCACTTATCTGCTTCAGCGAAAGTATCTATGTTCATAATATCATTTAAAACTGCTGCACCTACGATTATATCGCTTGGTGAGAAATCTTCATCCCATAGATTTTGCATACCAGTTGTAATGTTTGCAACTGTAATACTTGCTCCACCTGTTATTGTAATGTTTGCTCCATCTAGTGATGTTAAAATTAACTTAGTTTCATTCTCTGCAAATCTTCGACCAAATGTTCTTATTTGATCTTGAAGTAAAGGGAATTGACTATCTTCCATCATTTCTCCAGTAATTCTTATTGAAACACCGAACTTCACGGGTGTGAATGTCACTGCTTCATAATCACCAGCATCTAATGGAATTTCTGCACCTTCTCCAACTTCCCTGATTTTACCAGTATCGTGTACGTTTAAATTTACACTAATTTGGCTACCTGGAATTTGGCTTGGACCTAATACAAATCTAGCTAAGCTTCTATCTAACAAATTTTTATCAGTTTCCTCTATAAGAGTTGCTAATATTGTTTGTGGTATTAATAGTGTTCCTGCTGTCGCGTCATCAGTACTAATATATTCTTTAATCTTTTTAAATGCCATATTAAAAACTGAAATCGACAAGTAAAAATTCTTCACTACCTGCTGCTGTTATTGCTCTTCCGATTATTGTACCTGAATAATTTTCATTAATAGGTGCTTTCTTTACTGCATGTGGTAATGTATTGAATGCATATACTGCTGCTCCTCCAGATATTGCATCTGCTGAAACTGTAATATATGTTCCTCTTGTTGCTACTGCAACAACTTCGTTACTTCCTACATTATGTAAAGCTATACCATTTGCAAAGTCAGTATCTTTAATTAAAGTTACTACAATACTTCCTGGAATATATTCGGCGATTGTACTTCCTACAACTGCTTGCGCGCCTGAGACTACTACGAATTGTCCACCTGAAATTACTTCTCTAGCTCTCGCTGAAAAGCTTCTAGGTACTCCACCATCAAAAACTATATCGATTGCTCCTCCGACTGCTGTTGCTCCGAATCCTGCCATTATCTATATTTTCTTTCAACGGTAAAAGACTTATATCCTTGAACAATTTTGTATTTGCTCTTTTCGTCAACATCTTCGTCGTCTTCCTCTTCTGATTCATCTTCTGCTTCAGCCTTTGCTTTTGCTTCTTCATCAGCTTTTGCCTTTTCAGCATCTTCTGTTGCTTTAACTTTCAATGCTTCTTCAGCTTTTTCATCTTCCTCAGCCTTTGTTTTTTCTGCTTCTTCTTTTTCTGCTTTTTCGTCTTGATCTGATTCTTTCATTGCTTTTAAACTTTCAAGAACTTCTGCAAGAACTTCTGATTGAGCATCAAGTTTCTTATCCTGTGAGTCGAGTCTTTCTTCGAATGCTTTGACTGTCTCGTCTTTTTCCATGTCTTCCTCCTTTTTATTTATTTTATTATCCTCTGATGAGGTTGAATATTGTTTAATTTTCTTTTTCTTATTTCTATATGCTTCCTGTAATGCTAAATTAAAATTAGTTCCTCTGAAAACAAATTCAGCTGAATCATCTGCTGGTACTGCGACAACACTTAATTCTTTGAATTTAATTCCTCTTGGAATCATTAATCCATCTTCTTCGTCCATACTTTCAATATTTGCTCCTATACTAACAGTATTTAAATCTCCACTTTTAATTAATTCTTTTATTTTAATTCCTTGATCTGTTGAATTAATTCTTGCTTTGAATACAATACTCTCAGAACTAGGATCAAAATCTGCTGATATTACTCTACCAACTACACTATCTGTTAAATTATCATGATCTTTAAGTAAAGGTCTATTTTTCAAAGTATCTGCTGCTAATTCTAATTCTTCAGCTAAAAATTTATGTTGATTATCAGTAACTGTTGCACTTATTGCAGTGCCTTGAATTATAAATTGATCTGTATCTTCAATAGCTTCAATTACTTTAATTGGAACACTATAAGATAAATTAATTTGTTGCATACATAACTTATGTAAATTATAATTAATATAAATTGATAATTGGGTTATATAATGAAAAGAAAGAGAATTTTAATAAAAAAAATAATGATTTTAGTTAATCCTTACAATAGTTATTTTGGAAATGGAAGAGCAGATTTATATTCTCTCTTACCCAATAAATCCTCTCTCACTGTTTCAAACTCAGCCCAAACATATATTGCATCAAACACTCCCTTATACTTCTTCTTATTTAATTCTTCTCTAGTTAAGTTAAAAGCTTTTAACATTTCACCAAACAAAAACTGCCAACTTTCCCATTCTTCTTTCATGGCATGACTTTGTTCCCATGTGTGTCCTTTATTCATGTTTTTTTACCTCCTTATATCTATATATTAATAAAGTGTTTAGTTTATTTAAACTTTTCATGAGTATTAAACTCTCTACAAACATATTTCAAAAATAAAAAAATGAAAACCTTATAAATCGTTAGAATGGTTCTATGAAGAATAAACGCCCTGTCTGGGATTCGAACCCAGGTCCTCAGATTGAAAGTCTGATATCCTTGTCCATCTAGACGAACAGGGCAACGCCTTAACTGAGAATCGAACTCAGGTCTTCCAGTAGACAGCCGGAGGTCTTACCACTAGACTATTAAGGCAACGCCAGCAGCTGGATTTGCACCAACGCATCTTTCGAAGTCTCAGCTTAGCAAGCTGGCACATTACTACTCTGTCATACTGGCAACGCCGTTGGAAGGAATTGAACCTTCATACACTATGGAACCGAGGTTCAAGCTCGGTGAGCTACCACTGCTCAACAACGGCATGGAGTATCACGGAATCAAACCATGATCTCTTGGTTTGGAATCAAGTATTCTATCATTAAACTAATACTCCATGGACACTGAGGAAATTGCAGTGGACAGAATCGAACTGCCTTCTCAAGGACATGAGCCTTGTGTCCTAGCCATTAGACCACACTGCAGTGATTAATTGAAGAATTAATAGTTTATATATGTTATTTTTATGAAAAAAATAAGAAATGTGCTTTAATACCGATTTACTTATAAACTAATTCGGTTATATTGTAGTTTTTAGAAATTTGGTTGATTTTTTAAATCCATGAAAATTCTTCTTTGTCTCTGCCGAGTAGTTTCGGTTCTATTACCTAGATTATCCAATTGACTTAAACTTGCTCTCTCCAACCAAACATCTGTACCAAAGAATTTATCTGCAATACCAGCAAAAAATAGTTGTTGTTTAGTAGGAGGACCGCCTGTTCCTGTTTGATCTGTCCATCCACCTATAACCGGTATTACATCTACATTTAAAGCATCTGATTGACTTTTTGCATCAAATACTATGTCTGTGTTAAATCTGTCTGCTACTACTCTTTGTCTTGTTTGTTTATGTATTATTACCATTATGGGTCCTCAAGAATAGATTTTTTATCTACTTTTTTAATTGATCCTCTAGCTGCTGCCGTAAACTGTAATAACCCAGATAAATCATCATTTATTATAAAAATTAATTTATCTCCTTTTGAACCATCTAATACAATTGGTTCAGGGAATTCGATTAATAAAGTTATAAATGTGTTAGTTCCATCAGAAATATGATTTACTAAATTTGAACCAGTAGATAAGAAGTCTCCTAATTGTTTTATTGTTACTGAAAATACTGGTTTTCCATTTTGTATTCTTTGAAAAATTATTCCGTTAGCTAGTTTAACCAAATCTAATAATTTATCATAAGAAAGTCCTTCCATTGTACCATTTGCTACTGTACTAGCAAGTACATCTGCTATCGCTATTCTTAGTTCAGTTATACAAAATACTTCATCTTTTTCAACATCTGCTGTAAAAACAAGAGGTGTTCCACTTACTTCAATTTGTATATCATCGAATCTAAATATAGGTTTTGTACCACCTATTCGAGTTAATGTAAAATCTAGTTCATCCACATATTGAGTAGTTATCCCAAAATCTTCTTTAGGTATAACAAACCCTTGATATGAATTAAGTAATCCAGTATCAATGAAGTCATTCAAATTTACTGAATTGCCTATATTTAAATTAGCTAATTGAAATTGAAGATTAAGATTGTTGAGTGAATCATTATATGTCTCTAGTCTGATTTGTCCTGTTAATGCTGTGTGTGCTCCGAAATCAGTTGATCCACTATCTGTAAAAATAGCAAAATCATTATTATTTCCATTTGTTAAAGAAACACTTGAACCAGTTTTACCAGTTGCATCATTAAAGTCCCAAGTTCCTGCACCTATTGCTGTAGTCCATGCTGCCACATCACTACCATTAGTTATTAATTCCGATCCTCCAGTAAACACAACCGATTGATTCATAGCTGTACCGAAACTCTCGTTTAAAAAAGGATGAAATTCAGGATCAAATTTAGCTAATCCTTCTGTTAAAACTATTTGTCCAGCGTGTAAACCTTTTGCAAATCTATGAACATGTGAAGAAATGCCTTTACCATCCCCATCTAGGATAGTGGTTTTAATCACCATTTTATTCGAAAAATCCTGTTATTGCTAAATGCACTGTTGCATTAGCACTTGCTGTAACTATGATTGAATCTCCTTCTCCTAAAATCACTTCACCATTCCAATTTCTATTAGAATCTGAGTTTGCTCCGACTTGCATAAAAGCTATAGCATTACCGATAGTTCCTGCTGTAACTGCTCCATTACCTAAACTTGTGGCTTCTGGATCATTTGAACTTGTAAAGTTTAAATTCTCTCCTGTTATTGCAGTACCAGTTGCTGTCCCAGTGTGTTTAAACACAGAGAATATACATGCTGCACTTGCTGAATATCTCATAGAATCAATAAATAGATTTCTTGTTGTTGAAGTGTTTTTTATATATAATACTTCTACATCTGTTGTACCAGTCCCAAATGTACTTGTCCAAACGAAAGCTCGACCATGTTCTCTAGATTCATGTGAAACTCTTTTATCAGTAGTAGCATCTACAGATAAATGTTGTTCATCTGTAACCTCTGCACTAAATCCTCTACCTTTTCCATCTTCTATTTTTACCATTTTTCCTCCTTATATTATATCGTCTTCTTTAATTTCCTCATCTGTTATTAGACTCATATAAGTATTAATTCTTTTTAACTCTGTAAGGATATTTTCATTAATTTGAGTATTATCAAACTGTCTAAGTGCTGATGCACCTGTAGTATTAACAAAACTTCCTGTTACTACTAATTCTCCTTTGGATGTTGCTCGGACTTGATTTCCCCATCCACTTCCTGCTATTACTACTTGTCCTGCCATTTTAAGTTATATTTCATTTTTATTTATTGAGTTATATGTTATATAATTTAATTCTTGTTTTTAATATCGTTTTCAACAATATCTAAAAATTTATCTCTTTCTTGATTTATTTTATTTTCAAATTTTAATAAACATCTACCACAAATCCACTTATTTCTAAATACTCCTAATGATTGTTCTTTTTCACATATTTGACAAAGTGATTTATTTAAAATTTTCATTTTATTATTTTCATTCTAATATACTAATCCAAGTACATCTACATCGATCATGTACTGGAATTATTCCTTCTGAATCATTCATAGTGAAGACTTGTCCGTTTAGTCCTTCACATGTTGGACAGGTTCTAGCACTTATTGATGCTAAAAACCTTACTCTTTCTATTCCGTTTTGTCTATATAAATTTAATAGTCCTTGATTTGCTAATCTAACGGTTTCAGTTCTAGCAATATTGCTTGCTCGACTTGTACTATTTATTATTGCACCTGTTTTAGTTACTCTATCTCTTATTTTAACTTTATTAATTATATTATCTTCAATTTCTTTAATTGTTTGATTATTACTGAATCCGTCTTTTAGAACGAATCTTAATTTTTCTACTTCTTCCTTGCTTAGTAAACCCTTTGCTATATCTGCTTCAGTAATTGCTTTTAAATCTACGAACGGATCATTCTTTAATAATTTTAATATTTCAATTAGATAATCTGCATAATTGAAACCTGCTAATTCTTTTAAGTCTATCCACTCTTTAATTGTGTAATCTCCACTATTTTCTTTCGTTTTTGGTTTCTTCTTACCATGTTTTTTATCTTTAATATCTAAAGACTCGTTAGCGTTTGGTTTAACTCCAGGTACTTCTGGTTGAGGTATTTCTTCTTCTTCTTTTCTTTCTTTTTCGTCTGCTTGTTCTTGAGCATCTTTAGGATCGACTAAAAAAGTTATAATATCTTCAAAGCCTAATAACTTGGCTAATTCTATTTCTAATGCTGCTTTCATTGGAGGACTAATCACTAGCAAACTTAATAGTTCTTTAATTTTTACAATTCTTTCATTTATTTCTTCCTCAGAAGGTAAGTTCCAAATAAAGTCTGGTACTTCATCTAAATTATTTGCTTTTAATAATGGTCTAATTATTTTCTCTTCTGCTATCGCAGCGATTTGACCACGATAAGATGATATTTTTATTTTTAATGTTGCTATTTGAACTTTTGCTATCCCTTCATTTAGTTGACCTGATCCCATAATAACTTCAGGTATTTCTACACCAGTTAAATATTGTCTAAAGAAATACATTTGTGATTCTGTTAAGCTTTTACCTAAGTCCTTGAAATCAATAGAACTAATATCAGTATCTCCATCTGTAACCCATTCAACAGTACTTCTTAAATATTGAAGATTTGCTTTAACTGCATCTACTACTGCCTTAGGAGTATTACTTCCTGGTTGTCCTACTTTAATATGATAAGGAGCTCCAGCTTTTCTACTGATTATTAATTGAAGGTCCTGTTCATTTTGAATTAAGTTTTCTATGATTCTTTCATTTGGATAAATGATTCCAATACCGTATGGTTCATTTGGTGTCTTATTAATTAACAAGTGTGCTATTTCATTTGGTTTAAATGTATTAGTTTCGTTTAATTGTGCTCTACTAAATTTCTTGAAAGGTTTTACCCATTGTGTATAACCTAGAACTTTTCCTTTATTATTTCTTCTAACATACATAGAATTAGCATTTAATATTCTTACTTTTTGATCAATTAAATCAATTTCAATAAATCCATTTCCTTTAAGTAATCCTTCTCTGACCCATTCTCTCATAACTTGACGGAAATTAGTATCATGAAGAAAACTGTTTACTAATGTCTGTGCGTTTGGATTCTTTAATTTAACCTCAAAATCACTGACTATCCAGTCTGCTAATTTGCTTACTGTTGCTAGGACGAGTCCACTTTTCTTACCTAATTTTTCTGCACTCTCAAAATCAAAAGGATGCCTCGCTCCTAATCCTTTTGGAAAAATACTCTCTTCATCAATGCTTTCACCTTTAAAAGCTAATTGTACTTTTACCTTATCTTCGTTAGTTACTGCAATATATCCACTATGCTGTTCAGCATTCTTCTTAACCATATGTTTAGTTAGTTAAAAAACAATTAAATATATTGATAAAGATATTATATAATCGTTACTCGATATTAGAATTTTCTAGTTCTTTCAGTAGTTCTTTATGGCTTTTTAGTTTTGCCTGAATTATAGGATTCTCTCTTAATTTAGGATTTTTTAAATCTTCCTCTATGGATCTATGTTCATTTAAATTGTTTCATCATAAATTTAATATTTACATCAATTGTTAAAGGTTCTTCGGTAACAAGATATGTTTTAGGATTACAATCCCAAGCCTCTACAAATATTTCTTCGGTTGGACTTAATGATCCATTTAAATATTTCTTCCTCATTTTATTTCTAAATTTGACTGCCTCTTTATGAACAAATTTCTGAAAGTCACTCACCATCTTTTAATTGTTTCACTAGTAAATAAATTGATTAACTTATACGTAATAATTTATAATAGTATTTAAACATTAGTTATCATTTTATAATGACTATTTTAGGGCTCTTAACACACGTTCTAATAAATGTATAGGTCTATTTGATTCTCCAACAATATATTGTCTATCTTTTCTTTCTTCAGATGTTAATTCTGGATGCATTTTATAATTGTTAGATATTTCTTCTCTATACACTTCCATTGATTTTATATATTTTTCTATATCTTTTATTAATATTTCTTTATCGTTCATTATTTCACCTACTTATATTGAAAAATATCCTCCACCTATATACTCTGCTTTTAAAGCTAATGAAATAGACCAAAAAGCATCTCCATGTCCTACATAAGTTTCTGGTGCTTGTAGATCATTATTAACACTTAGAATACTATCAATCATTCTTTGACTATTGAATAAAGTGATTGTTTTATTGTTGACTGCCTTAGAGAAATTACCAGCCATTTGGAATTTTGTTCTGTTTGAAAATATGATTGGTTTCCAAATATAAGGATCAATTATATTCTGTTCAACAAAGCTTTCTAATTCTCCTCTAGTCGCATCGTAGTAAATAAAATCTATTAGATAAAACTTTGATAAATCTTTAATAAAGTTTACTTGTTTAGTATAGTCCCAGTTATCCATAAATTTTTCATAAATTTGAGTATAATGTCCCTTTCTTTCATGAAATATTACAAAGTGACTTGGATGTCGTTTTTTACCTATATCTAGTCCTGCCACTATTTGACCTGCTTTCCATTCTCCTGCTGGTTGTTTTGCAGTCTTTAAATCTTTGTCTACTACATTCATTAATTCGTCACGTTTAAAATATGCCTCTTCTGACCAAACTGGACTACACTGATATTCTTTATTGAATGCTTTTTCTCCTATCTCATTGGTTCGTATTTCAACTAATCTTTTATAATTAAATAATTCTGGCCATAGTGTTTCTTTATTTGCTTCATTTACCATAGCTTTATACATTACCCAATCCCAACTAGGATTATTTTCTAGTTTAAAGAATAAATCTTGTTGATGTTGTGCTGTTCCAACTAAGTGAACTTCTCCACCTTCTTTTGGTAGACTCATTACTTGTTCCATAAATATTCTAGTGATTTTATCTATTATTGCAAAATTCATTTCACTAGTAGGGTCTTGTAAGATATCGTCTGCTATTACTCCATATGGATGTCTTCCTCTATTAAAAGTGAGTATTCCTGTAGGTTGTACTATAAATCTATTTTTACCATTCCAGGAGTAATTTATCTGAGCTTTTCCTGATGTATAGTCTTGTATGCCAACAAAAAAAGGATTATATTGAATTAATAATTTAATATTCTCTGTATGATATGCACTCATTGGAGCTGTATAACTCATATAATCCCATTCTTCTCTTTGATCACTTTCTAATCTAAATAATCTCCACATTAGATAAGCATACATTGTAATCGATTTCAAGTGCTTTCTTGCAGATAAAGTAGCAGTCTTTTTATTATTTTGAACTCGTTTAGCCCATTTCCACGTGTGAGGTGCTTTTACGACTGTATATTTTTTAAAAGAAAGAGGGAATATATATTCTATAAAGTAAGGAAAATATTCTTTTGCTTTTTTTCTATGTTGTTGACCATCTTTAATTTCCTGAGTATCCAATTCCATCTTCCATATCTGTAACTAACTGTATTACTTGTTTATTTATTTGGTCTCTGTCTATATCAATATTCATGTTTAGATTCTTGGTTATAGTAGTTCTTGGTCTGATTACATCTATAGTATGCTTTAAAACACTTATTAGGTCTTTGTTCTGCATTTTTTGTTGAAGGAGTGTATTAAGTGTATCCCAGTATTGTTTTATTTCATCTTTTGTTAGTTTCTCTTCTTTATTCATCTTAATCCAGTCTTTTTTATATTCTTCTATTTGTTTATTGATTTCTTCTTGTTCTTTTAACCGTTTGAGTAATTCTTTGTTTGCTTTATCACCTATTATAATTTGATCTTTTATTATTCTTTCTTTAATATCACTATACTTATTAGATACTTTTTCGTTAGTTTTTTTCTCTGTTTTTTCTCTAAGGTCATACCAATCATACTTCTTTTTCCATTTTCTTATTGTTAATGGAGTAATATCTAGTTCCAATCCTATATTTATTTCACTTCTTCCATCTAAAAACATTACTAATGCTTTATCCCTTATTACTTTTTTGATTGTCATTTTAAATTCTCTTTAAATAAATTTCATGTTCAAATAAATGTATTCTCATGCTATCTCTAAAATTTAATTCATCATTATAATATTCCTCTCTTGAACATTCTTCCCATTCATTCCAATTTATATCTTTTAATTTTGGAAATTTCATTTTAAGTGGCATGAAATCCTATACGAACATATGTTTCTTCATTTACTTCTACCCATCCTTTACCGTAACACCCATGACAAATATATTCTTCAAATCCTATCTTCCCTTTTCCGATACATACTGGACATATTTGTGCTTTCATTTTGCTTTAACGCTATGAATAAAACTGTTAATAATCCTGCAAATCCTATACCTGTTGGTTGTACTATTGTTTGTGCTGTCATTTTGTCACCTCCTTGTAAACGATTTCTCCTCTTTTATCCCCTTTACTTGCTATTAATATTTTACTAAATATATTATTATCCAATAACCATCTACATTTTTCTTTTTCTATTTTATCTAAATAACCATTAGATTTTACTTCTACACCAATAACTTCTTTTTCTTGATAAGGAATCTCTATTGGAGGACGCGGTGTTTTAGGAGGTGGTAGACTTCCAACTTCCCTTCCTTTCTTTTCTAAAAACACCATTCTACTTATTGGTACTTTTGGTTCTTCCATATTTATAAAATCTTCTTGAGGTTCCTCATAAGTTTTACTCCTAAAAGCAATAAAATCTGGGAATCCTGTTCCTATTGCCATTGGTATTCCTGGTCCTCTGAATTTATGTTTTGCTGGTATTAGTTTCCCTTTTGAAGGAAAAAGAGTTATTTTAAATTTTACTGATTTACTATCTTCTCTAATTGTTTCTGATTCTTTTATATCAATTCCCAACTCAACATTATTCATCCACTTAGAAACAATCCATCCCTTACTTTCTAAGTCTTTTCTTACTTTAAGTTCGAATCTAGAACCTGCTGCTTTATTCTTTTTCCCTTGTTTTTGTTTGCTTTCTTTCATATTGTATTACCTTTTTCCTTAATATTTAACTCTTCTAAATATTTCTCATAACAAAAAGTTATATGAAATGTATGTTTCCATCCATTTGCATTAAGTTTTACTTTTACTTTTCTTCCTTTATTAGCATCGTCTAACGCTCTTCCAATTGGCTTCTTATTATATTTACAGTATTTACATATCATTGTATACCTCTTGCCATCCGTTGAGCTGAACTAAATATATCATGACATTTTTTACAACACATTTTTATATTTCTATGTTCGTATGTTCCACCTTCATCATTTGGTCTAATTCTATGTGGTTCTAACTCTCCTACTTTATCCTCATGTTTCTTACAACTCTCACAAGTATAATTAACATACTCTCTTAGTAAACCTCTCTTTCTTTTAGATAAACTCATTTATTATCTACTTTTGTTTTATCTGGTTTAGGGGATTTCTCTTTTGCTGGCTTTAACACTGCTTGTAATCGTTTAGCTGATGATTCATCATACTTATTCTGAGCCCTTATAACAGCATCATCTCCATTTTCCATAACAATATAAAGATTGCTAAATCCTTTAAACTTATATTTTATCCATTTCAAATGAATGGGTAATCTATTTGTTTTAGACAAATTGATATCGTACTGTTTCCCTTCTTCGATCACTTCGAAGTTTTTTAAATCAGAATATTTTTCCCACTTGATACTAGATAATTTATAATCTTCACTAATATAACCTAATCTTTTTATTTGGTTTTTTAGTTTTGAATTAATATCTTCTACATCTGCTCTTGCTACTGCTGCAGCGAAAGGTAATCCTTTCTTTGATGCTTTTAATTGCTCCTCTGATATCTTTTTAGAAAATTTATCTTGAGGAGATATAAATTTACCTTTACTTGTTATTAAAGGCACATCTATTCCGTACTCTGATTCTGGTCCTTGACTCATTTCTTTTTTTTCTGGGTCTCTTACTATATTTTCCATTCTTCACCTCCTTATACTCCTGTTGGTTTTTTCACTTCAACACCTTCTTTTAATTGTGTTGTGAGCATTTTAATATGTTCTCCACTACTTTTTAATTCTTTATTTATTTGTTTAATGATTTGACTATCTTCTTTTGTTTTTCTTTCTCTCAAATAATCTCGAAATTTATTATCATGGTTTCTTTTATTTTCCTGTAATTGGATTAAACTTTTATTATATTCTATATTCTTTTCCAATTCGA
The DNA here is from genome assembly GCA_022561055.1 of Nanobdellota archaeon. GTDB lineage: Archaea > Nanobdellota > Nanobdellia > Pacearchaeales > GW2011-AR1 > JADFRY01. The sequence goes on along the minus strand of JADFRY010000005.1, from coordinate 38,547 downwards.
TTACTAATTCTTTATGTCTAAGTAATTGTTTTACATTTATTTCATGTTCTTCTTTTGTTAATTCTCTTTTCATTTTAATGATATTGTGATAGTAATCTATGTTGAAGTAATACTAAAGCTAATGTCCATTCTTGTTTAGTTGGTTCATCTTTATTTTCTGGACAATATATCATATATTTTCTTCCTATCTTGATTGCCTCTTTTATACATTCATCAAATAATTTGTTCATTTTTTAAAAAAGTTGGATTTAATATTTTAATTTGTTCGTCTAGTTTATCTCTAATTAATTTATTCCAATCAAAGTTTGGTTCATTATCTTCTGCCCAGTTAATAAATTCTAATTGTCTCATTCTTATTCCTGCAGATTTTTGAGTTACTCTTTCCCTTGTTTCAACGCTTTTTCCCATTTTTCTTATATTTGATTAATTCCTTTTGATATTTAAATAATCCAAACCAAGCGTTTTGTTTTTCTATTGCATCTTTAGCAATCTTCATCTTTAAATCAAACGAAAACATAGATATTCTTTCTTCAACTGATTTTATGAGTTTATCATAATGTTTTTCTCTATTCTCTAATTTTTCTATTTCAGTTAATTTTTTATGATTAAAATATCCAAATATTGTTCTCATAAATGATTTTCCTTTTTTTCTATATTCATCCATAAGTCTTAATAATTCCTTCTGATACATATTGTTTACTTTTATTGCAGAATATGCTACTGACGGCATATTATATTCAATGAGAACTTCTAAGTAAGTTTTATACACATTTTTTTTATGTTCTAAGTTTTCTTTTGCCCACTTCAGCTGATACTCTTTTTTTGTTAACTTCTCTTTTTTCATTGTATCACATTAATTAATTATGTATTAATTAATATTACAGAGTTTATATATTCCGTGTTTTGGATACACTATGTATTTTTTCTTAATTTTATCAAACTATCCTTTTCTTTACATGTATCACTACAAAATTCTTTGATTATCTCGCCGTTTATATACATAATCTTGCTCATGAATTTTTTTTCACAAGGATAATAGCCACAATTTTTCCGATAACTTAAATCATTTGGTATATCTAAATCTTTTTTGAATAGTCTAGAATTCTCTCTAGTTAATATACTGAAACACTTTCCACATGTTATTATTGTTCGTATAATGCTTGTAGCTTGTGTTCCACATATCTCACATTTCTCTTTTTTTAAATCCATTTTTAATCCTGTATCAGTTTGTCCGGAATAATTAAATCGTCATCTTGGTTCCAATAACATTCTTTTAAATCTATTCCAATATTAAAGAGTGCTCTAGCTATAATTTCCTTTTTTACAACCTTTCTCATTGCAAATCTTCTTATTATATTTTGTATAATGGTATTCATTTTAGAAACTATGGCTTACTCCTCCATCAACACATATTGTCACACCGTTTATATGATTAGCTAGATTACTACATAGAAAAGTTACTAAATGCGCAACATCTTCTGGTTTACCGATTACTTCTGGTTTATCAGGAAAAGGTTTACCAACATCTATATGTCCTGGACAAATTGTATTAAATGTTATTTCACCACATCTACCTGCCAGACTCTTCATATATGCAATTTGAGCGGCCTTGGCTGCAGTAAATTCTGGATTGTGACCTTTCTCTTTACCAAAGATACTACTAATTGTTATTACTCTACCATAATTGTTTGTTTCTTTACTTCTTATAAATTTTCCTGTTAATAATTGTGTCACCCCATAATTTCTATCCATTACTTTTTTTACATACTCCCATTCCCAAGTTCCTCCTCCACCAAAATTGTTAATTAGAATATCTATTTCTTTAAGAGTGTTTAAATGTTGATGCGAGAGTTCTTTATTGAAATCAATTCCATCTGATCTTGACCAACTAATTACTTTTACTCCTTCTTTTTCGAGTGACTTTCTAATAGCCAATCCTATTCCTTTACTTCCGCCTGTTATTAAGGCTTTCTTGCCTTTCAAATTTAATTCCATTTCTTCTTTCCTTTCGATAATTGAGCATATAATGATAACTGCATAAGTTTGTCTTATTTTGTTCCCATAATATTTTATTACACACCTTACATTTTTTAGTTCTTTTCATTCATATTTCAACAGATAATCATTATTTATTGCTTTAAAACTAACTCTAGCATTTCCCATTCCTGTAGACATTTCTAAATCTGTTATTTCGATTAATGGTCTTATAACTATTCCTTCTCTATGAATTTTATTATTTAATTTACTTGCACCTCTTGCTTTTTCTATTAGGTTATCAATATTATTTTCTAATATATAATTGTCTTCTAAAATAGGAACAGTCAATATCTCATATTTATTACAAAATTCTATAAACTCTTTATAGTTAAGATATTTATATCTATCAATATTAAAAACATTATAACATGGTATTTGATTCCCTTCTATTTTTAGATTGTTTTTTTGGATTCCTTGTCCTATTAATTCACATTGTATTGCAAAATGCCAGCCGGTATCTTCTAATGCTTGTTTTAGTTTTTCTTCTATTTTGTTTTCTCTTGCTTGTTTCCAGAAAGCATTTTTATCGTCTTCAAATAGTTCCAAGTTTCTTGAACACACTCCAAATTCATCTTTAAAATAATATGTCGCCGAACTTCCATCTACTTTTTCTGTAACATAACATTTTATTCCTACATATCTATCTAATAGATTTTGTAGAATTTGGACTCTCGTTTCGTCTGTTTTTGGAATAAAACTTGGAAATGTATTTTTAACTACACCAGTTAAACATTGTGGTATTTGTGGTAAGTATTTTTCTATTTCTAATGTTTCAGTAACATCATCTCCTTCTTCTAGAATTGTTGCTAAAGGTAACAAAGATTTAATAGGAAAAGCAATTCCTTGACTGATTTGTCCTCTTAGTCTAATAGTTCTAATTCTAAACTTTCTTGGTCTCATAAATTCAAATTCTGGTTTGTCTGGTAAAATAGAATCAATTTCACAATAAACACATAAATCTCCTTCTTTGAATTCTTCTTTTCTTACTACAACTTTCCAACCAAGTATACTTGCTACTTCTAACTTGTCTGCATTTTCTATTGGTGTTAGTCTAGTAATCTTTTGTATTGTTGCTAGTTTTCTTGCCATTTTATATATTTTACCATATTTTCTACTATAATATTTAACTCTTCACACTTATTTTTTATTAGTTTTTTTATTTTTGGAAAATCTTTTCCTCCTTTATTCTGTAAACATACTAATTCTATGTAATTAAGATCACTTTCAACGTGTCTGTTATAACCTTTCTTATTGAGTAAATGTAAAATAATAGCAATAAGCATTTCTCTTCCTTTATCATGATCATATTCTTCAAAAAGTTCGTAAATAAATTCTCCAAATTTATAAGTCCAAACAGGATTTTGTTCAAATGAATCAAAAGCATCGCTAGGACTTAAGTAACAATCATCTAATTTACTCGGCTTTCTGCCCCAGTTATCATATTTCGAAAAAAGAACAAATAAATCATCTTTAAAATATTTTTTCTTTGAAATAATTTGAGTATCCCAGTTTTTAGAAAGACCATACATATCATCTGGAAAAAATACAAAAAAATAATAATCCCCTTTTTTCATCTCATCGTTTTGTGCCTTTATTAAATTTTTCCATGATTGATCAAATTTTATTATAGTTGGTCTAATATTCCATTTATCTGTTATTTTTTTATAAATTTCTATTTGATGATCATTTATAATTACTTGAACATTAAAGTTATTTTTAGATTTACATTGATCGTATAACATTTTAAGAGTTCTGTCTAATCTTTCTGGTCCTTTTAATTTATGTTTTATATCAATTTGTAATGGTGAATCTAATGTTGGTATAGACACAAGTAAATCTTTTTTAAACTTTAATTCCATTCTTTTAATCCTTTTATATTTATTTTTTTAGGAACACAATAAAGTATACCTCTGAATGTTTTCTCTGGTTTAGACCAAGCATATTCTAAATTTGCTCTTTCATCGGGATCATCTGTTTCATAAGGTCTTACTATATCACAACTACTTAATTCATTTGTATAAAATTTAAAGTTAGGGTTTACTTTATTTAAATCCTTTTCAAGTAATTTGAAATCAAGGGATATGCCGTCATAAGTAATATGTCCAAGATTGTTATCAAAGTCATGAATTATTATAATACAATTTTTAAATCCTTTTAACGCTTTTAGTTCTTGTAAAACAACGAATCTATCTTTATTACTTTTATTATTTTTAGGATCATAAAAATGTGCATCTAAGTAAAAAATAATTGTATCTTTTCTTTTTGCTTCTTTGTAAAACTTTTTGAAAAATTTTAAGAATTCTTTGCTTGTTTGATTATAAATATAAGGATTTCCTTCAGTTTTATTAATCCAGTAGTCTTGAATTTTCTTTCTTGCATAATCATAATTCTCTTCATCTGATTCACAACTATATACCATATCAAAATTAGGTAAATGAGTAATTACATTTATTCCTTTAAATGTTCCTGTTTCTACGAAAGTCTTTACTTTGAATATATCTCTTAATTGTTTTATATGATCAATTGACTTACGATCTGTCCACGACATTTTTAAATTTTAACCTCTTATTATGTAATATTATATGACAATAGTGATGTAAACTTATTAAATTTTTCATGTTGTTATCTCTTTTATTTTCATTTATATGATGAACATCTAACCTCTTCTCTGTTTCTGGCTTGAAACATATCTGACACGTTCTTTTATCTCTATTTCTAACTCTTTCTTTAAGTTCTTCAGTAAACTCAATCCCATATGCTTCTTTTGATATTCCTCCTTTCCATTTTGCGTTTCTTTCTAATTTATGGCTTCCTAGTTCTTTTTTAGTTTGACTTATTTTTAATTTAGTTTCTTGACTATGTTTTTTCCCTAACCAATAAGGAATGATTTTGTTTTCCTTAAACTTTCTTTTAAGTGTTATAGATATTTTCTTTTTATGTTCTTCACTTTTTTGCTGATTTTTATTAGATAAACTTATTTTCTTTTTTGTTTCTTCGGTGTGTTTTTTCCCTAAGTGAGATAATCTCTTTTTATCTTTTCCACTGTCTGCATTCTTTTTAACTCTTTTATCAGTTTCTTTGGTTAATCCTTTGTTCCAAGCTACTCTTTTCATAAGTTAAAGAAGATTAAATGCTTTATATACTTTATGTTTATATAAGTTGATTAATCTTTTTGCTTGTTTCGTCCCATGTCCAATTTTTAATGTCTTTTAAAGCTTTTTTTGCTTTGATTGTAACTTCTTCTTGATTTTCATAGCACCATCTCATTTTTTTCCTTAAATCTGATATATTTGGGGTCGCCCAACGTATGCCCTCATAAGTAACTTCATGTTTTATTTCTGTTAACTCATAATCTATTAACATTCCATTATCAGTATTTACATAGTCGACTTGTCCACCAAAATTCGTTGTGAGAGGCATAAGCTCACAAGCCATGCTTTCTGCAACTGGTAAATTAAATGCGTCTGCTCTTGTTGGACTAACAAATACATGTGCACTATTATATAAATGAACCATTTTATCATAAGGCAATGCTTGAGCATTAATTTGTAAATGAGGTAAATCATTTCTCTTTGGTGCAACCTGTTTGATTAATTTATTTAAATCTCCAATAGGGTAAGCTGGATTTATTTTAACTATCATTTCAATATCATCATTCTTACTGAATTCTTCTAAGTATGCTTGAACTGCATATTGTATTCCTCCTCTATCTTCCATATTTCTGAATCCTTTATTACATAAGAATCTAAATTTATCTTTAGGTTTTTCTTTTGAAAAAAACAGATCTAAATTTACTCCATGAGGAATTACTTTAATTTTATTCATTAATTCTTCTTTTGTAAATTTATCCCAAAATAAATCGCACACTGTATTTTCTACTGCTTTCTTCGTATGTGTACTTGGTACAAATATATATTCTATATCTAGATTAAGACATTCATTTATAAAACTTTTAGGAATTTTATTTCCTTCCCAAACTAGGAATACCCAATTTCTTTTAGCAGTTAAATAGTTTCTCCAATATATAGGATTAGTTATAATCAAGTTTATATCAAAGTCTTTTCGTTTGACCATTTCTAATTCTTTATCACTTAGTTGACCTTCTGCTCCTGGAGGTACTTGAGTAACTAATCTAACATCTACATATTTATTCAGAGCATTAGCTAGTTGTCTTGTATGAATATCATATCCTGAGGTCCCAAGTATATTACCTATTATATTTATCATTTTAATCTTCCTCTCGTACAGGTTCTCCTAAATCTCCACATTTAATTTCTTTACTTTGCCCTTCTTTAACATTCATGATCATCAATCCATCATTATATCTCATAATGGTAATATCTCTACCAATATCTAAAATTATATTTTCCATATTTTCTAATTTTATTTTCATTTAAAATTTCCTCGCTAAGTTTGTATCTTTCATTAACTCTTGTTCAGTTAATTTAGGTCGACCGAATATTTTATTTAATTCATCTTTATGTTCTTTTGTCCATTCTCTTAATATTTTTTCATTAAATTGAACTAAATCGTTTTGATCTGGGAATCTTTCACCACCACTTGGTGTCATTTGATGCCAAGCTATCGCCCCTAAATCTACTCCTATTTTATATCCATTCATTAAACATTTAAAACTAAAAAACTGTTCTTCTCTGAATCCATGTTTACTTAACTTAGTAGGTGTATAATTTACTTTATCATGAATTTCTGCCTTATACAAAGCACTTGATCTAAAATGATGTGCTGGAATAATTTTATCGTCAGTATATTTGTATCCAAAATCATCTCCATTAAATAAATAGTTTCCTTCATTATCTAGAACTACTTGATTTCCTATTTTTACATAATTCGAATCTCTTATAAATGTTGGACTTACCATCACTGGAGTAACTCCACTTGCTAAATCGTATCCTTTTTCAATAACCTTAATTAATCTTTCTAAGAAGTCTGGTTCTAAAACAACGTCATCATCAACTCTTGCTAAATATTTATACTTATTTATTTTTGTATCTTCTACTAATTTTTGTCTGTTCTTACTTACTCCTAATCCAAATTCGTTTCTATTAAAATATATTCTGAATCCTTTCATTCTAAGTAGGTTGAATATACAATTATAAAAATGATAAGTAGTCAAAGGAGTGCCTCCTGCATCATCTCTAATGAATATATCAAAATCTGTATAAGTCTGATAAGCTAGACTTTGCAGTAACATTGATACCTCTGTTGGTCTATCACGTACTGCAATCATAACTGCTGTTTCTTTCATTTTAATATCACGTATTTTTCTCCTTTAATATATTCTACTCCTTCTATTTTATCAGATGATAATATTAATTCCATGTCTGAAATTAATTTATTTGTACATTTATCAGTTAATCCTTTGATCTCTTTCATTTTAATATTCTCCGAATGCCCATTCCTCTGGAGTTATACAATCTTTTAACTTCATTTTTGGATCTTTTTTTAATCTTTTTACCCATTCTTCATGTTTTGTTTTTGCCTCTTCTCTATTTTCATACATTTCTACAATAATCCATTCTCCTTCTATATTCTTTCTTTTAATGCCAGTTTCCCATTTTCCAGTATCTGAGGTTAATACAGTGTCAATAATTATTCCTTTAAACTCATCATTGAAAACATCATCTCTAAACCTCATATCCCCAGATATTATCGTATTTAAAAACCCTCCTAAACTCATTTTTTAATTCCTCCTATGTTCCATTTTTTCTTAAAATATTCACTTGATTCTTTTTTCATTTGTTCTGTATTTGGATTTTTATCATGTTCTCTTTCATTCATCATATGATGATCAACCCAATAGTTTACTTTTATTATTTTCAACCCACTTTTGATAATTCTATATGAATGATCTATATCTACACCATAACCATTTGGAAAGTTTTTATCATATTCACCTATTTTTTCTAATGTTCGAAGTGGATAATAAGTACACCAACCTCCTAACCACTCAAATCCGTTAACATAATCTGGTCCACTTATACCTGTTCCGTTTATACAAGTGACTGCTCCTACTTCTGGACTTTGTGCAACTTCTTTCATATAACTAAGCCAATCGCGTTTATATAACTTTGGAAATAATACATCTGTTTGAGTAACGAATAAATCAGACTTTTCTTCTTTTGCTCTTTTGAATAAATAATTATATGCATCTAATGGAGTATTAAATCTTTCTTCCGATAACTCATATAATATATCTTCATCTTTAAAGTCAAATTCTGTTATAGCTTCTAAGTAATCTTCAGTTTCTTTGTTTGTTCCTTTACCTACTGCGAATATTAGTTTATCATAATCTTTTGTTGATCTTCTAAGACTAAATAACATTGCTTGTAAACATTCTAAATCATTCTTAACTGGTATTCCTATTGTTAATTTAGTCATTTTAGGTCTTCCTCGTCGATATTGCAGAACTTTTTAAGTATATTAATGCCTCCGTTTACCCCATTAATTATGTCTTTAATTCTTTGAGGTGTGTATCCTTCAGGAATATCAGATTTCATTTTTTTAACCCATTTTATTGCTTCTTGGTCTTGAATAATATCCATTAATTCTTTCATATCTTTATCTTTTTCGTTAATGTTAAATTTCAAATCCTTCAATGTTTTAAATTCCATTCTATTACCTCTTTAATTCCTTTTTCTAAACTTATTTCTGGTTTAAAGTCCCAATTTATTTTCATTACTTTTTTATTTGGTCCAAGTGTTAAATTTAAATTTCTAAACTCTGTACTACATCCAGTATTATTCATAATTAATTTTATAATAACAGCTATCTGAACTTCTTCACCACTACATAAGTTTACTGGTTTGTCTGGCATATCTTCCATTGCTTTAATCATTCCTCTTGCTACATCTTTGGCATTAATAAAATCTCTGAATTGTTCACACCCTTTTTCATCAAGAATTAAATTACCGTCTTTCATAGCTTTATTTATTAAACTTGTAACTACCATAGCATCTGGATTATCAAAATTATCAAAACGTCCATAAACATTACTTGGTCGAACGATACAATAATTTGTTTTATATTCTTTTGGTACATCTTTATATTGAATTCTCATTGCTTCTATTAAAGTTTCAGCAGTTTGTTTTGCCCATGCTGGATATTTATCACTTTCTGGATTCTCCACTGCTATTGAACTTGTGTAAAGGAATCTTTTCACTCCTTCTTCCTGAGCGGCTAAAATCATATTAGTATCAAATTGTAACATTGGACCCATAAAATCAACTGGTCTCTCTTTTGTTTTTTTAGGGTTACCTTTAACTCCAGCTAAATGAAATATATACTCTATATCTTCACAAACATCGATACACTCTTTATAGTTAGTTAAATCTGTTGCTCCACCAAAGGGAACTTTTAGATCTGCTAACAATATATCTGCGCCCAATCCTTCTAATTGGATTACTAATTCTTTACCAATCATTCCTTCACTTCCTGTCACCAATACTTTTTTATTTTTCCACATTTTTAAATTCTTTTTTTAGTTTCTTTCTTAATTTTTCATATTGTTTTTCCCATACTTCATTGAAGTAAGGACTCTCTAGGAATTCATCTATTATTTCATCTATTTTATTTTTTTGTTTCATCTTTAAATTCCTTCCATTGTTTATCAAACTCTTTTGATGTTTCCTTTAATGTTTTACCTTCTACGGTACACCAATATTCTTCTATTTTTGTTCCGGATGGTCCAATTTTTCTAAACCCTTTATTGATTTTAAAACCTATTTCTTTTTCTTCTTCCATTTTTAACTATCATTTCCTTTTGATTATAAAATAAAAAGGTAAAAAAATTTAATAAATTCCCTTTTTATTCTGCTTCTGCTGGTGCAGGTTCAGCAGGTTCATCAGATGTTTCTTCTTCATCTGTGTCTTTTTCTGTTTCTTCTGCCTTAAATTCTTCTTCGTCTGTCATTTTTTCCTCCTTTTTTACCCATTCCCAAAGTATCTTTAATCCTTCTTCAAGGTCTACTTTAGGATCATATCCAACTTGCTCTTTAGCAAATGAATTATCAAAACACTCTCTTTGCCCCTTTTCCCCAGGTCTATAATCTTTATATTCAATTGGTACTTCTTTACCAGCTACTTTCATACATAGTTTAGCCATATCTTCCATCTTCCATTCAATTCCTCTACTTACTTGGAATGTATTGCCTACTATTTTATCTTCTGGATATTCAACCATTCTCGTCCAAACATCTATTGTATCGGATCCAAAACAAGGATCTCTTGTTTGTTCTCCACCTTCAATTATAATTGGTTTATTATTTAAAATATTTTTTAACCAAATATATAAGAAGATTTGTTTTCTCATTTTTGGTCCGTAAACTATTCCGTTTCTCATTACAGCTACTGGAATATTATATGCTCTATAATATGCCCAGACTAACATTTCTTGACTTGCTTTTGCTGCTGAGTAAGGATTATGTGGAACGACTGGATGTTTTTCATCTATTGGAATATATAATGGTCTTCCAATAACATTTCCTGTACTTGCTAATAAAAACTTTTTTAGATTTTTACCTCGACATTTTTCTAATACTGCAACTGTTCCTATTGATTCTTGCCAAACTGTCCAAATTGGTGCTGTGAATCCCATTGGAACATCCGCTTGTGCAGCCATATGAATTACAACTTCAATATCCTTTAGATCATCGTCGTTTATATCATGCACACTTTTCCAACGGTAGTCTATTTTATCAATAAATTCTTTTATCTTCCATGCTTCGTTTGGTGCTAAAATATCAATTACTCTAATTGAATGTCCTCTTTTTAAAAGTGCTTCTACTAAACCACATCCACCATATCCTGCTCCTCCTGTTATAAGTATTTTCATTTTTTTACCTCCTTTTTCTCTATGTAATAAAGCATAATACAATCTGCCAAATCATAAGATATATCTGCATTCATATTCAATAATTTAATATTTTTTTTGATTATATCTCCTATTATTTTTCTATCTATTCTTGGTTGTATTTTCATTTTTTATTTTTTCTCTCCAATAATCAAGTAAACTTTGCATCAATTCTTCAAATGTAATTTGATTTTCCCAATTAACTGACTCTTTGAATTTAGTTATATCTACTATTTGTTTATCTACATCTATTTTTCTAAAGAATTTAGGGTTTTCTACAAATCTTATTTTATCTTTATCTAATTTACTTATGCTAATCAAATAATCTAATACTTCTTGAATTGACTTAACCGACTCACCTGCGATATTAAATACTCCTGTTTTATTTTTTTTGAAAAGATTATGATAATTCTTAACTGCATCTCTTACGTCTGCCCAAGTTCTTATACTATTCATTCCTGTTACATTACTAACTTGGATTGTATCTCCACCATTTATTTCTAACTCAGCTATACTCTTTGCATAAAAATTCTCTGCACTCATCATACTTCGCCTTATTCCACAATGAGTAAACATTCTAGTTATTAAAATATTCATATCATAATATTTTGCATATATTTGACTAATCAAATCTGCTCCTACTTTCCCAACTCCATAAGGATTACCTGGATTAGCTGGATGATTTTCTGTAATCGGAAGATTTTCTCTTTCTACTTTTCCATAGTATTCTGAACTAGAACAAACATGAATTAATGGATCGTATCTAATATCTTGACCATCAAATCCCATTCTAATATATTGACTATTGTTTTTAGAATCAATATCTTGGATTATTCTTACTGCTTCTAATAAATTCAATGTTCCAATTGTATTTGTTTCAATTGTATAAATAGGATTATCAAAAGAATAAGGCACCCAGCTCTGCGCTATAAGCCAAGATAAAACCTCTGGTCTGTGTTTATTAATAGCCCTTATAATACTTGTTATATCTGTTGCTTCAACATATTCTATTTTTACTTTATCTTCGAAATGTTTCATCCTAGATAAATCCTCATTCCATCTACAGGTAATTATTACCTCATCTCCTTGTTTTAAGCAATAATCTACAAGATGTGATGCGACAAACCCGGCACCTCCAAAAATCATAATTTTCACATCAAATCCTCCTCTGGTTTATAGTGATTCCATTCTTCTGCAACCCACGGATATTCAGCACCATCTATTAAAATACAATCTTCTGTACATAAACAAGTATGCACTACTCCTGGTGCTCTGAACATTATATCTCCTTCATTTAAATCTATCTCCATTGTTTCTCCTTGATCATTTTTAAGCCAATATTTAGCTTTGCCTTTATAACAATAACATACTTCGGGATACCAGTGTTTATGGTTTCCTAATGGTAATTTAATCAAACCTTCTTCGTTTTTTTCACCTTTCTTCATTTCGAGTATATGAATGTCTCTGACTCCTATTTCTCCATTTAAAACACTAATAATCTTTCGTCTTTCATCTTCAGCAATTACGAGTGCTTTCTTGATAACTACGCCTCTCATCTCTTTCTTTTGACTTTTTTATTTTTGAGTTCGTTTATTTGTTCTTGAAGATCTCTTAGATTCTGTCTTCTTACTAAATTACATCCTGAATCAGGCGGATTGTTTTTGACTGAATAATCTTCTGTCCAGTTGTTAAACATTACTGCTAAATTCAAATGTTTCACAAGTGCTCTAAACGCTTCTCTTAGTTTTTTATCCTGCATTTTGTACCTCCCTGCTGTATTTAATTAACATTATCCTTTTACTACTCCTACTGGTTCTAATCTGACTAATATTTTTACTAAATCATTTTGATTTTCCATAACTATTTCAATATCTTTATAACTTCCAGGTGCTTCATCTAAATCAGTAACATTTCTAATAGCATGTATAATGCCTTTTTTATTGAGAGCATCAACTTCTTCCTGTAAATTTAAAGTTCTTCTTGCTACATTTCTACCCATTTTTCTTCCTGCTCCATGACTACAACTACAAAAGCTTTCAGGATTACCAAGACCCAACACAATATAACTACATGTTCCTTGACTTCCTGGTATTATTCCTACTTCTTTTTCTTTTGCAGAAGTTGCTCCCTTTCTATGAACTATTACATTCTCATTGAAATGATTTTCTATTCTACAATAATTATGTGGTATATTGATCAATTCCTCCGGAACATATGTAATATTTTTCTCGTAACATACTTCTTGAATTGACTCTAAAATTCTCTTTAACATAAGTTTCCTATTACATAAAGCAAACTCAACACAGAAATTCATTTCTTCTAAATACTCTTTGCCTTCTTTGGAATCTAATGGTAAAAAAGCTAAATCTTTATCTTTTTTTACTTCTGAAAACCATCTTTCGTTTAAATTTCTAGCTATCTTGTTATAATGATCTGCTACTTTTTTGCCTAAGTTTCTACTACCTGAATGAATCATAATCCATAAAATGTTATCTTTATCTTTTTGTAGTTCAATAAAATGGTTTCCACCTCCAAGTGTTCCAATTTGATGTTGTGCGTTTTCCCATTGTTGTATAACAACTGATTGTCTTGAAGTCAAATTAATAGAAGGTTGTGGGAGAAATTCTAATGGTTGTTTTTCATTATGTTTATTAAATCCTACAGGTATTCTTTCTCTGATTTTACTCATGATCTTTTTTATATCGTCTATTGTTAGGTCTCCAAGATGAATATTTGTTTTAACTGAACACATACCACAACCAATATCTACACCTACTGCATTTGGAACTATATATCCTTTAGTTGCTAATATTCCTCCTATTGGCATTCCATATCCTTGATGTGCATCTGGCATTAATACTACTTGTTTAAATACAAACGGCAAGTTTGATAAGTTTACAGTTTGTTCTAGAGCACCTTCTTCTAGATCATCTAACCACATTTTAATCGGTACTCTTCCTACTTTTATTACTTTTTTCATTTTGTTTTCTTTATATGTATTCTTATATGTTTATCGAAATCTGGATTGGATTCATACTGTTTCTTTCCTATCATTCTTAGGAAAGTTCTATCTTCTCTTATCTCTTTTGGACAATATGGACACTTCATTATATTCCCTCCTTAATCATATGATGAATAAATCTAGCAACTCCTACTATTAAAAAAGCTATAATCGAACCAGCAAGAAATTCTGGAATATAATAACTATATATAGGTTGATTAATTATTTTCACACAATGTACTGTATCATGCTGAGCAATTTGAAATTCTAATTTTAAAATTTCTTTACAATTATCAACATCTAAATCGTAAGTTATAACAGTTATTAGATTAAAAACTAAAGATAATATTATTGCAAATAAAATATATGTCTTTGTTGTTTTTTTCATTTTTACCTCCTTATATCTTTACTCTCTTTTATTTTTGTGAATGCAAAATCTGCATTATATAAATCTGAATACTCAATTATTATAAAACTCTTATCTGACATTGTTGCTTCTTTATAAGCAAATAAAATATCTTCTGGTTTCTTTAATTCTCTTACTTCAATATTTGTTACCATATTTTTAATTGCTTCTGTATAGTTTTTACAATGTTGTGGTCCAGGCATCATTGGTTTAGTTGATCCAACACATACTCTGAATATTTGTCTAGGTTTTAATTGTCCACCAGACATTTCTTCAAATTTATCTAAATGATTAATTACTTGATTAAGTGCTATTATAAAGAAATCAAATCTTGGATAAATTGAACAAATTTTTAATCCTTCTAAGCTCATACCTGTTCCAATTCCTGCTTGTAGTTCTTCGAATACTGGTAATTCTATTTTTTTATCATCTGGAAAATCACTAATAGTATGATACATAGAAGTACCACCATATTTAGTATTTTGACCAATAATATAATAGTCATTATCTGCCAAAAGCTTCATTGATTTTTTAATTTCTTCAAGATAAGTCATCTAAACACTTTCCCATTTCTTCAAATAAAAACTTTACATCTGTTTTAAATTGTTTCCATTCTACTGGCTTTTCTCTTATCCACTTTGCAAATTCCATTATATCTTTTATTTCTTTTAAATTTTTTACATCTAAATTCATTTAAAATCCCTTCCCTTTTGTTTCATCTGTATCTTCCCAAAGTTTAGAGATGAATTTTCCTGTTCCATAATGTGGATATTTTCTTTTATAAATAACATAATCAAAATAATCTGGATATTTCCAATTCATCGTTTGATAATGTTTTTCTAATAATTCATCAGTAATTCCCCATACTTCAGAAGTAGGAGTATCTGTGCTTAAGTAATTACATTCTACAAGAAATTTGATTGGTAGTTTATGATTTATTGAATATTTAAATACTTCATGGAATGTTCCACTCATATTTGTCATATCTCCAATAAAACAATATACTTTATCTGTACTTTTTCTCATCTTCAGAGATATAGCAATACCTAACGCTATAGAGAGTGTTCCTCCAACTATTGCACTACTAAACATTTTGTATTTTTTATCCATAAAATGAATTGATTTATTATCAAGTATCCATTTTTTTAATTTCTCTGGCGGGACTCCCTTTAAGAGAGCATGATAATGAGAACGATAAGTTGTTGCAACCCAATCAGTTTTTTTAATTTGTTTAAAATAACTAATCAAATAATGTTCTAAATTTCCATCAATAGAACCAGATAAATGAACTGGACTCTTTAATTTTCCATCATTAAATGTAGCAACAGTCCATTTCTCGAAATCAATAAGTTCTTGTTTAGTTACCATTTAATCCTCCAAATTTTCTAATATCATTGTATTCATTTTTATCTATCAAAAAAGTTGTTCCAGATAAAAGTTTAATAGCAAACACTTTTTCTGGAAATATTTTATCATATTTTTCTTGATCCATTTGCATGTTCATGGGACTAAGTTCTTGTGCTGATTCTATGTTATCAACTTTAACGAGTGCTTTTCTTTTGTGCTCTACCATATCTTTTGCATTATTAAAATCGAATGTGTTTATTTCAGCTAACATTTAGTTACCATTTAAAATTTTTTAAATATTCTTCTAATCCATCATCTTCATTAGACCAAACTGGATAAGTATCTTCAACTATCGCTAAGTTAATTAAAAATTGACCAAATCTTAAATCTGGATGTTCATTCCAAAGTTTTTCTAATCTTTTCAAAATACGTTTAATCCTCTTTTGATCTCTCATTCTCTTTTCGTTTTAAAATATAATAGACTACTTAAACGTTTATAGTCATTTTATAATGACAATCTTTCAATAATTTCTGTAGTACTAATATTAAATATTCCTTCGTTATTTCTTTCTAAAATAATAAACTCTATATTATTCTCTCTAGCTATCTTTTGATATGATGCTAAATTAGGATTATCTTCAATAGTTACCCAAATATCTGGAAGTAAGTTTTTAACAATTGTTTTAATATTTTCAGGAGGCATTTCATTTTCTTCACTGATTACATAATCTACACATTTTAGATTCTTTATCATGTACTTCCTTTGTTTATGATTTATTATTGGAACTCTTTTATGTTTAGTTATATTATCATCAGCTATAGCTACTACTAATATATCTCCAAATTCTTTAGCTTTATTTAAAAAATAAACATGTCCTGGATGTAAGAGATTAAAACATCCTGATACAAAAACTATATTCGCCATGTTTCTGCTCCTTGTTTTGCGAAATTAAAAGGTACAGTCTTATATCCTTCTGATTCGATTTTATTTATTAGATTATTTCTGTCTTTAGGTTTACAAAAAAATAAGAAATGTCCTGCTTGGCCAGATCCACATATTTTCCCTCCAATAGCACCATTTAATCTAGCCATTTTATATAAAGAATCAATGTTTTTGTTTGAAGTGAATTTATTTCTTTTTAGTTCCCAATTTTCATGTAAGATTTTTCCTATCTCATCTATTCTTTGATTAAGCAAACAGTCTCTCATTCTAAAGGCTAAGTCTTTTATCTTAGCAGTTTTTTCCATTTCATCATTATGTGTCTCAGAATACTCTCTTAACTCTTTATGAATATCTTGCTGTTTTTGCCCATAAATATCAACAAGTAATAGATGTTCATTTAATTCACATAAGAATCTATATCTTAAATTAAGAGGATATATTCTTTTTTCTTTATTAAATTCTATAAAGTTTATACCTCCGAATGTTGTAGCGTATTGATCTTGCCAACCACCTTCTTTTATATGTAATTCTATCTGATGAGCTTGTTTAATTGTTTCAAAATCATCTACTACTTTATTTTGTAGATCGTCTATTATTTTTAAAAATAATACTACAAAACTTGATGAATTACCTAATCCACTTCCTGGTTGAATATCGTTATAATAAATAAGATCAAATCCAAAAGGTACTTCATAATTTTCTAATATCTTTTTTAATATAAAAGGACGTTCTTCATATCCATTTACAAATATCTTATTATCGTCTCTTATTTTTATACTCATATGACAAAACTTATCTATTGTTATATTTACGACAGCTCCGCCATATTTTTCAAATATATACTCTAAATCGGTGCCTCCTCCAGCTAGGCCAATTCTTAAAGGAGCTTTTCCTCTAATTTCCATATTTCTTTTACCTTCTTTTTTAATACTGGATGTCTAGGATCATGCCAATAATCCTCAAAATAATATCTCATATCTATATTATGATCTGCCCACTCAAGTAACATATCAAACGTTTCAATACTACATGTATCAATTCCGATTGCAATTGCTTCATGAGATGTTGAATCTCTAATATATTGAGCCATTGCTACACTTCTTACATTCCCAGCTTTACAAATACATAATATTTTCATATATCAAACCTCTGTTTAATTGGTGTTGGTATTTGATCATAGTGTACTCTCTTCCTTGGATAATTACCAAATAGCATATCTCTATTCCACTGTCTTAACTGAGTTTCACTATGTATGTTTGACTTTTGTGTATTCCAATTAAACTTCCTATTTGTTTCAAAGATTCCTTGACATTCTCTTAGATGCCAAATATGAACATCTACTGTTCCAATTACAGTTTGTGGAATTTCTTCTTTTTCATTTAAAATTTTTGCTTTAAGTTGTAATACAGAATGTTCTACTTCTGTATATTCAAGTTCGTTAATTATTTTAAAAAATCTATTTGGAACAAAATGTATATCTTTTGTCCAGTCTTCGTGTCCTAAATCTCCTATAAAGTGATGTATTCTAGGAGATAAAACAGCTTCTTTATTGTTTAATTGTGTTATAGTATTTTTTAATTTTTGTATACCATAATCTTCTAAAACTTCGTCAGCATCTAAAAAAATACACCAATCATTTAGATATTTTATCTTTAGATAATTTAGAAAAACATTACGTTGTTTACCATTCATTGTCTTGTCTTTTTGATCATATTCATTTTCTATAATTTCACATCCTTTTTCTTTTGCGTATTCAATAGAACCATCTTCACTTCCTCCATCAATATAAATTATTATATCTGCTGTTTTTAAACTTTCTAAACACATAGGTAGAAATTTTAGACAATTCTGTCCCATGACTCCAGCAATTACTATTTTGTCCATTTTAAATTCCTTATTTTTACTTGAGTTTTTTTGGGTTTACCATATATCCAAAGATTAATATGAAGTGTTCCTAGATCAAAATTTCCCCATATCTTCCATGTTTTTCCATTTAAAGTAAATTTAACCCATGACAAATACCATTCTATCTTCAATTTATTATGTCTTCTAAAATTCCAGAATCTTTGTTTTGGTCCATCTTGAATAACAAATTGAGCATTTTTTGAAAAGAATTTATTCCATCTAGTAAATTCTATATCAACTTCGTTTTGATCGTTTCTATATAAAAAGAATCCAAAGACTATTCCTTTAGGTAAAAACATTGGTTTTTCTAGTTCACAACTATAAGTTCCATATCCTAGTCTTGGTAACATAATTTCAGCACAAGTCCATTCACCATTTATTTTATCAATCTTCATAATTATTTCTTTACCTAACTTAACATTCTCTTTTTTAAAGAAGTTGTTTCCTGGTCCTACTCGTTTTTTAGTATCTCTTATAGTTATTTTCATATGATTAATCACCCCATTCTTCTCCTTCATCACATACTATTGTTACTAATCCTTCTTTTTTCATTACATGAATTTTTTCAGTTGGAATGATATAAATTTTACTATCTATATTAATACTAGAATAATATCCAGTTGGTGTTGGGTTTATTTCTCCAGTTGATCCCTCTGGTATTACTTTTCTATTAAATATAGGTTTATACGCTTTATTAAATATTATTTTTGTCATCTAATACTTTTAATCCTCCTTTCAAATATTAAAAAAATACCTCATTTCTTATATTTTCCAAAGGAACCTTTTCTTCTAATATTTCACCAACTTCACTTATCATCTCTGCGTTTCCACATAAATAATACATTCCTTCTGGATTTAATTTAATTGATTTTATATAATCTGTTACTCTTCCTTTAAATTTACCTTCTCCTCTTGATACACAAAGTATATGTTTATCTGAATCAAAAGATTCAATTCCATAATTTTCATTTGCATATCTTATTCCATGTATAACTTGATAATCTAAATCATATGATTTTACAAAACTTCTAAACGGAGATATACCAGTCCCTGTTGCTATAAAAGTAAAAGGTTTATTTAAATCATTTTCTTCAATAATAAACTCTCCGAGAGGTCCCATAACAATTAACTCTTGACCTATACTTTTTCTCAGTCTAGTTGTTAGTTTTCCGTTTTGTATTTGTTTAACTAAAAGTTCTAAATGATTTTCTTCAGGTGAATTATAAAGAGAGTATTCTCTCATATATCCATCTATTCCTATAGTAATATATTGTCCTGGTTTAAAATCTATATTTTTCTCTAAATATATTACATATGTTGAATCTGTTAAATCCTTGATGTCTAAAACCTTATTCATATTCTGATTCTGAGGTAAGATGAGTATCATGAAACCACATCATTTTATGACTTTTTGGTTGATACTTCATTACTAATTCATCTCTTATCCTTAGTAAATCACTACTACTCAACGCTTTTGTCCTTACTACACTCTCAGTTTTGCCTCCTTTTTGACCATAAGCTCCTAAACCTTCTTTTTCAAATGTTAAGTCTTGTATATCTAATCCGCTATCAATCGCGTCTCTAATTTTTGTTCCTTTATATGGATAATAAATTGCTAATTGAAAATCATCCATTCCTGCAGTTTGTATGAATCTTTCTGTTTCTCTTATTGTTTCCATCGTTTCACCAGGAAGTCCGATCATTAAAAATGATTTTACTTTTATACCATGCTTTTTTGCATATTCAACTGATCTATAATTTTGTTCTATCAATGTCTTTTTATTTATATTATCTAATATTTTTTGACTTCCAGTCTCATGACCAAATGCTATTTCTTGACATCCTGTTTCTCCTAATAGTTTAGCAAAATCATCTCCCCATTTAGTAAAGAAGTTTGCTTGTCCGTTGCAACGATAGATTAAATCTCGTTTCTTTAATTCATGAGCGATTGGTTCGACTTTCTTCATATTAATAGCAAATAAATCATCAAATAAATAAACCCCACTATATCCTAAACCTATTAAGTCGTCCATCTCGTTTTTTAATTTATCTAAAGGTGACCATCTTACAGTAGTTCCTGCATCTTCACAAAATGTACAAACCATTGGACATCCTGTTGCTGTTAACATAGTTCCTGCTTTTCTGTCTTTTATATTATAATGATAACTTAATAAAAATTCTCTAGCCTTATCACTTGTTCTGTCTGGTCTAGGTTGATTTGCCCATTCACCGGCATTCATTGAATCAAATTCCATCCTATCCCCTTCTCCTTTCAGTATTTTTACTAAGCTTCGTTGACCATCTTTTGGAATAACATAATCATATTTTTCTTTCATTACATCGTTAAAATAATGAAGGGCATGTGGTCCTCCGATTGCTACTTTCTTATCCGGATAATGTGTCTTAACAGCATTTAATATTTTAAGTGATTCTTCTCTTTGAGGAGTCATTACACTTATTCCAATTAAATCATATGGTTCAAATATACTCGGATCATCTAAATCATAATCATCTCTTATATCTATATTTACGCTAGGTAGTTCTTGTTCTACTGCTGCTTTTAAATAAAGAATTCCAAGTGGAGGATAAACTTTAGCATCATCTAAGTAAGGACTTCTACAACTCATTAAAAGGACATTTTCCATTGTTTTCATTTGAATATCTGATTGATCTGATTGATTGATTTTTTTAATGCTCTTTTTTTTAATACTAATTCATCTAACTCTTTTTGCATTGCTTTATTTCTTGGTCTGAATATACTATTAATAAATCCTGCAACATGATAAGTTTTTAATTTATCAATAATTCTTGTTCTTTCTCTTTCTAGTAATTTTCTAACTACTAAGTAATCTTCTGGAGTAACTTTAACATTAAAAAAGTTTCCATCTAATGTAGCTGCTCTTACTGATATCATTTCATTAATCTTCCTAACTTAGCATATGTATCTGTTAATTTATGACAATCAATACATAATGTTTGTCCATTATTTAGATCAAATATTAATTTTGGATATTTTGCAAAAGATTTAATATGGTGAACATGTAAATATGACTTAGACCCACGTATACCACATTCTTGACAAGTAAAATTATCTCTTCTAAATATATTTAATCTCCATTCTTTATACTCTATAGAATTTCTAATTTTAACATTGATTGGGGTTATCCCTCCTTTCCAATTCGGATGATTTTCCCTTACCATAAAAATTTTTCCTTTATTCCATGGAATACATCCTTTTTCTCTTCCACCATTAACAATTCTTTTATCTATTTCTTTTGTTAAACCTTTATTCCAAGGTGTATGACCATTCTTAAACTTAGTCTTAGATGGATTTGGAATACCCTTATTCCAACCACCAGGCCATAAGTTCTTTATTCCTCCTTGATATCCTTTTTCAAACGGCATTCTTTACCTCCGATTTAAAAATACGTTCGAAGGCTGGTCCAATATGATCTTCGAAAGAGTATTTTTCTTCTATTGCTTTTCTTCCGTTTTTTCCCATTTGTTTCATTTCTTCTGGATGCTCATATAAATAAATTAATTTGTTTGCTGCATCTTGAACATCACATATTCCTCTTTCAACTTCCCAGCTTCCTGTTATTGTTCCGTTTACAACTAGATCGTCATATAATTTTGATTCCATTTCAAGCGGTCCAGTCGGAGCTAAAACAGTTAATTTATCTGTCCCTACTAAATTAATTCCTAAACCTGCTTTATTCTCTATAACTAATTCTGGTGTTGTTGTATAATTTGTTGCTAAGACAGGTATTTCACAACTCATTGCTTCGATAATTGGTATTCCGAATCCTTCTCCGCTTGTTGTTAATAAAAATACATCAAATAAATTATATAAATTATTCATTTCACTTCGAGGAAATCCTTTCATTGCATCCATTCCTGAGAAAACTACTCTATTTTCCAGATTAAATTTAGCAATCAATCTTTTCATGTCAAATACTTGTGCTGGATCATTTGGATCTAAATGTAAAAATAAAACAGCATTTGGTATTTTATTAACTACGTTTTTTAATATTTGAAATGTTTTAATTGTTCTATCTAAAAATTTTCTAGGTTGATTTCGAGCGACTACTCCTATAACAAATTTATCTTGTAAGTTATATTTTGCTCTTAAAGCTTGTCTTTGATCATCAGGTAATTTAAAGAATCTATTTTTATCTGTTCCATGTGGAATATGTACAGTGTTTATATTATAATAATCTTTAACTTGCTTTTGTCCATATTTTGCCATAGCTACAGGATGTTCAACTTTTTGTAATATTTGATGACATCCAATTGGCATTCCGCCACCTCCGTCGCTTGGAAACCAGAAAATTGTTTGTGCAGGAGAACAATCTATATTTAAAAACCAACCATGTGGAAGTTGTCCTTTACCATCAAACAACATAAAAGTATCAAGTAGAATTATAAAATAATCAGATTTAGTTTCTTTTAAATGTTGAGAAATAATGTCTGCAAAATAAGGTGATCTTCCTTGACCATATAATTTAAAATTATGTTGATCTTCACCTATAAATTTAAAGCTTTCAAGTGTTGTTCCTTGGTAAGCATTTCCTAAAAAATGTATTGTATGTCCTTGTTTGACTAAGTAATCTGCTAACATTACAGATTGATCCCTGTAACCGGTAGGAATATTTGGAGCGTCACTTAATATTGTTATTACTTTTTTGTCTACCATCTTTTTTATATTTTATTGTATTACTTAAATTCTATAATCTTCTAAATCTAAATTATCTATATCAATAACTTTAGTTCCAGAAGTTAAAATGATTGTTGTTCCAGACATCGTAATACTAAAATAAGTATTTTTATAAAAAGTAGATATACTTGGAGGAATAGTAATAACATGAACTTCTTGTTGATTAGGTCTTGCAGTTTTGCCAATTCTTAATTTTCTTTGCTCTACCATTATATATTTTTATCATCATAATATATAACTGATAGTTTATATATTTTATGTTTTTATACTTTGTCTGTCATCTTCTCCAATGTTTCTCTTTTCATATGTTTGAAGAAAATGTATACAACATGCAGCATGATCTAAATGTGAATATTTGGACTCTTCATCACCTTTACTGCCTCTCCACCAAGACCATAAATGTCTCATTAATGCCGCAAAAACTCTCCCCCATTTCATACCTTTTTCCCAATTACGCTCGTCATATTTTTTCATTCCAAACGTAAGAACTTTTGCTAGACCTTCTATTCCTTCAGGTGCAATCAAATCATATCTAAGTTTATCTTTATCAAATTTTATTCCTTCTTTATAACCTTTCTTACCCATTTTATATAATTATCCCAGTATTTAGTATAATAATAAAAAAGTGGTACTTTAAATATTGTTATTATAATTACTAAAAGTAATGAGTCTCCGAAGTCTCCTAAGTATATCCATGTAATAGCCATTGCTACTATAAACATTAAAGTTTCATATACTATTGCTCTTAAAATTTTAGGTATATATGGCATCTTCTTTCATTACCTCCGTAAAAAGCAATACATCTAATCCTTTCTTTTTGAATAATTCTAACTCATCCTTACATCCTTTTGAAGTTTCCCAATTAGGAGCAAGAATTATACCTGTGAAATTAGTTCTTTCTATTAAATCGTTATCTAATTCATACCAGATTTCATGTTCGTGGTTTCTTAAAAATTCTACACATGCTATATGTATTGGATGTGTATGTGAAATAGGTGAATAAATATTGTATCCTCTTTTTAATAGTTCTGCTGCTCTCTGATTTGCTAAAAAATAGTTTGCATTTTCTGCTTCAGAAACATAATTTCCATCTTTATCTTTCGCTGTATAAGGATGTGCAAAGTACCAAAATCCTTTTTCAAGTTTCATTTTATTAATATTATTTTTTCCTTCTTTTTGAATTTTCTTATTTTGTCAATCTATTTACTATTCTTGACCTAATTGTACCTCATAAAAGTCTAAATCTGTACCAGTATCATAATGAACTGTTATTCTTACCATTCTGATTCCATTTCCTTTATGAATGATTTTTGTAGCCATTTCATTTAATTCCTTTTGAAATGCTTTTTTGTTTATTTTTTTCTGCTTTTCTGGCTTCTTTTCTTTTTTCTCTTTCATCTACTTTCATTACACCTCTTCCTGCTTTTTCCCTTATGAATTTTTCAAACTCTATCAATCTTGTGTAATCTACATATAATTTTAAATTTTGTTTTTCTTTACTTTCATACATTAATATTTGATTTAGTTCTTCTAAAATCTCTTTAATATACCTTCTAATTCCTTCCAAAACTATATCTTGACCCCAATCATCTTTAGGAGTATATATTTCTTTGGTTAAAGTCCATGACATTTTATGTTTCGTTAATTAAATCGTCCAATTCTTTTACTTCATGAGAAGTAATATGTTCTTGATAAAATTTTTTACCCCAAAAAGGTATCCACTCAGGTTTAAATCTGTTTATCTCTCCTGTTGGTGATTGGTTTATTTCAACAATCCAGCCTCCTAGATAAGCTTTCAGTTCTTTTTTTCTCATAAACCTGGTTTGTCCTTGAGTAGTTCCAAGTAATAATGTATGAACTCCTCTAGGTGTATGATAAATAGCTTTATGATAATGTCCAACTAAAAGTATATGTGGTTTCTCTCCTTCTGAAAAGGACTCTACCATTTTTTGTGTTCTATATGAGTCAGCATAACTTGTTCCCATACCACCATGTAATATTTTTAACAAAGCTTTTCCTTTAGAAGATTTTAATTCTATATTAGCTTCTTGATAACCTAAATAAACTAGATCATCTCTTCCATATTCTTTTTGTCTTTCTTCTATTACTCTTCCAGGATCTATTCCAGTTTGTTGGGTCCACCAACCTTCATGATCATCTCCTGATATAAATAATGTTTTAATTCCTTTTCTTTTTGGATAATTCTTTAAAAAATAATCAATCATTTCATCGAACCCATGAGTTTTTGTCTCAAACTTATTAAATCTAAATTCACCATCTACATAATTTCCACCATGTAAAACAATTTTAACTCCTTCTTTTTCAAAAATATCATAAAGTGCATTTAAAACATCTAATCTTTCATACTTACTTCCTAAATGAGTGTCTGCTATTGCACCAAACTTATAATTAAATCCTTCTATAGTCTTAATTCTTTTTCCGTCTCTTAATAAATAAGCTTTTTCTGGCTTACCTCCAAAGAATTTTCTTGTATCTATTTTAATAACAGGATTATCGCTATGATATCCAACTGAAACTGTATCATCTTTTATATTTATTACATATCCTCTTTCATGTAAAG
The DNA here is from genome assembly GCA_022561055.1 of Nanobdellota archaeon. Lineage (GTDB taxonomy): Archaea > Nanobdellota > Nanobdellia > Pacearchaeales > GW2011-AR1 > JADFRY01. The sequence continues at coordinate 12,741 of JADFRY010000005.1, read as the reverse complement.
AAGTAACTGCCTTTTTTATTGTGTTAGGACCAACATTAAAAGTATTTGCTAAATTAATTAAACTTCTCTTTTTTTGTTTCGCAACTTTTAAAAGAGCTTCTTCTAATTCGTTGAGATCGGTTGGAGTATCAACAAAATTTAATCCTAATAAAGATATTCTTTTTGCTATCGCGTTGTAAGATCGATTTAACAAAGAAGTCATTTCTTTAATTGGTATACCTTGAGAACTTAATCTTTTAAGAGTTTCAAGCTCTTTACTAGTCCAAAATTTAACACCCATTTTTCACCCTTTTAAATCTTTTAAAGTTTATATATTTTATCATTCTATTTTAATTATCCAACCTTTTGGAACTATTGTAACTTCATAGTCTTGAACAGTACTTTTTTCTGTTATAATTATAACTACATCATTCAGTTCATGAACTTCTCCAAATGTAACATTGATACATAATAAGTTAGCACCAGATTTTGTTGCTTCTAATGTTTCAAAATATTCAGATGGTAATTTTTTAGTTACAGCATCACACCAAGTTACTGCCTTAATATTCTTTCTGTTTATTCGTATATCCGCACTTTCTACAAGCTGCTTTAATCCCTCTTTTAGTTTTGACTTCATTATATCTTGTACTATTACAAACTGGACACTTTCTCATTTAATCAAACGACATACGTTTTTATATATCTTATTAAATATATTATATAACATTTATGAATAAATTTAATATAGTGTCTTTTTCTAAACTCTCTGGAGATAAGTTAATATCAGCTTTTTCTTCTGTTTCAACAAGTTTCGCTCCAGCTTTCTCAAGTATATATTTTAATTCTATTTGGTTTTCAAACTTATTAAACATAGCATCTCTAGCTAACTGAGTATATTCATGGTCTAAGGCAGTTATAGTTTTACCCATTGAAAAATCTGTAAAGTAGAATCTTGTACTACTACTCGTAGGTAACAACAATCCTAGAACCTTTTGTTTTTCATCTATCTTTGTATTACAAATACTAATAATATTATTTGGATTTACTAAATAATTTTGTTTAAAGTATGTAGCTTTCTCTCTTGCTACAAGTATTTTAAATGGAACATCTATACTTTCCTTATAATTATAATAATTTAGATTAAGAGTATAAGGACATTTTATTTGTTTCTTTATATAAAATACTTCTGTTGCTCCATTTGGTCCAGAAGCATCTGTTATGTCTCCAGAAAAAAGCATATCTCTTGCTTCTGATCTGTATCTCGAATCCCATCCTATTTTCCCTTCAATACTTTGTGTAGATAAATCTAAATCAATTCTATGTCCATTTATATTTTTCCAATTGATTCCAACAATCATATCTTCAGGAATTGAAACATAACTACCAATAGGAAAGTTTCCTATGAATTGTTTTTCTGTAGCAGGTAGTGAATAAATCATATCCTTTGGTAGATATATCTTCTTTCCTTTCACATTTTTTTCTACGTCTTTTATTATCGAATCTAAAACAATCTTTAATACTCTCTTTACTTCTGTTTTATTATTCACTTCAAATTCCTTTGCAAATGCTTTTCCGTTTCTTATTTGATAAAGAATTGAATTAACATTTAATGTTCTATACTTTAAAGCATATGCTAATCTAATTTTTCTAAATGTATTTACTTTTTCTAATTCTGTTTTCAATAACTTGGAATCAATTTTATTTGAGTTCTTAATTAATCCAGTTATTTCATTTAAGTAATCTAAATTCATTGGTTTGTGATTCTTCTTTGCTAATTTTCTAATCTTGTTAATATACTTCTTGTTAGTACCATATTTAAATGCTAAGAACAATGGTTTAAATCTATGAAAAACTTGAGATAAAGTTTCAAGACCATATTTAGTTTTATACTTTCTAAATAAAGGAGTTTGTGGTTTTTCTTTTATTTTCTTGATTAAGGTATCGTTTTTAATTAACAAAGTTTCATTTGTTGTTTTATAGATTACATATCTTAAAAACTCTGTTGGATCTTTTGGGATTAAATCTAATTCTTCATAAAGTCTTATCTTTAATTCTCTGTTTTTAACTTCTTCCACTTCTTTGATTGATATACCAACAAATTCTATTACATCACACAGATCATCAATAGTTTCTTTTTTTAATGCTAAACCACTGTTAATTAATTTGATTACCTTTTCTTTTAATTCTTTCTTTGTGTATCCTTTAATTATTGTAAGTTTTACATCTACATTTAACATTGGAATCTCTAGTTTTTCATGTGGGATGTAAACAGACTCTTCATCATAAATTCCAAGTGATTCGAATCCATAAGTAGTAAAATAATGAACTATTTGTTCAAACACTAATTGTTCTATACTTGCATCTTTGATTTTTCCCCAAGACTTATGGAAAGTACTATTTAATTGTTCACCTGTCAAACCAATTTCTTTTTCTACTAATTTAATCAAGTCATCATAATTAGAATAATTGTAAATTACTTCTGGAGAAAAAATAAATCCTCTTTTAATTGTTTGTTCTAGTAATTCTTTAGACGGATTTTTACCTCTTTTACTATGTATAGGAAATGCCTTGAACAGTCTTATTGTTGATTCCATCTTTTTTAAAACAAGACGGGAGGTAATTTAAGGCCAGCGTGTTGCCATTACACCATCTCCGAGGAGACCAGGATTCGAACCTGGAACTCTGGCGCCGGTTTAATTTTAGGAACCTCTTTTGTCTTGAATATGAATGGCGAGGAGTAAAGTTTCATAAAGATTGAATTTAGGAACTCCCTTTGCCTAATATATCATAAATATATAGTATTTAAATGTTTGTAGTAACTTTTAAATTACAGTTTTATTTAAAGTATATATCAAATTGTCTATATATTTTTCTGCTTCTTTTTTTGAACACTTCTTAACATCTATAACAATTTTTCTCAACATCTTATGTCCTTCTAAATTTTTATCAAATTTTTCCATTATAAAGTTCCTCATAGTTGGCTTTGGTGTGATATTTTATTTATTATTTCATACCTTTTATTTACAGCTTTAGGATAAGATAATATCTCATACCTTTTTAATAACATTTCCTTCATATTTTCTTTATCTTTTTTATTACCAAGAAAATAGAAATATCTGTGTTTACCTATACTTATTTTTATTTCTTTAATTAATTCTTCTTTAATAAGATGTAAATGTCTTGAGTGTCTTTCTTTTCCATCTTTCATAATGAATCTTTTTGTTCCTTTAGATCCTATTCCTGTATATATCCAATTGGTCGCTTGATAAATATATCCTGAATGATTATAATCTATATCTGCATAAGAAATAATAACAGATGGTCTAGGTAACATATTCAATGATTGAGAAACGAAATAACTTAATGCGTTTTTATTTAAATCTTCTTTTACAACCAGTCTATTTAACTCCATCAAATTAAATGGTCTCCATAATTTTTGTTCGGTCGGAGCAGGAGGATAACCAAATGTAATTACTCCTACATGTCTCTTTTCTTTAAATAATCCAAAAGCATAAACAATATTAGGTATTCTTTTTGCATAGTGTATTTTTAAAAGCCAAGGATAACATTCTTTTGACCTTATTTTTAATATAGTATAACTCTTTTGTATCTTACCAGTTCGTTTGCTTCTTGTTCTCATTTCATCCATTTAGCTAGATTCTCTCCTAGAATGCCATTTTTTAACGATTTAAGGGGTTTTGGGTGACTTTTTTGTTCTTTTTGAGTATATGTATAGGTCCAATTCAAACTACTGAATATTGGTTCTATTTTTAAATCTACTAATCGCCTAATCATTTGATCATAATCAATTTCATAGCCTTTAGGCATCTTCTTTTTAAAAGCGATGACATTATCTTCACCCTTTATATATATATACTTTATTTTATCACCCACTCGAATACCTTCATTATGTTTTTTATTAGCTAATCGACTAGCTCGGATATGTATTACATTTCCATAATCTTCAAGTGGTTTATTTATTCCTACAGGTAATCCTATTTGTTCGGGTGTAAACTCATTTTTTATTTTCTCTTTAAAATCATCAACATATTTAACAACTTTTTCTGGAAGAACTTTATCTAATACCATCTCAAGTACCTTTTTCATAAAATCTCTTCCTACTTGGGGAACATCACTTCTTCTACTTTCGAATCCTACTATAGCAATTTCTTTTGTAGTAAACCCATTTTTCCAAATAATTTTACCTGCATATTTCTTTTTAGCTCCTTCACCATCGGCTTTTCGTTTAAAAAATAATACAGAAAAAACTTCTTCAAACTCTAGATCAAAAATATTATTTTCTTTTGATACACCAAATGATTCAATGAATTGATTAAAATATTCGTTTATTTCTTTGTTTATTTGTTTAATATTATTTATATCTATATCTTTGAACTGGATAAAAATTGAATCAGTGTCACCATAAATTACCTCATATCCTCTATTTTCAAACCATTTGATCGCTTCTTTAATTATTTTTCTAGCTATATAAGTAATTGCACCAGCCACTTCTCTTTTATATAATCTAAAATTTCTAAAACCTAACACTCCATAAAAACTGTTTACCATTATTTTTAAAGATTTTTGAGTTAAATCTAAAGATTTATATTCAAGGGTTCGTTTGTCTATCTCTTGCATCTTCTTTTTTACTGCATATCGTTTATCTAAAAGTGGTTTACAGATACTTGGAATCATTCCCATCTCTTTTTTGAAACTATAGTGATCTATTTTTATTTCACCATCTTTAACCAAAGTCTCATAACTTGTATTGAATCCTATCATAATACTAGGATATAGTGATTTAAAATCCATTACTACAATATTTTCATATAATTTAGGATTACATTTCATTACATATCCTCCTTCATATTTATCACCTGTTTGTCTCTTGATTGATGGTAAAATAAATCCATGTTTCTTTGCATACTTTAAACATAAACAATCTGCTGTTTTTGAATTCATAAATACATCTTCAAATTTACAAAATGCTACTCTTCTTATTTCATCAAAAAAATCTATCATTTTCAAATGATTATCAAGTAAAACAAGTAATTCAACGTCTCGTTCATTATATTTTACAAACTTTGAATAATCTTCCTTATACAGATCATCTAAATTTCCTTCATATTCAATTTTTCCACCTTGTTCTCCTAATTCATATTTAGAAATATAATCAAGAGACCAACTTTCTCTTCCACCAGAACTAAAATGTTTCTTATATGCTTCAAGCATATCAAATAATATACGACCATATATTTTACATTTATTATTAAAAATATAAGAATATCCATTGTTTCGACTCAATCTATTTATATCAATCTTTAGATTCTTCATACGTGTAAGTAAATAAGGAAAGTCAAATCCATTTCCATACCAAGCAGATATAATATCTGGATTAGTCTCTTGGATGTATTCAATGAAACTGCTCAACATAAATGCTTCGTTATCACCTCTTTTTTCAAAGTCCTTTAAAATAAATTGTTTGTATTTTTTATTGAAACTATCATAACATCCAATCAGTGTTATTTTATTTGTGGCTTTATTTGGATCACTGTATCCGTCTGCTTGTTCTATTTCTATATCTAAATGACATACTCGGATTGGTTCTTTATTAATTTTATCTACTCGATCTATTATATATCGATTTGTATATACAATATCACCTTCATAATGTTCATATTTTTTTCTCTTTTCCGGAATTTCTTTTGGATTCTCACAAATAACTTTGCTTACTCTTTCACCGTCTATAGTTTTAAATTCTCCTCTAGAATTTTTGATATAAAAATATGGTTTGAATGAATTGTCTATTTTTATATATGGTTTGCCTAATTGGTTTCTGCCAAATATTTCTATTTTGTTTGCTTTATTTTCTACTATTAACATTTCGTATTTTTATATGTTTATATTTCCATAACCAGATATGCTTAGGTTCTACTTTTTCGTAATATTGTCTTCCTCCTTTAATCACTTTCTTGTTACCTCCTGATAAACCTATATACTTCCAGTTATCGGCTTTATAACATATACCTACTCTTTTTGTACCTTTTTCGTTTATTCCAAATGTTAAGGAAATTATTCCTCTTAATTTAGTTGGATATTTTTTTTCATAATCTGTTTTAATTAACTTTCTTATTCTACTTAAAATCTTACTAGCCAGATTTTTCTCTGTTTGATATAATCTAAAAATATTATTATTTAAAACTTCTACAGAATACTTATTACGCACTTCTTCTGTAACCTTGTCCTTATTATAAATTTCTTTAACTACTCTGAGAATAGGTCTTGTTGTACTTTGAACTCCAAAAAATCCTATTTGTTTTCCGTTTTTAAATATTTTATAAAGTAATTGACGTCCTGCAACTGCTTTAGAATGTGGATAATGTGTTAATAAAGCATGTCTAAAATCACCTTGAAATCTTGTTTTCACAAATTTTAATCCATCCTCTTCTTTAAATAACGTATTTTGTAATTCCATATTTATGCGAGATATAGGATTCGAACCTATAACTACAAGTTGGAAACCTGTTATTTTGCATTAAACTAATCTCGCTCCTCTTTATTTTATCAGTCTTTTTTGTCATTCTGTAATAATAACTTTATATGTCTACATATTTTTCCACCATTTTTATAGTTATTACAATAAACTGTACTCCATCTGCATGTACATGTTATTCCTTTTTTTGTTACCATTTGTCTGTAACCACCTATTTCATATATTTTCATCTTGGTCTTTTATTTATATAAAATGTTTGATAGTTTTTATTATATTTCTTAACACTTTCATTTAATTTATTCATTAAAATATTATATTCGTTTGGTGTGTTCCTTCTTTGTAAATTTATACATATTCTTTTTATTCTTTCCCACTCTTTAATTTGTTTTTCTAATGTCATGGTCTCTTTCTTCCAGGATATTTTGTTACTTGACTAAAATTATGTTTTGCCATGATTATAAATGCCCTCTGAATGAAACTCATCCAGCAAAGAATGAACATCCAGAAGGCTGGAAGAGACCATCCACTATTCAGCAACGTCCACTTCCAATGCCCCCAACACGTTTAACGGTGAAAAGAGCAACCGAATTTTAACCTTTGGTTATCGGTGTCATGGTCATCTGGTTTTTAAAGAGGTATCACCCGAAGCCTCCAGTCATTAGGGTCAAGTGTCTGGATACTTAGTGCTAAAAGACTTACCTAAGCGTAACATTAATTATATCCTTGTTTATTTCTTGATGAATATAAATGGAGGTCTTGGTAAACACAGAGACTCAAAGAATCTGTTATCAGTCCAACCTCCTCGCTGATTATAATGGAGGGTTTCCCCTCCTAAATTTCCAATAAATTTATTTATTCATTATTTTCTTATATAATTCTTCTGCAGTAGATTCAATATCCTTAGTTGGATCTGCTATATGTAAGTCGACTGCCATTTTATAGCAATCAGTTTTTACAATAACTTCTGGATCTCTACCGTAAGAAGTTTTTTGATCTGGTTCAGAACTTGCTTCTAATACCTTTAAACTACTTACATTTTTCCATTGGCCGTTTACTTCGAACTCAATTTCTACTTTGTCACCTTTCTTGCAACCTGGTTCTCCGAATCCGTTATACCAATTACCTTGTCCGATCTCAACTCCGTAAGAGTTCTTATCAGCCTTATAAGAAACTTTTGTTAACACACCTGTTGTTTTTTCCATTTTTTACTCCTGGGCTTCTATTTCCCTTTTAATTAATATACTAAGTAACTTAGTCTTTATAAATGTTTCTATTTTTTTATTTTTTGTTTCGACATTTTAAATCTTGATTCAATAAATCTTTTTGCTGATTCTTCAGACATACATACTTTAAAGTCAATAAGTAACTGATTTTTTAATTTTTCAATAATCTTCAAGATTTCATCTTCTTGTTTTTGGAGGATTTGTTTGAACATCCATGTTACATATTCTTTTTGCTCATCACTAAACTTCTCTACTTTTGGGCTATAATCTAATTCAGTAACTTCTTCAATTATTTGTTCTTCCATTTTAATCTATTTCGTCCATTTGGTTCATACAATCTGGACAAATTACTACATCAAACTCTTCATCTGTTAAGTCTGTTGAATAATCACATTCACTACACCTTTTTATTACTTGTTCCATTTTTATCCAAAATATATTGATATTTCCTCTTGATTATTTTTTTCACACCAGTTAATACATTTATCCATGAATTCTTTTAATTGGGGTTTTCTATCATTAAATTCATCTCTCAAATCTTTTTCATCACCAAAACCATTATTTGCTAAACCTATAGGAATATGTCTTAACAATATTTCTAAAGCATATTTTAAATTTCTTAATTGTATTTTCTTTGTAGTTCCGTTTCCACTAACTCCACCATAGCAGTCGTTAGCATCAATTAAAGTGAACCAAGCATATCCTTGTTCAGACATCATTCTAAACCCACCCATATATGCTCTATGGTAAGCTACTTCATTTCCTTCTAAATCCTCTGCCATTATATCAAATCCCATTTTTTCTCCTGGTTATTTAATAAAAAAAAATAAAAATAAAATCTTATTTACCTTTATCTAAGATAACGGTTTGTGGTTTTTGTTCTTCGTAGCTTGTTCTTTCAGTAACCTTAAACTGTAAATTCTCAACTTTTATTCCGTATGCTGCAAGAATGGCGTTTGATTCTCCTTCAGCAATTACAGTAACATCTTTCTCAACTTTACCAGTCTTTCTATCTACTACTAAAACATTGAATACTGTCTTTTGTACCATTTCAGATTTTGGAATTGCAGTTGAAATATTCTCCAATGTCTCTATACATCTAACCCACACACAATCCCCTTGATTCTCTTCATCAAACCTTATTTTGTAAGGTATCCCAGATCCATCTATAATTGTTATAGTACCTATACGTCCATTGTAACTAGCACTATGATCATTTGACGCAGATACTTTTACTTTATCTCCAACTTTAAATTCCATTTTTACCTCCTTTTAACTTTTTTATTTTAACTAAATCAGATATATCGATTATATCACCAATTTTTAGATCGTAAGTTTTTAGATCTTCAGGACTAATTACTATAATTACGCTATCTCCCCATTTCTTTAATTGTTTTCTCATATTAATTTACTTCCAAATTCTTCATCAATAATCTTTTCTGCATTTAAGATATTGGCTTCATTTAATTTTTCCTTCAATCTCTTTATGGATTGTTTTAAATCTTCTTGTTCTGAAATTATTGCTGTTTTTATAGCGAGTTTTAAATCTTCTGAACTATGTTTTGGATTTAATGATTTCTTATTAAATTCATGGTAAACTATAAGAGTTTTCATTATATCATCTATTTTATCGCTTAAACTCATATCAGTTTTCCTCCTGCTTTTTGTTTTATTCTTTTGCACATATCTTCAAAACAATCTTCCCATCCTTGAATATAAGATAAATTCATAAATTCTTTAAATTTTCTTTTCTTTCCCAAAACTTTTTTTATGAATTGTTTGTCCTGTTTTTCAACTAATTCTAATACTTTTATTAAAATTGCATCTCTTGAAGCCATTTTTCCATCTGAAAACCACCAATCAATTATTTTCTTAGGGATTTCACTTCTTAAGTCTCTTAATGTTTTTTCTTTCATTTTAATTTTAGACAACTTTTACAAGTTACTTTATTCCACCTCCAATTAAGACTTTTATCTTCTATATGAAACTCTAACAATCCGCATTTCGCTTTTGCTCCAAGAACAGTCTTTAATGTATCAATTCTCTTATGAATAACCTTTGTTTTTTCTTTCATTATATTTTTCCCATCTTCTTTAATATTATTTCTTCTGTTTTTGCTATAATTTTTCCTATAGTTGGGTTTTTTCTTATCAATATTTTATCTGCTTCTTCTTTAGTTAGTCCTTCTTCATCATCCCATACACAATAATTACTATTATGTTTTTCTTTATGTCCTGATTCTAAAATACAAACTCCTCCGTGTTTACAATAACTCATACATGGATCAATTGTCATTTTAAATCCTCAATAAATGTTTATTTAATAAAGTATTATCAACTGGAGTTATCTTAAAATATAATCCGTTTTTCCAATAAACAGTTGTTTTTGGATAAGTTTCACTTTCAAGTAAGAGCTTATTAAATAAGATCTTATATTTTGTTTGGTTTATTTCTTTTTCCATTTTATTTATTAATATTTGATACTATTTAAATCTTTCGGTTTCAACGAGTTCGTAACTATCTGATTCCCAATAGACACTTCCGTCTCCTTTGCCTTTCAAGTGTCCTCCAAGTCTTTCTAACATCTTAATAACATCTTTAAGTGTTGGTTTCATTTTAACATATCCAGAAAGATTCAGACAATCTTCCTTTTAATTCCATCTTTTCCTTCATTTCATTTAATTCTTCTTCATTTGGTTCGTATCCTTTTACGAATTGTCTCTTTAAAAAGTTTTTTTGTTTTGTTTCCATTTTACTCTATTTGGGCTACTGTCCAAATCCCATCTGATGTATATTTTTTAATTTGTTCTTCAGTGAATAATCCACTGATCTTACAACCATTCTCTTTTCTTAAGACGGTCCATTTTTTTGTTTTCATTTTGTTTATCCTCTATATTTAATAGTATTTAATAGTATTTAAATGTTTTGGCTAAGAAAAAGTATATACTATAGTATACATATGTTTATAAAGGATTTTTACCTTATTACTCTTAAATTATTATCTAAATTCTCTTCCAAGATTAAAATTATTTTCTCCACTTACTATTCGACCTCTGGGTTTTTTGAGTTTTTCTATAATTTCTTTCTCTCTTTTAGATATATCTTCTTTTGTTAATAAAGAAATTACTGTAGTGGATTTTCCTCCAATACCATATTCTTCAAAAAATTCTGGATCGAATACTTTATTTTCGTGTGTTTTTCCCATTTGACCTCTTTCAACCTTTTAACAGTTTAACCATCTCCTTTGATTTTCTTTTCGACATTCCTCTAATTTTACCTTTTTGAATAAATTGGGTAATCATCTCATTTCCTTTTTGTACTTCTTTAACATATTTTTTAAACTCCTCTCTAGATTGTTTAAGATTTGTTTCCATATCTTTAACAAAAATTCTTTTGAAATTAACCAAATGATATTTCTTATGACATTCCCAACATAATACTCTTATATCTTTTCTTCTTTCATGTCCGAGAGTTTTGTAATTTTTATGATGAGAAGTTAAAGAATTAAATGAACCACACTTTTCACAACCGTTAGAAATTAATATCCATTTTTTAGATTTTTCTATCCAATTTGCAGATTGTATGTATTTATAATAGTTCATTTTTATCGAATTCTCTATTTTTAATAGACTCCCGTCTTGACATTAATTAAAAATATTCTGAATCATGATTTTATACCTATCATTAGGCATCTTTTTGAATCAAAATATCTTAAGGCTATTGTCAAACACCCATTCTATCAATAAACCTAGTTTCCATTCCCAGACTTTTATTCCAGAACTTCATCTCCACTGTTTCAGGTCAGTTCCTTATATGAACTACTAACTGACAACTTTCACTAGTTATTTACTGGTCGGTTCACCTCGCCGACATTTTTTTTCACATGTATTTCTGCCAATGCTCCTTCATACAGAGGTGTGAATAGAATTCCATACAAGTAAATAAATGTGTTTGTTTAAATACTTTATGTTTAAAATTAAAAAATAAAAAAAATAATAAATAATTGAGTACTACTACTCAGTTTCGAAGAATTCTTGATCTTCTAAATCTCCATCATCGAAAGTTGTTACAACTGTGATGTAGACTTTTTGATTATCTCCAGAATCGTCTTCATACTTGATCTTTAAGAATTGAGTAACTACTCCGTCTTTATCATTAGTATCTAGACCATTAAATGTAGTTGATTCATCTTCTCTAACATAGATTATATCTGATTCATCATCTAAATCTCCGTAGAAATCATTGATAGCTCTGAATAAATCTTTGTTATCTCTTTCAGACCATTCTTCAGTTGCTAATTTCTCAATTTCAACTTCCCAAGCATCGTCTTCTAAGATTTTTGTGTGGATTTCATCTATTTTAGATGTATCAGGAGCTTCATATTCTGGGAAAACAATTCCAGAAAGGACTCCGGTTATAATAACTTTTTCAGATATTGACTCTACAGCTGGTGAAAACCAACCAAAAGCTAAAGTAGCTGATATAAAAAGACCTATAACTAATAAAGCCCATATTTTCCATTCGTTTTGTGCCATTTGAACATTACCTCCTTTTTCACTTATTTTGAATATAATTCTTGATAAAGTAAATAACAAAGCCAGCAATTGCTCCATATTCAATTGGTACCTTAGCTAAAAAAGCTAAAATTGCAGGACTCCAAAGATATAAGAAATTCTTAAAGGTCTTCTTCAATCCTACTGAAAATTTATATTTTCCCATCGTTTTATATGATTTCGCCCTTTATATATTTTATGTTTTAAGAATTTAATTAAATGAATCACCTATTACAACTACAAAAATACCTGTCATTATTATAGAAATATATCCAAGAATCCACTTGATCCATTTAGTTGATACTTCTAATTTTGTTACTCTATGATTTAAAATTCCAATTAATTGATTTATACTTTTATCTAGATCGTTTAATGTTTTTATTTTATATACCATTTTATAAAAGATTATAAGTTACTCCATAATTAAAGATCATCATAGGTTCTACACCAGATATGGATTGAAACATGACTCTACTAATTGAACCAGTATTTGA
>JADFRY010000014.1 GCA_022561055.1 Nanobdellota archaeon | reverse complement strand
GAACTTTATTAGGGTGATAACCTTGACCATGACTCTCATCAGAAAAGTATCTTTCCCTAGCAAGTTCATTAGGGAGCGTTATAAAATTGGGTATTTTAGGCTCATCGGTAATATAAAGAACTTCATCTTCAGGGGAAGAAAGTCCTACTTGCCTAAGGTTTTCTAGTATTCTTTCTAGAGGCATTTATTTCTCCAGTCACCTCTAAGAAACTTTGACTTCTAGTTCAACTATTGGATCTCTTACCCCTGGCCTAGATGATCTGCTAGAGCATTTTGATCCGGAATTAGAATTTCCAACTGCGTATGCAACTTCTTGGCCAGAAGCGTGTTGAACTGCATAAGCCGCATCTTCTATGATAGAACTCATCTCAAGCAATCTTCTGCCTTCTTGGTACTCTTTTCCCATGTTTTTCAAAGAACAAAGCCACTATTTAAACTTTATTGCAACCAAAATATACTTAAGAATATTTTTTTAAACCTAACTACCCAACCCCAACACTCTTCCTTGCATCAAATATCACAATCTTCTTAGGTACAGAATGCTTTATCGCTCTATCTAAAGTAGCGATATAATACCCTTGTTTTCCTTTTTCAATTAAACCTTCGTCAACATTTTTCGTCCCGAGGCCAATTTTTTTAATCTTTTGATGTTCAAAAATTTCAAGCGCAGTGTCAATAGCAATCCTATCAATCTGGGAACTTGAAGATTTGCGGCGTACATCTTTCATTTCCTCAAAAACCTCACGCGGCACAATCACTCTAAATCCCTGCTCCTCCAACTGAGTTAAAAAATCAATTCTCTTTCTTATACAAGAAATAATAAAGCTCGTATCTAATAATACTTCCATAACTGAAGAAGGTAAAAGAGGTATATTAAGTTTGTGACTTAATCTACTTCTTCCACAGCCGCATGATACACATTCAAGTAACTTCTCTGTAAATCTTCCAAAGAATCTATTGGCACACTAACAATTTGATCTCTTGACCCTTCCTTCGTCATATCTGATCGCAACCTCTTTATCATTTCCTCAATCATTGACATACTCTCAGGAGTTGTCGAAGCCACCCTTATTTCAATAGATTTAACACCGACATCGGCAGGAATATAACTTCCTAAAACAGGTGTTTGTCCAGCAATACTAGTGCCTAACACCACAACAGGAATTTTAGACAATTGTTCCCATTCATCTTTATCTATCTGGCTCATTCTCAAAAATCTTTTCTCAAAATCTAACTGATCGGGTAAGATTCTCTCTTCTGCAGCTTTTTTAAGAATTCTATTATGCTCGTTGAGGTTAGGCAAATCATTAACATATTTTAAGAATGCCTTAGCTTCTTCAATTCGTTCATCAATAGTCGAAGGAGCTATCCTGCAACCCCCAACAGCTTTTTTAGTAGCATACTTAACAGCTTCTCTTATATATCCCTTATCGTGTTGAACATAACTAAGATTGATGGCATGTACATATCCTGGACTCATTGCACCCATTCCTTCTCCAGAAACAACATCTCTACCAATTCCTTCTAAAATCTCTCTAGGAAAAACATAACCATTAACTTCAAGCATTCCTTCGAAAGCCTTACCATTTGTTCCGTGAGCATACCAAACTCTCGGCTGGCCAAAAGCCATAACTCTTTGAGCTCTAGCTATATTTTCTTCATAATTAGAAGATTTGCCCTTTTGCTTGCCACCTCTCCTAAAGAGTCTCATAAAAATAACCATCAAAAACCATATTTAAACCTTTGCATTTGTAACTACTAGAAAGAAACAATAAAGATCAAGGACACGGTTGACTAAAAGTTTAAAAGACTCTCGGCTCTCAAACTAACATGAGTTTTCCAAGAATAGAAACAGCAGAAGAAACATCAAGAAAAGTAAAAGAAATATATGATTCCCCAATTCTGGAGATCCCACCTCCCCAAAATGCAAGATACCCAGCAATACTCCATGTAGCAGCAGTCTATCTAGACCCTTCAGACGGAAAATACAAAGTAATCAAAGTAGACAACAAAAACGCCCCGCGAAGCGACCATGACTCTTTTGCATTGAATTTGGCAAGGGCAAGAGTAGATGCAATAATCACATCAGGACAAGTTGTCCGTCTCGAAAAAGGCTTAACACACGCCCTCCAAGGTCCTGCACCTCAAGGGCTGCAAAACTACCGCTCAACCACTTTAGATAAACCAGAAACCCCATATTCATTAATCCTAACAAGAAAAGTTCCAGATCTAGAAGCAGAAATCTTCACGTCAAAAGCAACAAGGCCAATAATCTACACCTCAACAGACTCTTACAACTTACTTCAAGGAAATAAAGCACTCAAAGACTTAGGAATACTTGTGTGTGACGGTGGATCTTCCCCAGAAATAGAAGGCGCCTTAGAATATCTCAAAATCCTGGGAGTTGCTTCCATTTCAATGGAAGCAGGACCTTCTGTAGCAAACCCTCTTTACAAAAATGGTTTAGTTTCCGAGTTAATGTTATCAGTTTATAGGGGAGACATCCAAAAAGAAGTAATCGGAGATGAGTTTATATCAAAAGAAGAAATTGAAAAAGATTTCGACATGCTTCATAAATTTGAAACAGATGAGTGGTCTTTCTTTAGATATGTGTCAAAATAGGATGGGCGCGGAGGGAATCGAACCCCCGTCCTCGGTTCTGGAGACCGGTATCCTACCATTGAACGACGCACCCATACCCTTTCATAACAAAAAACCTATTTTAAGCTTTACTAATGGCCTCTAAGAACATTTATAAATAATTTCTACCTAAACCTTATATGCCAAAAAAGAGTATAAAGAGATCAAAGGGTCCTAAAAGAAAAACTTCTGAAAGAATAGAAAACAAAATATTGGAAAATCTAATTGAATTGCAAAAAGTTCATACAAATTTAGCTGAAAAATTTGAGAATTTATCTAAGCAGATTTCAAGCCTTCTAGAACTATTTGAAACAACTGCACGAAGTTTTGCAACACAACCCCACATTCAAATGGCAGAAAAAGATAAAGAATTTTTAGAAAAAATAGACAAATTGCTTGAACAAAACAAAACCATAGCCAAGGGCTTAACTCTTATGGAACAAAAAATGAGGGACAAAATTTACGGTCCTATTACAACTAGATTTGAAAGACCTCAACCCAGGCAATTTCCTAAACACTAATGAAGCAAAAATACGAACTAAGAAATATATTCCTCAGAGAATTTGTTAGAGAACTAATAGTAAACACAAAGCCAGCATCGGTTCCTGAGGCTTCAGAAGAATTGCCAGAAAAGGAAAAATTAATAGAAACAAAAACAATTGAAAGTATGCCTATTTCTCTGACTAAAACAATTCCTAAACAAAAACCCGAAACATTGACTCTAACAAAACCAACTAGAAAACCGATGGTAAAAGAAGTAGAAATACGCAGCATGCAAATCTCTCCTAAACCAACTTCTGGATTTGAATCTTTTCCAATACCAAAAAGAGGAGCCCCAATTGTTCTGCCTGAATCTGGAAATATAAATTTAGGAAAATTAAATTTATTATTGTCTGACTCAAGAGTTCAAAGCGTAGAATGCACTGGACCAAATAAAACTATTCTTGCCAAAAAAAATGGCGTTATTCAAACTACAAAAATTTCCTTAAAGGACGAAGAAATTGAAAAAATAATTAACGACTTCTCGCAAAGAACTAGAATTCCCTTAGTAAATGGTATGCTCAAAGCAGCCTTGGGAAACTTAATTATGACTGCCGTAACTTCAGATTTTGTAGGAAGCAGATTTGTAATTCAAAAAAAGAATCCTTTTCAACCCGCAATGTTCTAATTATTTAAAAATAATGTCAACTCTCGATAGAAAATCTCTCTCTCCTTTTTTCATAATAGTTAATTCAGCAACGACACGTCCTGTTTCTATATCTTTAATAATTAATCTCTGAAATCTTTCATCTTCACTTTTAACAACATCAATTTTTTTTGCTATAGAACAAGACTCAATTCTTTCAACAATAGCAGGGCAGTCAGATTTATCAGAAATACAAACAGTCCTCTTTGTCCCACTTAAACTAACTTCTCCGCCCAAAACTTCATTACTCTCGCTATTATAAGCACAAGAACTAAAGCCTCTGCACAATAAATCTTCTTTACAATGCTCTGACAATGTATTAAAACCAGCGACGGATGATTTAATATCTTCTAATTTTGTATCTTCTGTTATCCCTACTCCTCGTATCTCAAATTCTTGTTCAGACAATTTAGGCAATGTCGCTATAAACCTAACAGAATCATAATCTCCATCGCCGTCTGAGTCATAAACCTTTGGCACAAGCTCATCTCCATCTCTTGAAACAACCCTTAACTCACCAGGATCAACTATAAAGCCTAGCTTAGTAAAGATAGAAACCTCATTATAAGTAATGCGAGATGGATTTATAACTTTAAGTCTTTTAAATCCTTCCCCTAATTTTTCTTCACTAATATAAGATGGATTAGTAAAAAAAGAAACTTCATAATTTCCTGCTTGTGGATTTTTAATAACAACTTCAACAGGTTCTCCTCCCCTCCCAACACTAAAAAGTTCTAAAAATCCTTCTGGAGATTTTCTTGTTTTAACAGTCACCTCAACAGGCCTAGTCCCAATTACTCTGGCATACTTAGCATTTATAGGAAGACTAACTTTTATGTGGCTTATTTCTGCTCCTCTAGGAATATCAATAAATGACTCCCACCTAACAAGCTGATTAATAACAGCCACTCCTTGTTCAGGCTTACTCACTACAATTGGATTATTTACAGTTATTCCAGAAATCCCTTCTGGAACGTCAACTGAAAACTGTGGATCTGAATATGAAACTCCAGAATTTGGACGAGTAATAGTTGTCGTGCCTTCTTTAGTAGTTGTAGTAGTTTTTCCTCCAGAGCCTACCGTAGTAGTTGTTCCACCTGAACCTGTTGTTGTGATTGTTGCACCTCCTTCCTCTACAACCCTGCCTGTAAAATACTGATAATAAAAAATAATTCCCACAGCAAACAAAACCAAAATAATTAGCAAAAAACTAACCAAAAACTTATTATTTTTCTTTCTTACTTCATACTTCCCAACATAATTTGTCACAACTTTTCCATTCTCCCTATGACTATGATACAAATACGGCCCATAAATTTTATTTCCTCTTTTTATATATTTTTTATAAACCATTTAAATATTTTTTATTAATAAATAAAACTAAATCAATATACTATAAAAAGTTACCGTACAATAAAATCAAAAAAAATAAAATCAGAAAGTAGGGTAAAAGATAAATCACAAAAAAAAAATAAATCTCGGAAATTTAATGATGACCTCTATTTATAGAATACCATAATATTGGTCTAAGAATATGACTACAAACAGCAAAAAAAAGCATGCTCTTCATTTTTGGTTCTTAGCTCTGTTCTAAAACTATATATTCCATTCCTACTTAATAAACATGTCAAGAACACACTACTAAAGTAACGGGCGTGTCGGGTCGTCAAGAATCAGAGATTCTTGAGCGCATCCAAGAATTCAATTTTCAGAATTCTTGGTGTCTTGAGCACTGCCGAGAACCGATTGCACACACCGAACTAAAGTAATGTGGGTGCAGCCAAGAAGGTTCTCGGAGTCTTAAAAAGCATTCTTATAATGCAGAATAAAATTTAAATAATCGAAAAACCTAGCCTAAATATGAAAAAGAGAGTGATTGTAATAAGCCTTGGTGGAAGCCTAATCGTTCCAAAGGGAGTCGATTATAAATTTCTCCACAAATTTAAGAAAGCGATTTCTAAGCATTATGGAAAATACAAATTTGTAATAGTATGTGGCGGAGGCTCTACAGCGAGAAAAATTATGACAGGCTTAAAAAAACAAGGAAAAAGCGAAAAAGAACAGGCCAATGCTGGAATAAGAGCAACAAGAATGAACGCAAAACTAATGATGCAATTCTTTGGAAAAGAAGCAAGCTCTAAAATACCTAAAAATATGAAAGAAATAAAAGCAGACCTGAAAAAAAACAAAGTAGTTTTCTGCGGAGCTTTAAAATACGCAAAAAATGAAACTTCCGACGGCACCGCAGCAAAGCTGGCAAATTATCTAAAAACAGATTTCATAAACATCACAAATATTCGTGGTTTATATGATAAAAATCCTAAAACACATAAAAACGTAAAATTCATTCCATATATAACGTGGGAAAAATTTGAAAAAATGGCATTAAAGTTAAAATATAAACTAGGACAGCATTTTATATTAGACCAAAACACATCAACAATAATAAGAAAATACAAGATTAGGACTTATGTTATCGGAAAAAATATTGCTAATTTAAATAAAATATTAAAAGGTAAGAAATTCATCGGAACCACGATAGAAAATTAATCAGCTCCTTCAGCATAGCCCTGGTTATGTTCCCTAACTATCCACATAAACCTCTCCATTGACATATCTATCCTTCCTCTATACTCATCAACTAATTTAGCCAAAGGCACACCTTTTTCATTAAACCTATCTACTAGGGAATTATATTTTTCTACTACTCTCCTCTTACTCTCTGCGAAAGAACTGGTATCTGCCAAAAAATCTCCTGTAATCGTCCTCAAATCGCTAGCCTTGGCATCTGCATAAGGCCTTGCCTTACTCATAAATTTTTCTGCCCTTGTAAGATTATTCTCTTTCAATAAAAGTTCAGCTAAATTCATATTACCATAAGCAATGTCGTGATTAAGAAATCTCCTACCAGAGTAGCCTTGACCTCCTTCAACCCTAACATCCAAAGCACTACGAACAACAGGATTATCTAAAATAATTGACATACATTATATGAGTTTCAATTCTTTAAATACCTTTTTATAATAACATATCTAATTATAGAAAAATGAGTATAATAAACACAAAAAATCTTGAGGAAGCAAGAAAACAAATAAAAAAAGCAAGAAAACCAATAATAGTGAAAGCTCAAGAGGATAATTTCAATAGAAAAATATTAGAACATGGAAAATTTCAGATTTTACTCTCGCCAGAAACAGGAACACGCAAAAACAGCATAAAACAATTAGATTCTGGTCTAAATCATGTCTTAGCAAAAATTGCTTTCAAAAATAATATCACAATTGGAATTGACCTTGAAGAAATAAAAAAATTGCCAAAATTAGAAAAGGCGATTAGATTATCAAAAATAAAACAAAACATAGAAATATGCAGAAAAACGAGAACCCGCTTTGCTATTTTAGGGAATAAAAAAGAAGGACTTCACCTTTTGCTATCTCTAGGAGCATCAACAGAACAAACCATATAAAGTAGCGGTTTATCCTTATCTTCTGTATCAAAATCTTTTTAACTCTACTTAACATGAAACAAACATGGATAGAATAACAGAGTCTTTATCCCCAATTGAAAGAAGAATAATTCCTTATCTTAATCTTGATATTGGAGAAATAATAAAAAAATCTGGCCTCGATAAGACAACTGTGCTTAGAGCCTTACAATTTCTGAAAAATAAAGGCCTCGTAGAACTACATTCAGAAAAAAAGATAATTATCAATCTAGGCGTTAATGGAATTTATTATAAAAAATCTCATCTTCCAGAGAGAAAACTTTTAACTTTATTAGAAACAAAGAATCATATTCCTTTAGAAGAAGCAAATAAAATATCCAAACTGTCTGACAACGAATTTAAAGTTTCATTAGGTGTTTTAAAAAAGAAAGCTTTAATAAATCTCTCAAATGGAAAAATTTCATTAACCGCCAACAAAGAAGAATTAATAAAAAAATTTCCAGAAGAAAAACTTATAGAGATTCTTCCTATTGAAAAAGAAAAACTTGAAGAAGAAGAATTATTTGCGCTACAAAATCTAAAAAACAGAAAAGACATAGTAGAAATATCAGAACAAAAAACTATTACATTCCAATTAACAGAAAGGGGAAAACAAATAGCCGGTAAAGAAATCGAATCTGATTTGATAGAAGAAGTAGTTCCTGAATTGATAAAATCCGGTCTGAAAAAAAAGAGATTTAGAAGATATGATATTCAAGCACACGTCCCGCAAGTTTTTGGAGGGAAAAAACATTTTGTAAATCAATCAATAGAATACGCAAAAAAAATATGGACTGACCTTGGCTTCAAAGAAATGACAGGAAACTTAACAGAAACTTCATTCTGGAATTTTGATGTATTATTTACTGCACAAGACCATCCAGCCAGAGAAATGCAGGATTCATTTTTTATAAAAGATATTAAAGGTGATCTGCCTGAAAAGAAATTAGTTGAACAAACAAAAAAAGCGCATGAAGAAGGAGTTGGTGGAAGCAAAGGTTGGCAATATTCATGGTCTCCAGAAGACGCAAAAAGAATTGTTTTAAGAACGCACGCAACATCTTTATCAGCGCGAACTTTATACAGTCTAAAATCAGAGGAAATTCCTGCAAAATATTTCGCAATTGGCAAAGTATTTAGAAATGAAACAATAGACTGGAGTCATGGAATTGAATTTTACCAAACAGAAGGAATAGTTATAGACTACGACGCAAACTTTAGGCATCTCTTAGGTTATTTAAAAGAATTCTACGAAAAAATGGGTTTTGAAAAAATAAGATTTAGGCCTGGCTACTTCCCATATACAGAACCGTCAGTCGAAATAGATGTCTTCCATCCAGAAAAGCAAGTCTGGCTTGAACTCGGGGGCGCAGGAATTTTCCGTCCTGAAGTTACCATCCCATTACTAGGAAAACCAATCCCAGTCCTAGCTTGGGGACAAGGTTTAGATAGAATAATCATGGACTTTTACAAAATCAAAGATCTTAGAGAGATGTACTCTAACAACCTAGGGATTTTAAGAGGAAAGAAGGCGTGGACAAAATGAAAGAAACACAAGATAAAATAAAAGAATGGAATGATAAAAGAGACTGGAGCACCCAAGAACAAATTAAAGACCTCTTATTAAATATGAACGAGGAAATAGGAGAGTTTTGGAATATAATTAAATGGGTAGACCACGAAACACAACAAAGACTAATTAAAGAAAACAAAAAAGAAGTCGAAAACTTCATTGGAGATATTATCTATATCTCTCTAAAATTGTCCTATCTTTGTGGTGTAGATTCAAAAAAAAGCTATCGATGATGTAATGGAAGAATATGAAAAACGTTTTCCTGTTGATAAGGTTAAGGGAAAGCACGGAAACACCAGGGCCGGAGGTATAGACGAGAAATAAAATGGCAATAATAAAATTCCCAAAAAAAGAAATAGAAAAACATTTCAAGATTAATCAAAAAATCTTAGATGAAATAAGCATGTTCGGCACTCCTGCCCAAATTCTAGCAGACGAACTTGAAATAGAAATAAATCCAAATCGTCCTGACTTAATCCCTATGCAGGGTTTTATCAGAGCATTCAAAGCTTTCAAAGGAAAATCTAATGGTCTAACAAAATACAAAATTAATAAGCCAGAAAAAAACTACAAAGTTAAAGTAGAATCTTCTGTAAAAGAAGTTAGACCTTATACAGTATGTGCTATAATAAAGAATCTAAAATTTGATAATGAGAAAATAAAAGAGCTAGTCAATATCCAGGAAAAAATCCATTCTACTTTAGGCAGAAACAGAAAAAAAGTTGCAATAGGAATCTACCCCCTAGAAAAAATAAAGTTGCCAATAAAATATGAAGCAAGAAAACCATTAGACATTAAATTTATCCCCTTAGACACAACTAAAGAAATGAATGCTATTCAGATTTTGAAAAGGCACCCTGCAGGAAAAGAATATGCTTATCTTCTCAAAACATACCAGAAGTTTCCTGTCTTTGTCGATGCAAACAAAAAAATTCTCTCAATGCCACCGATAATCAACAGCCAAGAAATAGGAAAAGTCACTGAAAAAACAAAAGAAGTATTCATAGAATGCTCTGGTTTTGACAAAAATGCTTTAAATAAAACTCTAAACATCCTAGTCACAACTTTTGCAGATATGGGCGGCAAAATTTATTCAATGATAATTGAAGATAAGAAAAAAGAAATTACTCCGAATCTTGAACCTGAAAAAATGAAAATTTCCTTGGAAAATGTAAACAAACTTCTCGGTTTAAAACTTAAAGAAGAGAATATAGAAAAACTACTTAAAAAAATGGGTTATAATTATAAGAATAAAACTGTCTTTATTCCTGCATGGAGAACAGATATTTTGCATGAAGTTGACATAATTGAAGACATAGCAATTGCATATGGTTACGATAAATTTGCTCCAGAAATCCCAGAACTCTCAACAATTGGTGAAGAATCAAAAGAAGATAAACTAAAAGAAAGAATCTCAGAAATTTTAATTGGTCTAAAACTGCTTGAAATATCCTCGTATCATCTAATAAAATCAGATGAAGCCAAAAAAATGAAAGTTGATAAACCAATAGAAATTGAAAATTCAAAAACAGAATATAAAATTCTAAGACCAAACTTGCTAATCCCAACTCTTAGAACACTTTCTGAAAATAAAGATAACGAATACCCTCAACATATATTTGAAATCGGAAGGGTTTTCTCTTTAGATGAAAAAAAAGAAACAAGAATCAAAGAGCAAGAAAACTTAATCATCGCTTTAACTCCGGGAAATTTTACAGAAGCGAAACAAACCTTAGATTACTTGCTAAAAATTCTTGCACTTAACTACAAACTTGAAGAAACTACACATCCGAATTTAATTGACGGAAGAACAGGAAAAATACTATTAAACAACAAAGAAATTGGGTATATTGGAGAAGTCCATCCAAATACACTCAGAAACTGGAATTTAAAGATGCCCCTGGCATTAATTGAGATTAATTTGGATGAAGTTATGAAAGAAATTCACTAATCACAATTCAACAGCTCTATTAGTATCTAAGTCAATAACCTTCGCCTCAACACCATCAATATTATTAACGTCCTACCAAAATAAACCTCTACTCTATATCTTACCATTTAACCAAAATACCCTTTTTCTTTCTTGCTCGGCGAAGAATTCAAATTTTTCTTCATAATATCTAAAACAGACCTCAAATCAGGCTTTAAATTATCCCATGTTTGAAAAATATTTTTAATAGTCTCGGCCTCTCCTACTTCAGAATAATCAATCTCCAGCTTTAAAGAGCTTAATTCCAACTCTATAAGATTCTTATAAACATTTTCAAATACTCCTCTATCTCTAACGCTAATCTCTTTAACAAAAATCATAAATATCGGCGGAGCTTGCGCAGGATTAATCAGCATCTCTACAAATCTTATATATCCAATAATCTTATCCATCATAGTCTTTCTAATTTCCCTTAAAACATTGTCTGTATCCCTTTCTATTCTATCAATCTCGAAAGCTTCATTCAGTTTTTTAAAATCAGGGAGATTATACTTTTTACTTAATTTTGCATATCCTTCCTTCAATTCTTTTAGTTTCATATCACAACATCCTAAATGGCTTTTATATAATTAACTAAAGCCTCCACAGGGTTCTATTGAAACGTTTAATAAACCCTTATTTGTAATGAGTAAACAATCACCTGGTTATTTATTGAGGACGATTTTTTTGATATTCATCTAATTGCCTGCCTTCATAAATATTAATATCTGCGTCTTGACTTCTTTGTTTTTTAACTTTTTCCTGCCATGCCCTGTATGTTTGTTTATGGTTGTAAGGGTCTATTTTCATAGCCTAAGGAGAAAAGGTTGGTTTTTAATAAACCTGTATAAGACCTGTACATGTACAGGAGCTGTGTCATAATACTTATTAAGGTTGATAAGTTTGAAAAATTATGACTAAAAATGTTTTTATTGATGCAAATATTTATTTAGAAATTTATAGTTCTCTTTCTCAAGGAGATATTCCTTTTAATAAACTTAAGGAGAAAATCGAAGAAAATGTGGTTAAGGTTTATTTGCCTCAGCAGGTAATCGATGAAGTTAATAAAAACAAAGAAGATGAATTCCTTCACAAAAAGTTAAAAAAATTGAAGAACTGGTCTGATAAAACTTTAAAAGATTGCCCTCCAAAAATTCTTAGTTCTGAATCTTTTGAATTAATTAAAGAAGGTCTAGAGAAGGAAATTGAGAAAATTAAAAGTGAGGCTTATAAAGAAGATCTGATTCCAGATAAATTGTTGAAAGAAATCTGGGATAAATCAGATAAAATCGAGATTACTGAAGAAATCTTGAAAAAAGCATATCATAGGTGTTTTATTAAGGGAAATCCTCCTCGAAAAGAGAATTCTGAAAAAGCTTGTGGTGATGCAATTAATTGGGAATGTTTGCTTGAAAGTGTTTCTCAGAATCAAGACATTTACATTATTTCCAAAGATGGTGATTTTTCTTCTAAGATAGATGAGCGGAAAATTTCTCTCTTTTTAAAAAATGAATGGGCTGATAAAAAGAAAACAAGAGTCGTTCTTTATCTTACATTGTCTGAGTTTTTGAAAGAAGAATGTGGTGAATCCGAAATTACAGATGAGCAGATCAAAAAAGAAGAATCAACTCTTCTAAAACCAGAACCTTCTGAAGTTTTTTTAAGGAATCCCCCTCCGCAATCTGGGTGGGGTTGGACACCACCACCAAGTTGGATTACTTCAACTAGCGGAGTTCCTATTGCTGGAACCCAACCAGTCTCTCTTTTTCCAGATGCGTTAAGTTCTGATGGTTCGGTCGATATTATTAACAGCATCGTATGTCAGAATTGTCGCAAGATTTTTTATCTTCAAGATCCTCAATGGATATCCATATCTAGTCTTGAAAAAAAATGTCCTTATTGCGAGCATCATAATTACTAATTTCCACATCCCCTTAATCCGACAAACCTACCTAGCTTGCGGTCAGGGCGTCTGATAGCTTTATATGTGTTGTATAGTTAGGCTAAATAATCACCTGGTTTTCTCCTTCCCAGTCTTACTTTGTGTTCTTTAAAACCTTTTAGAATTCCTGTTTTTTGCATCTGAGAAAGAGTTAATGGTTGCCTATCCTTGAGTTTATTATGTATTAAGTCAAAAAGAAATTGTTTCGCTCTTGCTGACATTGAGTTATTTAATCTTTCGACTAGTGCAGATCTTCCTCTCATGTCATACATTGAGTGTAATTCCCCTTGTTCATCCTGTAGACAATCGTTGCTCTGATTTTTTGTGTACCCTCGATCGCCAGAAAACCGAGATAAATTTCCTTTTTTCAAAGTGTATGGCCTTTGATCAATCATTAACTCAGAACCATAGGGCACCCAAACTATTTTGTCCGTTAGTTGATTTCCAAAAATCGTAACAATGTCTGTTCCAAAAACACCGCTAATCCAAGCCTCGGCGATATCATACCTCTGCCCCAATACCGCATTTTCTTGGCAATCTACTCTTTCGTACTGTCTAACAGCCATTTTTAAGAACAAAGTTAGGAACTATTTATATTTAATTATCTTGGGAACGTGCTTTTGAATAACTGATTTTTTTAATTCTAAACAACCACAGGATTATTCATCTCTAAATAATCCTTCACAGAGAAGAGATTGTTTAGGAAGGCATATTATTTACCATAAGAAAGCGAACAAAAGCTAAGAAGCCTCCACCGAGATTTGAACTCGGGACCTCGTCCTTTTCAGTTGGAATTCAATTGTAGTTCTTTGAACTCCTACAAACTTTCTTTCTAAGAAAGTTTGTAGTTACCAAGGACGCGCTCTAACCACTGAGCTATGAAGGCATAATAAAAAAAGAAATAAATAGATTAAAAATCTATCCCCTGTTATCAACATCTCTTTGAGGAGAATTTTCTGTCTTAGGAAGCCAATCTACTTTAACTATATATCCTGTCAAATCCTTGCCATGCTCAAATAAACTACCCAACCAATCAGAATACAAACCAGTAAACTCATTAAAATTATCTTTTTCCTTCAGAGCAAGGTCTTCATTGCTAACTATAAATAAAGCTCCCAAGAGCAAAAATTTGATTATAAACATTGCAGTTTTCATTGTGAAAAATCAGAGACATTAGTCCAAAAATCCTTGATAGTATTGCCAGTTATACTTGCAGTGGTACCAAAAAAATTACCTAACCAAGAAAAATAAAAACTAATTGAAGATACAAAACCATCAAATGTGGCCAAATTGAGTCCTTGTTTAGTACTTGTATATAAAAAAGTTACTATAAAAAAAACTAAGCTGACTCCTACAATCCACGTAACAAGTCTGCCATATCTAAATCCAGTTGTCTTTAAGAAAATAAAAAGAGCAATCAATACAATAACAATTATTACCCAGCTTATCATTTTTATTTCCTCTTATTAACTATAATTTAAATAACAATGGCTATAAAAATTTTTCTAAAGATAGTTTTTTAAGCGAACTCTAACTATGGTTTTTAGAACTCATATAGCCCTATAGTCTAGTGGTCAAGGACGCGGGACTCTGGCTCCCGAAACCCAGGTTCAAATCCTGGTGGGGCTATTTAGGACTGAAAGTCCTATCCTCTCGTTTGTGCGAGAGCAAATAAGAGCAAAGCTCCAATTATAGTTTTGGGAGCCAGCGGAACCATTTTTCTAAAAGGGTTTGCTTTCTAATCCTGGTGGGCTATTAAAGCTGGATTTCCGGGTCCAAATTACTTCAACTCACGAGAGTCGAACTAGCCAAAATCCCAAAACCAATAAATTTATAACCTTATAATTATTTAATAAAAAATGGAAGAAAAACAAATAGGAACTGTTACAGACTATTTCAAAAAAATAGAAGTTGCTGCAATCACACTGACAGGCAATTTAAAAAAAGGAGACAAAATACATATCAAAGGAGCAACTACAGATTTTGAACAAAATGTAGAAAGCATTCAAATAAAAAAGCAAGCGGTAGAAAAAGCAAAAGCCAGAGACGAAATAGGAATAAAAGTAAACGACCGAGTGAGAAAAAACGACAAGGTTTTCTTAGCTTAATAAATCACTCAACTACTTAAGAAAATGCCCATGAATGTTCTTGACAATTAAAAATATAATAATTAAGTTAGTAATCATTGTTCCATAATATTCAAAGTTTAAATTATTCATCAATGTAAATAAATAAGTGCCAATCATGCTGTCTATTGCTAAAAAAATAACAAACAAAGTTGAAAAATAAGAAGTCTTCTTGACTAACATCAAAATAAATATTAAATAAACTACAGCAAAAAATATAGATAAAGTTTTTAGTTGTAAATTTAATATTAATCTAATAAAAATAAAAATAAAAACTATATATAAATCCCAATGTCTCTTAAAATTATTAAGCAGCCCTCTTTTTTTCCTTCTCACCATAACTCTTTTAAAGCTCTTACTTTTATAATAGTTGCGCTCCTGTAGTCTAGAGGCCAAGGATACCGCCCTCTCGAATAGGGAAATGGAAACATTTCTCTCTAAAGTCGAGGTTTAGTCGATGAGATAATAACTTCAGTCCCCTAAAGGACAGACATTCTCAACCATTTTATGATGGAGAACGGCGGAGACCCGGGTTCGAATCCCGGTGGGAGCATATATAAAATCTTTAGATTTTATGCTACCAACGGCACTAAGAATTTCCTGTTCTTTCAGCCGGCAGGAGCGTTTCATTTAAACTCTAATAACTTTTATATAACACTCCTCACTTTTTATATAATGAACAAAGGAGGTCTCAAATATTCTCTGAAAATAATCTCCTTAGTTACAGCTATCGCTGCCGTAAGTGCTGGCATTGTTATTAGCATCGGTG
>JADFRY010000020.1 GCA_022561055.1 Nanobdellota archaeon | reverse complement strand
CGACAATCCCTGCTACATGAGTTCCATGGGAATTGTCATCTATAGGATCATTGTCATTGTTATAGAAATCCCATCCACCGATTACTTTCGTGCATTGCCCACTTAGAAATTGTTGCGTAGTGCATCCTCCAAAGTCAGGATGGGTATAATCAATCCCGGTGTCTATAACACAGACAACCTGGCCATTGCCTCTCGTATACCCGCCAGAACCCGGTATTCTCCAGACATCATCGGCATTAATCAAAGGGATGCTTTCGTCGAGAGTTATTTTCAATGCCTCATCAGCATCATAAATTGCTTCAACCAAAGGATGCGCAACAAGTTTCTGCAATCCTGAACCAGTAACTTCCCCAGAAAAGGCATTTACAACATTATACCTAAACCTTATGGTAAACTCCTCTTCAGAAAGCTGGGAGAGCACAGCATCCTGATTCATATTCACAATTTCTCTCAGGGTTTCCATTGGGAAGAAAACAAGATTGCTGTCGTCTAAATCAACAATAACAGAAGCAGAACCCTTTTCTTCCATAATCTCTAAGACTTTCCCTTCAACCTTAGATATACGTGATAATCCTGGTTCATCCTCTTTAACCTGGTTAATAACATCCTCTTTTTCGACAGAATTAAAAGGCTCTTCATTAGGCTCTGCTCTGTACTCGGTTGCGAAAGAGTTATTTTTTCCAAAAAGGCTGTAATTTTCTTCTTCAATAGGATTATAACCTTCTTCAATAGAATCATAAACATCTTTAGATTGGAATGCAAGAGAATTAGAAAGAATTAATAGAAAAAAAATGAAAACCAACAATAAAAAAATATTTTTTTCCATTAATTCGTTATTGATAAAAGATTTAAATAGATTATGGCGACTCAATGCAAGCTTAATAAATATCATCCTTTAATAACAGCCAAAGGCTTCAATCTTACGACTAAATTTCCTATGCCTAATTCATGACTGACTCTCACGACTTCATTCACATCTTTATAGGCTTCTGGAGCCTCTTCAACCATTCCTTTTTCAGAATTAGCTTCAATATAAACGTCATGCTCTTTTAGCTGTTTCTTGACCTTCTCTATAGAGATATGTTTTTTTGCGTATGTTCTTGATAAGACTCTTCCAGCTCCGTGGGCAGTGGAAGAAAAAGAGATATTTGCGGATTCGTTTGTTCCGACTAAAACATAGGAATATGTTCCCATACTGCCTGGAATGAAAATCGGTTGTCCAGTCTTTTGATATATCTTAGGTAATTCTTTTCTTCCAATTCCGAAAGATCTAGTGGCTCCTTTTCTATGAACACATAATTCTCTCTTAAAACCATCAACCTCAAACTCCTCAAACTTAGCTATGTTATGAGCTATATCATAGACTAAATCTAGCTTAGATTTAGGAAAATAACTCTTGAAAGCGCCTCTAACCTTGCACATCATCAAATGCCTATTTACAAAAGCAAAATTAGCTGCAGCTCTCATAGCTCCTAAATAATCTTTAGCTAGTTGACTTTCTATAGGTGCAGAAGCAAGTTCCCTATCTGGCAAATGGGAAAAGCCATAAGCATTTTCCATTGCTTTAATATAATCAGAAGCTGTTTGATGCCCCAAACCACGACTTCCAGAATGAATTAGAACTACTATCTGCCCCTCTTTTTTCAATCCAAAAACATTTGCAATCTCTTCATCAAAAATCTTCTCAACTTCTTGCACTTCTAAAAAATGATTTCCAGCTCCTAAAGTTCCCAGTTGGTTTCTTCCTCTTCCTCTCGCTTTTTGTGAAACTTTTTTCGCATCGGCTCCCGGAATACAGCCGGAGTCTTCGCAATTCTCAATATCTCTCTTATTTCCAAAGCCTTTAGAAACAGCCCAAGAAACTCCACTTTCTAAAACCTGATTAATCTCTTTATCATCGAGCTTGAACTCTCCACCACGACCAACTCCAGAAGGGACATCTCTCTTTATCTGATGAATAACTTCTTTCCTTTTTTTCAAAAACTCCTTTTTATCTAGATTGGATACCAATAATCGGACACCGCAATTAATATCATATCCTATTCCCCCAGGAGAAATAATTCCTGTTTTTAAATCAAAAGCGGCTACTCCACCTACGGGAAAACCATAGCCTTGATGTGCATCTGGCATTGCAATACTTTTCTTAACTATTCCTGGTAGCATAGCCACATTATTTATTTGTTCTAAAGTTTTATCTTTCTTTATGTCATTCATCAAAGCTTCCGAAGCGAAAACTATGCCTGGAACGTTCATCTTTCCCTCTTTAGAAATCTCCCAAATATTCTTAGCTATTTGTTTTATCATAAAAGTGAAAAGAAGAAGGAGTTTATTAATTTGATGTTAAACATCCAAAACTACTTGGGCTTCCCATTTTCCATCCTTACGTTTCTTAATATACATTTCTGCATAAGTAGCAGCTTTAATATGATCTAAATCTTTATAATTATCAACTCTATCTCCATAAATCACACCATTTAATTTATTATCTTTTATCTTAACTTTGGCCTTGCTTACAACAAAATATTCCGCATCTAATAAGTAAATCAATTCTTCTAAAAAATTGTAAAGTAAGGATTCATTGTCTTTACCTTCCAAAGAAATAGTTTTTTTCTTTTCACTTTTTATTTTCTTCCCTCTGGATAAAGTATCAGAGAAAGCAAGAGCGCAATTCTCAAATACAGCATTCAAAGTTTTTCCATAAGCCCTAAACTTAATGTCTGCCGTATGCTCTAAAAACTTGTAATTTATCATACTTTATTCTTCCCAGATAAATATCTTGACTTTTTTTGGTTGAAAACTAGTGAGATTAGAGCTAATAACTCTTTCTCCGACGTATATATTTACAGAAGTATAATTGCTCTTGCCACAAACATTATCAACTTCGCAAATTCTCACTTCATATGCTAAATAATTTTCAGGAATCTTACTAGAAACAAAATTCTCTATTACACCTTTGTTTTCTTTTAAAATAGCATTTCTCAAACTAGAATTTCTGGAAATTTCCTCTAAAATATCCCTCGCCTTCTCGGACAAATCCGGTTTGCTTTCAATCTTATCTCTCGTATAAATAACAAACAAAACACTCATAATTATAATAATCGCAATACTTGCCTCAATTATTCTCAAAAATCCCCTTCTATTCATTTGATTTGTATTTTACTCTTTACCATACTTTAACTACCAAATCAGCAAAAATAATATTCCCGTCTTGTCTAATTACTTCAACCCTTTTCTCATCAACTACAACCTCTAAATTTGCTGGAATATTATTTTCTGCAACAATTTTATCATTTGGGGAAAATATCAAAGAAAAGCCAAAATCAATTCTATTCGGAAGATTAAAATTCTTTTTTAATCCAAGATAATTTTCATTATAAGTCTGATTAAGTATCAAAGCCCCTTTCTCGCTTAATATTTTTTTCGTATCTGAGGAAGATATTGTGTAGTTTTCAGGAGATAGAATTTGTCGTTCTCCGGTCAGACTCCCATCAGCAAAATCCTCGCTAAATTTCACAATTACAAAATTATTGCCCCCTCTATCAAAAACAACATATCCATCATCATAATTAGAACTTAAATTTTCTCCAGAATATGTTTCGACTCTGACACTAAAATTATTTGGATTAGTGATATTAATTCCTACAATGTCAGGAACAGCGTTATTTATAGTTACAGAATAACTTTCCAGTATAATACTAATATTATCAGAAATTTCATCAACTGCATAAAACAAAGAAGAATCTAAAACCCGCCTGTTATCAACAGGGCTAAAAAATAAAAAAGCAAAAATCAAAAACCCTGAAAATATGACAAAAGCCAAAATTACTTCTATATGTGCCAAACCTCTTTTTCTCTTAACCATAATACCTAAAACAAAATGTTATTTAAATAACTTACCCAATCTATAGTAATGAAAGAACTAATAATTAAAATAAAAAAGAAAAAAGAACTTCAGGGTTTATCAGATAATTTTGTAAAAGATATCTTGCAGGAATATTTAACTAAAAGGAATATAAGAGAGATTAAAGGCAAAAAATCTGAGAAGATAGTCATCAAGATTATCCGTGCAGAACTAAGAAAATATGCCGGACGATATCAATACAAAACTAAAATAAACAGGTTCAATTTATTAAAAAAAGGTAGAATTAAGGAAATATTAAAAACACATACCTCAACAAAAGAAAGAATAGAGTCCAAGGCTTATCCAAAATTAATAAAAATAATAAATAAATTAAATCCCAATTCAATACTTGACTTAGGATGCGGACTCAATC
>JADFRY010000013.1 GCA_022561055.1 Nanobdellota archaeon | reverse complement strand
GCCACCCCCAAAAAACACCCCGCAAAAAGCACCGCCAATAGCAGTATTAATAACCATAGCAGCATCAGGAAGCATACCATCACCAAGCAATAAACCAATAGAACCACCCGCAAAACCACAAAGAATGCCGCCAGCAAAAGTAGCAAGAGCAATATCACCAACACCAATATCACCAACAGCGTCATTACAAAAACCATAAGTAATAGTGCCAGCAAGACCGGCCAAGGCAGTCGCGGGAATGACATATTCAGGGCTGTGAATTGCACCTATTGTTAGAGCACCGCCTAAAATCATTCCAGTACCAATAGCTATTGTGCTTTCTAATCCTGTTTGTATAGACCTTCTAAAAAATTCATCAGCAACAATTTCTCTAACTATTTCTGGTTGGTTTTGCCAGTCGTCTAAAGTCATCCCATTATATCCATTAAGATTCATAAAAAACTCACAAAATGAACTTATTTAAGCCTTTCTATAGTAGAAAATTACTTATACTATCCAGTATTCTATCAGATAACAAATAAATAGAGCGTTCTCACTTCTACCTAACTTGCAGTTGGGGAGATTCATTCATCATCTAAATCTTCAAATTTAACTTTCCATTGTTCATCCCACATTTTCTTTCTCTTTTTACTACATTCCTTGCAATACTTTCTTACAAACCTAGCGTTAGGGTTTACTTCAAATTCTGCCTTACATTGTAGACATTTTTTTACTTTATTCATTTTATATCTTGGATTTATTTATTAACCAATCAAGTTTTTCATTTTTTGGTAACTGTTTTATAGAATATTCTGTTTTGCATGCGCTGGATTTTGTTTCACAATCTATTACTACAAGTATCTTTTTAAATCCCTTACTATAAATATATTTACTTCCCTTACCACTAACATGTTTCTTTACACGTTCTTCAATATTCGTTGTGACTCCAGTGTAATATGAGCCGTCAAGACATTCTAAAATATAAACATACCATTTCTTTTCCATAATATCATTCTAGCAACAACTTTCCGGTTTGCCAGTCTTTAATTATTAATTTAGAAGTTCTTTGTTCGTCAATTAATCCACCTTTTTTTAGCAGTTTACGGATTTCTCCTATCTTAGTGAAAATTTCATAGGAGTCGTTTTCATTTTCAATTTTTATTTTATATATTTTTTCTAGATTTTTGGCAGTGTTTTCTAGGAACAAGTCTATTATTTTTAATGCGACTAGCTCCGCATTCTTTAGTTTCTCAGGGTTTTTTGCTCCTAAGATTCCGAGTTTAACTTCATCATCTTCGAATGGAATAACACCTGGAGAATCTAAGATTTTAATTTTTGTTCCACTAATCCATTGAAGACCTTTAGTTGTTCCTGCCATTGATGATACTTTTGCCTTTGCCGCTCTTGTTAAGATATTTGCTAGTGCAGATTTTCCTACATTTGGATATCCTATGATTCCAACTTCTACTTTTTCTACCTTTAGAGATTTTGCCAACATTTGTAATTTAAGTCTGAGCATAGATACGCTTTTCTTATTGATTGATGAAACGAAGAAATGTCCGGGATTTTCTTCTTTTAGTTTTTTTAATTTGTATTGAGGAATTAAATCTATTTTATTAAAAACTATTAGAACTTCTTTCTTAGAAGTCTTTAGCTTTTTTTCTAGATCTTTATTTCTAGACATATCTGGCATTCTTGCATCTAATACAAAGATTATTATATCTGCGTTCTTTATTGTTTGCATTGCTGCTGGCCAAAATCCCATGGAAATAAATCGAGAAGTGTGTATTAAAGGGTTTGGTTTACAAAGTTTTATAAATAATAATTAAGAAATGTAGAATATGAGACAGAGAAATAGAAGTAACAGAAGCGGTTCGAGAGACCGGTCAAGAAATTCGAGGCCAGGTGGAAATAGACCTGGTGGAAGAAGTACCGGTGGTTTTAAAAGAGATTCTAGAGGTGGAGGATTCAATAGGAGTAATTTTAATAGATCAGGACCAAGAAGAGAAGGTGGAGGATTCAATAGAGAAAGAGATTCTAGAAGAGATTCCCCAAATAGGGGTGGATCAAACAACAGACAAGGTGGATTCAATCGAGGTAGATCTGGCAGATTTAATAGTTCTGGACCTAGAAGAGACTCTAGAGGTGGTGGTTTTAATCGTGGTAGTTCTGGAGGATTCAATCGAGGCCCTAGAAGAGACTTTAATAGAGGCCCAAGAGAAATGCATAAAGCTACATGTGCTGAGTGTAAGAAAGAATGTGAAGTTCCCTTCAAACCTACTCAAGGTAAGCCTGTTTATTGTAATGAATGTTATTTCAACCATAAGAAGTTCTAATTTTAACTAAATATTAATAAATGATTTAGTTTATAAGATATTGCGAGATTAATTCCTTTGGTATTGAGATCTATTTCTGCAGTAGAAAAGAAATATGTTAATGTGGGAGAGGCATTTGGAGATGCAGTTAGTTATATTTATATCATAGATCTTTATTTGTGAGGATACTCCCAGAAGTACCATTTTTTCACACGAAATGCTTCTCTCACCTTGGGGAATATGATTATCAGTATAATCCCGACTGAAATTAGGCACCATACTGCAGGCCACTCATTTGGATTTGATGTTGATAGAAAGGATATTACCGGACCTAGAATGAACCCGTATAATGTTGTCTTCCAAGACCCATAAATTAGAGGTAATAAGAATGCTGCCATGATGTGATAGGTCATTATACTTAAACCCCCCAATGCATTTAATGGAAAGATCCAAGAGAGGTGCCAATTTCCTTTAATTGAACACATGATTTCTCCGCAAAAACTAGTTCCAGGAGTACAAGATCCTGCCCATGCGAAAGGATAAATTTTTATTAACATAATTATTGTGGCTAGAAAAGCAATCCCCATGACCCACCAGAAAATTCTCTTTCTAATCCTTGTAGGTATGAAGTACATAACTAGTGCATTTATGAATAGGGGTTGGAATGCTAAATGCAATAAAGACAATAGAGTTAAAAATCTGTTTGCTGAAGAAGCGCAGTCTCCGAGGTAGAAATAAGTGACTGCTTGTAATGCTTCCATTAGGGCAAAATAACCTAAAGGTATCCAAAGAAGTTTACTTTCTTTTTTGTAGGCCAAGTATCCTGCAAAACCAAATCCTATGATGGCAAATATTGCGGCCGCTCCAAAACTCCAGCACATGTCTAAGGGCAGAAAACTTGATTTATATAATTAATGTTATTGTTTTTTGTGTTAATACATATATTTTTATAAATAGGTTTATTGATGGTTTTTAATGATAGATGTAAAATCTATGTTGGCTGAGGCGGGGGTGAAGATCAATGGAAATAATCCATGGGATGTTAAGATCAACGGTGGGTTGATCCGCTCAAGCTAAACTCCAAAAGAGAATTAACAAAGAAGGTCTCTATGGTCTAGGAGATGCATATGTTGATGGAGAGTAGGACTGTGAAAAACTCGATGAAATAGGAGATTTAGCTATAGATCTTGGAGAAGGTAGGCAATTCGGTATTTCTCAGTATAAACGACCAGAATAGTATATTTTAATTGATGAAATTAATTCTATCTGTCTGGTTGGGGCGTTCAGTATTTAGTAAAAGTCAGCTTCTCTAGTCTCCTTTTGTAACAGTTCTGCGTATTTTTCTTCAGAAACTCTATAAGGGATTACCCATTCAGAAATACCATGCGGCATAAGAACCATACATGAACCATTTATATAAGCGTTTATAGTTTGATCTCTGCTCATAATTTCATGAGCTGCTGTGTAGTGTAAGGAATCACGAATAGCTGCATTTATAGACCATGGAAATTTTACTTCTACTTTCTTATCGTCTTCTGGGCGAATTATAGAAAACTCATCAGTTCCAAGCTGAAAATCCATATTTAACCGCCTATCATCTCTTCCTGGAAATAGAAACTTTCCGAATTTTCTTGTGGGTTCATGATATTTAACTAGCCCTATTGCATAAACGTCATCTTCTTTTCCCCCACTATGCCACACACACTATGTAAAAGGATGTATTTCTTAGGATCTGGATTTTGAGCAAATCTTTCTAAATAATTTCCCAACTTTTTTAGCAATTCTGAGCTAGTAGTCTCTCTTGTAGTTTTGCTTGAATTGAATGCTACCATAAAAATCCATAAACCTACCCTATTTATATTTTTCTAATCCATCAATCCTGTCCCGACAATTCTTGTAAGTCTAAAAAACCATCAGCGCACGGCTTGGTAGACTTCTTTAAGTCCGTTTTTTGAGTATACAATTTGCCAGAGTTCTAATTGAAATGCCCTAAAGTTTCCGGCACTAGATAATAAGAAGTAGTCCCACATACGATGAAACCTTTCGTCATATCTGTTTTTTAGTTTATCCCAGTTCTTTGTGAAATTGGCGTGCCAAGCCATGAGTGTTTTATCATAATAAATTCCAAAGTTTTGCAAATCTTGAAGTATAAAAAGACCTTCTGCTGCTGAAGTTATCTGTTTTGCAGAGGGAATCATTGAATTCGGAAAAATATATTTTAAAAGCCACGGATCTACTCCTCTTATCCAGCCCTTGTTTCCAATAGTGTGCAATAAGAACAACCCATCATCTTTCAGGAGGCTTTTCACTTTTTTCATAAAAGTTTCATAGTTTTTATAACCGACGTGTTCAATCATTCCTATAGATACAATATGATCGAATTTTTCTTCTATATCTCGGTAGTCCTGTAATCTTATTTCGACATCTAGTCCTTTACATAATTCCTTTGCTAATTTTACTTGTTCTTTTGATATCGTAATTCCTACACCTTTTATTCCATATTTTTCTGCGGCATATTTTAGAAAGTTCCCCCAACCACAACCTATATCTAATATTTTATCTCCTTTTTTGAGACCAAGTTTTTTACATATTAAATCCAATTTGGCTCCCTGAGCAGCATCTAAATTCTTTGCATCTTTCCAGTATCCGCAACTATAAGTCATTCTTTTGTCTAACATACTTATAAAAAGATCATTTCCTAGATCATAGTGTTTTTCACCAACTATTTTAGAACGTAATTTGCTTTGCATATTAATTAGTTTTGATTTTAAGACACGCCATATTAAATTAGGATCTTTACTTTTCTCTCTTAAGCCAGAGCTTAAAACCTTATAGGAGAATTGATCAAGCCTTTCACAATCCCACCATCCATCCATATAAGACTCTCCCAACCCTAGAGATTGTTCTGCCAGTACTCTCGCATAGAACTTTGGATTATGAACTTGTATATCCCAAGACCTGTTGCCATTAATCTCAACGTCTGCATGAGCAAAAAGTTCTTGGACAGTTTTCTTCAATTTGTTATTTTTTCCCATCTGATGCATAAATTGAAGGATAAATTGATTATAATGTTTTGGGTTGAGGTGTAAGCTATCCTCCCAGTATAGCTATTTTTTTATATGAATTATTTTTATGAGTTGCATGGGTGATAAGGATAAAAAAGGTGTAAATAAGATATAAAGAAAACGAAAGGTTTTATTTCTTTATTAGTGTGTCGTAAAGATTTTCTCCATCAATTTCTAAGAAATACCTTATTCCCTCAATTTCAAAAAATCTTTCAGGAACTCCATTCCCATTTAAGTCTCTTTCTTGGAGCACATACCCTCTTTCTGCTCTTGATTTTTCTACTTCTAATTCTGCTAATCTTTCTATGGCAGCTTCACGTCTTTCTATGGTAGCTTCATGTCTATCTTCACGTCTTTCTGTGACAGCTTCATGTCTATCTCTGGGGGATACATAACCCTCTCTGCTAACAATATAAATTCCAAACCCTACGACTGCTGCGACTAAAAATGACGCTCCCCCTCCTATTATCCAAGAAATTTGTTTATCTGATGCCATAGTAGAAAATATAATAGATAGATTATTTATAAATCCTTCTTACCACCGACTCGTACTAAATAATCACACGATTATCCTAATTAAGAATGAAAGAATCTTTCATTGACTATCTTGCCGTCTTTCCACTTTTGAACAGCTATTTCAGAAGATTTTTTTCTTTCTTGGCCTTTAAAGGTTATATCCATGTCCCAATAATTCATTGCAATATCTCCTTCGTCAGTGAAGGCAGTGGCATTTAGCTTCGCTCCATGAAACTCTTCGATGTTTTCCATGAATTTCTTTTCAAATTCTCTATTGGCGTCTTTACCGACTCTAGGCTCTTCAGAGTTTTCTTGCATGACAACATCGTCTGCATAGAATTTCTCAAAAGCCTCCATCATTTTTCCATTGAGGATCATATCGTTAAGCTCTTTTACGTCTTCTTTAATTCCCATGTGATTTTTTAGTATGAGAGGTATTTAAACATTTAGATAACTATACATTGTAACGTTAAAGGGAGCTAATTCTTAGGTCTTTGGATTTTTGGCTATGCTTGCGCAGAAATAAAGGAAGTATTCTTATTTTAAATCCGAGAAAAATTCTAAAATCATGAAACATCTAATTGTAGTTTCAAATGTTCCATACCTAACAATCGCACCATGTGAAATTTTATGTCTACTAAAATTAATTATTTTATTTTTATCTCTATCACTCTGGAACAATATTTCTTCAAATATATGTCCTACCAATTTTGTAAATTCATCTTGATCCTTCAAGCCGTTTTGGAATATTTCTTTACATGTATATTCTTTTTTAGTTTTTTTATCCATGAATTTAATCGCACTTATTTTATAGAGTTTGTTTATTTTCATATATTCATTTTTGATTCCTTCTATCTGATTAATCAATACTGGAATAATTATACTATTAATGTTGATTTTTTTATCTTTATGATTCTCCTTAAAAAGATTTATTGCATCCCCTAAAATTTTCAATCGTTTCTTAAACAAAGGTTTTTTTGACCATTTATCGTAATATTCGTCTAAAGTTTTACAATTATCATAAAGATGGTATGAAATAAATAATTCTTTCATTTCTTTAGAATTATTTGCTTTTGCTGTTTCAGCAACAAATGAAGCAGGCATCGATGCATTGATAAACCAATTATACTTTTTTAAATTCTTCAAAGACTTTCTATTGATTTTTTTATATTGAACGGTAAAATTTTGCCATAGTTCTGATTGTTGCTCAAATATTTTGAAAAAAGAATTATTCAATATTTTAACCTGACTTGAAAAATCAGGGAGAGCTATCTTAGGAACAGGAATAATTGGTATCTTTGGAATCAAAATCTTAGATAATAATCTTGAAGGGGCTGTTAATTGCTCAATTATTTTTTTCATCGGTTCATTTATTGACTTTATAAACAATTCTATTCGTTTTCTTTCTTCTTCTAAATATGCCAAAATTGATTTTTTAAATTTCAGAAAAATATTTATTGAATCAATTTGCGAATAATATTTAGAAATAATTTTTGATTTTTTTGCATATGCGTCGATTATTTTTTCCAACTCCTTATCGGAAATCTCTGAAAATTTGTCAGGAGTCAGATTTGTTTCTAATTGATTGAAAATTGCCTTAATAGAGAAATATTTTTCCGAAAGTTTTTTATCTAACCTTCTAAAAAACTTCATATCATTAGATGCAATAAATCTAAACTCCAAATCACCTATCGAGGATTTATATTTGAGAATTATTTTTTCAAAAGAAAATTTTGATTTAGATGTCATGAAATTATCATTCTTTTAATCGCTTATATACTTTCTCACCCTTTTTTGTTCGCTTGTAAATTCTGCCAGTTCTATCTTCTGGATTTACAATTTCAACTAAGTTCTTTTCTTTTAATTCGGATAATGCTCTTGAAACAAGATTGAAATAAGTATTGCTGTTGCTTTTGTAAATTCTCATTACTAATTCCGAGGGGATCATAGGTTTATCTAAATTCATAAAAACTTTTTTACGATTTTTCCCTCTCTTTACGAAGCCAATTGCTTTTAGCAATTCCATAGCAATCTATACACAAATATCTTTAAGAAACAAATTCAACAATCTATTAGCGAATTATGAGCGAAAAAAGAAAGGTTTATAAGATAGCTTTCTTGTTATATTAATTATGGTAACTAAGCGGAAGGAAATAAAGAAAATTACGCTCAGTTGGATTTTGAGTTGGATTTTTGGAGTTTTGTTTATTTTGCTTGGGTTGGGAGTAATTATTGTTGGTTCTTATGTTAGAGGGATTTTTATTATGTTATTTTCAGCAATGATAATTCCTTATTTTAATAAAATTATTTCTAAAAAACTTCATTTTAAAATCTCAGGAGGCATCAAGTTCGCCTTGGTTATTGTGATACTTATTTTATTTGGTTTCGCTATATCTGGAACAGCTGACCAAGGTTCTACTACTCAAAAAACAGAATATTTTCTCAACGAAAGAATTGTACATGGGGATTTTGCATACACAGTTCATTCTATAGAGAATGTATCTGAATTAGGTAGATTTTTTCCAAGAGAGTCAAAGGGAGTTTTTCTTATTGTTGAATTAACTGTTGAAAACATAGCAAAAGAGTCCGAATATGTTTATTCAGACAGATTTAATATTGTTGATGACCAAGGAAGAGTTTTTGATAAAGCTAGTTCTGCTGGGCTTAAGGATGACTTTAAATTCTCTAAAATACAACCTGGGCTCTCTGAAAGTGGAAAAATTGCATTTGATGTGGTTGATGAAGGAGAATACAAATTAAGGATAAGAAAGGGTATATTTTCATCCGATTATGTTTATGTTAAACTAAATTAGATTTTGCTCAATTTAATCAAATCTAACCATTTATTTGCTCCTAGCTCTGATTGGGTATGGCAATTTCAGCAGGTGTCTTTTTTCCTAAAGACATATGTCTTCTATTGAAATTATAATTTATCTCTAAACCTTTCATTGTGAATCCTTTTCCTGTCTTAATAATATCAAATTCCTTATGTATATTTACCACAATTTATAAAAGTAAAACTTCTATATATAAGTTTATCCTTCTCTTTTCTGTTGATGAGAATGCAAAGGTTGTGACACTAGAAGATTTCGACCATCATGATGATATTTACAAGTAGTTGTTTTTAGGGGGATTCAGGAAGGTTTAAAATCTTTAGATCAGAGTGTTTTAATTATGAAGAACAATAAGGTAGTTTTGTTGAATTTGTTTGGCCTTGTGTTTATTGTTTTAGCTTTTGTGGTTCATTGGATGTTTATTGCTTTGGCGGTGATTTTTTCTGGGTGGGGCTTGAAAGTTTTGTTGAAGGATGATAATAGTTAGGTAAAGTCTAAGGCTTTACAGAATTTTCAGGAGGCACATACTCAGACCTAATAAATCCAGGAACTTTATCTGTTAGATCCCAGGATTTAACTTTAGAAACCAATCCTTCAGCTGCCTCTCTTGCATCCTTCTCTGAGACATATCCTGCTCGAGAAGTCCCTATTGCCCTATAATTATCTCTTTCAAATCTATATAATTCAAATCCAAATTGACTGCCATCTCCAAATATACCTATCTTAACATCATTTCCTTGTATAATCATAGCGCTAAGGACGCTCAAGCCTCCTGCTAAACTTTCAATAGTTGGCGGTTCCATTGTAAAAACCCATATATTTACTTAATAAAGATTATTGTAATTACTGTTCCTGCAGTTTTCTCACCGCATCCAAGACTCTCAGGTCAGGAGATAAGATCTTAACATGGTCGTCTGGGGAACGTAGGGCGCGATAGATTCTTTGCAGGAATTCGCGCCGCGCTTTATCTTTATAGAATTCCCAGTAGTGGGTAGGATGTGTTTTTTGCAAGATCTTCCAGAAGGTATCACTAACATTAGGATTTGGATATTTAGTGAATATTATTGAGTTGCAGATTTCTCCAGGGAAGTCAACGCCACGGGAGCATTTAGTCGTGAATAGATGACTAGAAATGCCTTTCTTGAAGTCAGAGATTGCTTTTCCCGTCTTATCTTCGTATTGCAATTCTCTTAGTCTTTCTGAGCTTTTTAGATTTCCTAAATTCAAGGAAATTTTTTCTCTTTCTGTTGGAAGATCTTGAAATGAATTTACATGGACTAATGTTGGATTTTCTGCTTTTTCTATGCATGATGAAAGAGATTTAAGATAATCTTCTCTCGTATATTTTTTAGAAGAGAAATTTGCGTATTTACAATCAAATTCTTTTCCTGTTCTTATT
Source organism: Nanobdellota archaeon (assembly GCA_022561055.1). Lineage (GTDB taxonomy): Archaea > Nanobdellota > Nanobdellia > Pacearchaeales > GW2011-AR1 > JADFRY01. The sequence goes on along the minus strand of JADFRY010000013.1, from coordinate 9,050 downwards.
ATTTCTGTAGAGCCGAAGTTCAAACTTTCCGCTTGAACGACTTGGAAGTCTTTTATTCCAAAGATATTTTTTATTATATTCTCTGAGTGGAGAGTTCCGGACATTAAGATTAGTGTCTTGGTGTTATCTATGAGGGCTTGGAATTTCCCAGAGAGGTTCGTGCTTACTAATTTTGCATATAAGTTTCCTTCATCATCTTTTCGATATGTTAAATATAAATCATTAATAAAACTCTTGAAATTTTTGGCGGTTTCTAATGCTTTGTTTGAGTAATTTAATTCATCTAAAATTATTTCTGCTTCTAGTTCTGCGTTAGAAGCAAATTCTTCTAATACCTCTTTTAATTTAGTTTCTGATATGTGAAATACTTTATCTTCTTCTACACCTAGGGCTCTTTTGTTTTTTTCTTCTAGTTCTAACAGGTCTCTTATAGTATCCAAAGAATCCCTGGCTAGTTCTGAGTCTGGAAATATATTTTTTAAAGAAGATAAAAGCCAAGTTATGTTTAATTCTTCTTGTTGGAAGTAACTGTCTAAGAATTCGTCTGCCTCATCGATGATATCTACTTCTGTTAGAGGTTTTCGTCCTATCGATAATTCTGATTTGTATTTTGCAGAGTTAAAGATTATCACATCTGCATCCATGTATGCTAAATATTGATCATAATATGAGCAACCACGTTTACGATGATAGAATATGTAATCTTTTCCGTTGGAACTGCGGTATGTTCTCTTTTTCGAATCAGTAAGGATTTTAAGTTCAAATTCTGCAGGGAGAATTGGGCTCCAGTAAGGATTAGATGGGGCTATAGATACTCTTCTCATATTTTTTAGGGTAAAATTCTCTGGTTTAGAGATGAAAGGATTTTCTTTCACATATTCTCTCAATTGTTTATAGTTTCTTTCGGTTATTTTTATGTTTTCAGGCAGGTTTGGGTCCGCACAGGATACTCCTGGTTGTATTAGTGAATCATGGTTGTCCTTACCTGTTATCATCGCTATCTTCATTTTCTTTCCATTCAGATTTTTTAGGTGCTTTTTTGTTATGTAGTCTTCTTCATATTGTCTTTGCAAGGCTTTTACAGGGACTACGATAGATGCTTTTCCTAAAACCCGGGCGACATTTAGCGCGATAGCACTTTTTCCAGAGCCACATGTTCCATGAAGAAATATTACCTTATGTTCTTTAGAGAGTTCAACGATTTCCTTTACGACATCTTCTTGGGTTTTTCCATTTGAGAATTTTATAGGCTTTAAGGCAGTATCATCTTCATATAGACTCCAGTAATCTTTTGAAAATATGTTTCCTATTTTTTTATCTTCTTTCAGAAATTCTAAAGATGCTGAAGTTATGAGCCTTCTATTCTCTGGGCTAATCCTAGGAATCGGTGTTTCCATGCCTTCGACTCCTGCAAGATTCCCTTCATCGTCAAACATCAACCTCCCCATCGGAGTTATTTGTAAGAAGGGTTTAAAAGTTTTTAGATGGAAAGTTTAGAGAGTTTAGGAAAGTTTAAAAAGGCAAAGAAAGTGGTTTTTTTATGAAATTTATAAATAGTCTCGAAAAAATTATTGGTAAGGAGCGAAGAGAAAAGCTTGTAAAAAATAGAGCTTACACTTGGGTATCTGATATTGCGGCAATAAACTTATTTTCTCTATCTTTTGCTTTGAATGAGGCATTTATTGCTGGAATGGATTTGGAAGAAGTTGTAAAAACGAGGCTCGCAGCGGTTGTAGGTAACACCATTGTAGGTAGACCTTACGGGATTTATAGAGATTGGGTTATGAAAAAGCTAGATGTGACCGAAAATAGCTCACGGTTAAAAAAATACATTACTGATATTGGCACGTTTGCGACTGGAGCAACACCATTTTATCTTGTATTCTTAGCTGTCGCAGGGGCAGAGCCAGATGAAATGGTAAAAGCAGCAACGTTTCTAACACTAGCGGCACCATTAGTTGGAAGACCGCAAGGATGGGTTTATGATAAAATGAGAGGGCAATTCGGCCTTGAAACAGCTTATGAAAAAAGTGAAAGAATGGCATCTTTAGCCAAACGCCTAAAAGATTGATTATTTGTAACTGGTGTCTTAAGTTTTTAGGAGAGATTTAGATGGCTTGGATATGTTTGTTTCTTTCTAGTAGTAACAAATAGAAAGGTTTAAATAGTAAAAAATACTTGGATTTATGAGTAAAAATGATGAGTTATACTAGAAGAGAATTTCTAAAATACGGGGCAAGTGTCTTAGGCGGAGCCGCAGTATTTTCAGGAGTCGATGCTAAAACTAGAGATTCTATAAACGCGGGAACTCGTGTACTAGGAAATAAATTAGCTAGAACATACGAAAGAGTAAATACACTAGAAAATCTCAGTGAGATAATAGAAAGAGGAGAACCAGCGGAAGTATTATTCGATCTGGGCGAGGGAAGAGAAAGAACTGAGTTACTTGTAACCCAGAGTGATGGGAGTAGCAGAGCAACTAATAGAATTTCATCATCTCCCCGGATTAAACTATACAGGGGTGCAGATGGTGAACTTTTAATGGATTTTGCTGATTCAGATGAAAGGGCAGATAGATATTCATATATTGGTTTGACGCCTCGCGGGGCTGTTTATGAATCGCCTACATGTCCCGATAATCCACACGATGAATTAGGAGATTTATCTATAGGGAATGTACATGTTTCCCATTATAAAAGGCCAGAATATAAAAGGGCGGCATAAACAATGATATCATTAATTGGAACTTCACATTTGGATTTAGATGGTTATGATAGGTTAAAGATACTATTAGACCATTCAAAACCTTCTGTGATTGGAATTGAAGAAACTAGAGAAGATTTTGAGGAAACTTCTAATTTAGTTAGAAGTTTATCTAATCCACAAATTTTTGAGCAAGCTTTAAGAAATGCACAAAGACAATTTCCAAATGCGAATCCAGATACTCTGAGATTATGGCTTTCCTCAGCAAACTATGAAACTAGAGCAATCAGTGAATATTTAACTTCAAAGAATATTCAAATAATCTATTGTGATGATCCAAAAGAACTTGTTAAAGTGGACTTTGAAGAACAAGCCAGAAAATCAAAAAGCCCACTAAATCAAGGAATTGAAAAATTTCTTAGATTATCTCCTGGAGAAGCTAGATTAAATATTAGTCAAGAATATTCTCAAACTGAATATCCTGTAAAAGATTGCGCTGAATTAGTAGATTTTTATCAAGCAAGAGACCAATTCACAGAACAAATATTAAGAGCTCAAAAAGGAAAAGTCGTTTATGTTTGTGGATTAGATCACATTTTTGGAGATTACCATCCAAATCTTTTTGATAGGTTATCAGACATTAACCCTAAAAGGATTAAATTAAGTGAAGCAGATAGATTGTAGATGTTTCTTAGGGAGATTTAGGAAAGTTGTACAATGAACTTATTAATCTAGTTCTAGGCTAATCTTTATTGCTAGTTCTACTTTGTTCATAACATGAGTTTCTAAATATGAAATTTTTTTGATTATTCTTTTTTTATCAATCGTTCTTATTTGGTTGAGGAGAATTGTCGAGTCTTTATCGAGGCGCGAGTCTTTAGCAGATAAATTTACATTTGTTGGGTATTCATTATTGAATTTCTTAGATGTTATTGCCGCGATTATTGTTGTTGGACTGTACTCATTGCCAATGTCATTTTGAATTATTAAGCAAGGTCTAGTTCCGCCTTGCTCGCTTCCTTTTATTGGTGAGAGGTTTGCTATCACGATGTCCCCTCTTTTTATTTTTACCATTTCCATTCTTCAAGATCTTCTAAGGCTTCAAATTCCTTGGATATTTTTAGACTTTCTTCTGACATTTCTTTATAACCGGCGATTAGAAGTTCTTGTTTTTTTCTTTTCTGTTTTTCTAATTGTTTCATCATCGTAACTATGACTTCTTCGTAAGTTTCTTTTCCTGTCTCTTTCATATTGTCCAATAGTCTTTTCACGTTGCTATCTAATTGAATTGTAGTGATCATGTATTCTATAGTTAGACTATAGTTTATAAATTTTTTTCTTTGGCTTAGAAGTTTTTAGGGGGGATTTATTTTAATAAGTGAATAGAGCGTACCCCTACATTTTTCTTAAAACCATAAAATATATAAGTATGTAGGGCTACAATAATTCATGGTTAAAGTACGAGTTAAAACACGCGGAAAGAAAAGATATTATTACTTGGAACATAGTATCCGAAAGGGAAAGAAAGTTGTAAAGAAAGAAAAATATATTGGAACAAAACTTCCTAAAAATTTAGGTAAGTTAAAAATAGAATTTTTACAAGAGTTGCAGTTAGAATTATATAAAAAACTAGAAAAAATAGGAGAAAACTTCCAAAAAGAATGGAGAAAACTTCCTAAATCTGCGAAAGAAAAAGAACTTGAAGAATTAGCTATTGATTTTACTTATAATACTAATGCAATTGAAGGATCTACAATCACTTTAGAAGAAGTAAGAGAAATTATCCACGATAAAATTGCTCCTAACAAACCCTTAATAGATGTAAAGGAGACAGAAGCTCATAGTAAAGTTTTTTTGGAAATGATGAAAAAGAAGGGAAATGTTACAGATGGTTTATTGCTAATTTGGCACAAAGAGATTTTTGGAATGACAAAAAATGACATCGCAGGAAAATACAGGGATTATTTAGTCAGGGTTGGAGGATATATTGCTCCAGACTGGCAGGAAGTAAAAAGACTAATTAAAGAATTAATTTCTTTTATTAATAAAAACAAAAAAATGAACCCAGTTGAACTTGCTGGAAGAACACATTATAAATTTGAGTCTATTCATCCTTTTGGAGATGGGAACGGAAGAATCGGAAGATTATTAATGAATCATATTCTTTGGCATTCTGGTTATCCAATTTTAGTAATAGAATACAAGAAAAGAATCCCTTATTATAAAGCATTTACAAAAGGAGAAAATGGATTTGTTAATTATTTTATTAGGAGATATTTGGCTGTGCATAAGAAAAGGTTGAAGTGAGGTTCTTAGTGGGGATTTAGGAAAGTTTAAAAAGTAGTCTAAAACTTATTAAAAATCTTCCGTTCTTTAAACAGTAGAAACCATCTGGGGGCTAGGTAACCCCATATCTTGCTGAACTATAATTGGGTATAGGTTATTATTTACAGTTTTATTCCTTACGACAACCTGATAATATAAATCAATTCTAAATTCATTTTCTCTAAGTTTTGCTTTGAATTGCCATTTCGTGATTTTTCTTAAATGTTCTTTACCTATTTTTAGGAATTTAGAGGCATCAAAAATCTGAATCCCAACAATAAACTGCTCACTGTCAACATCTACCACCATGTTTTGGAATTCTATAGAGAAGTCATATTCCCTATCTTTTACCTTAAAAAGGAGAATATCATTTACATAATCGTAATCCATTTCTCCTTCTGCTTCTAGGGTTCTTTCTTTATTCATCATATTTTTGGTATCTGCCATTCTAATATATTATAAAATGTGACTATGTCAAGAACCTTCTATTAAAATCTTTTTTGGTTCTTGAGCACACCCAAGAATCTCAATTTTTCAAAAAGATTCTTGGTGTTTTAACCTTTTGGCTTTTCAGCTTAATTATAATTCTTAGATTTTTGCCTTGGTGTTTATAAAAAACGGCATGATTATCATTTTCTTGAATTCCAACAAGAAATGGTCTATCTTTAAGTAAGATATTACGTACTTCTTCAATGGTGAATAATTCTCTCTGTCTTTGGCTCAGTCTTTTGAAGGCATGACCGCTATCTTCAATATTCTCTGGTGAATATTTTCTTATGAGAGTTATAAAATCATTAACTGGAATTTTTCTCTTTATTTTGTTTGGATCGAGCATTCTTTAAAAAGAATATCTAGATTTATAAAATCTTATGATTTTACGCTTAGATGTTCTTATAGGGATTTAGGAAAGTTTAAAAAGAAGAAGAAAGTGGGTTTTTTATGAGAGTATTAAGAGTTCGAGGAGTTAGAATTCCTTATGATGAATCAAAAAAATATATGACTGCTTATACTATGAGTGTTGGTCATGCTGGTATAATTACAGCTCATGTGCACGAGATTTTTCCTACGGATGTATTAATGGATGAGGGTGTTAGAAGAAAAGATAATAGATTGGAGTTTCTATTGCATAGATTACAAACTGATACTGCTGTAATCAGAGGAGCCTTGAGAAAGGGAAGATTAAAAGGCGGTGATAAGACAATAAAAATAAGTAAAGATCAAAGACCAATGTTAGAGAATACTCTTGAATATTATGGGAGGGTTGTAGATGCCCTCAAGCCAGTGATGCAAGACAGGATACAAAAAGGTTATACTCTTCAGGGATATTTGAAAGATGATCTAACTCCTCTCTGGGGTCCTGCGTTGCGTGAAGAAGCACAAACCACTCCTTAAGTGTCTTGTGGTTTAGAGGTTTTTAGGGGGGATTTAGGAAGGTTTAAAAAAAGTGAATAATCTGAATTAACCAGTACTATGGATCCAAACGAATTTGAATATGTGACTGAAGGAATGAAATGGCTAGCCATAGCGGGAGGAACATATTTTGGAGCTCTTCTGTCAATTTCTAGTATGTCACATATATTTTCTAAAAAAATACACAATCAAAATGAGTTAGATAATGTTGTTGATGAAGAAGCTAGCAAATTAGGGATGGATAGACCTGTAAAAGGAATATTATATCTTGGGCATGGAGGAATAGCTGTTAAGAACGAAGATGGAACATACCAAATAGAGATTGGGGTAGAAAGTGCTCGCAGATCTGATGTAAGACACGAATTATATCATGTCCATAGAGAAGATTTTGATAGACCACTTTCTAATTTTCGTTATTGGTTTGTGGCAGAACCAAGAGCAATTGCATATCAAGCTTTCGGATTAAAACTTTAGATGTCTACTATTTGTAATTGGAGTTTAGATGTTAGGGGATTTAGGAAAGTCCCCACATAGAATCAGAAAATTTTTCTTCTTTGAGTAATACTTCAATTTCAATTTTTATATCTTTAACATCGTTCTCATTAAGAGGCTTGAAATTTTCGTAATATTTAGGTTTCTCTTCCTTATGAGGGAAAAAACAGGCCTGGCCGTATTTTTGAGTCTTAGCACTTTTTGATCTGCCATAAATATGAATGTGTAAAAAAGGACCTTCTGGTTTAAAGACACCCCAATTTCCATTATCTTGGTAATTTATTCTTCCGATGTCTATTCCATGCTCATTCATTACTTTAGTCATTGCTTGACCTACAACAATAGTTAATCTCATTAATTCGATGGCGTGTTTAGGAAAAAGTTGTTGTCTGTCAATTAGTCTGCTTTTTGGTGATATGATTATATGGCCACCATCATTTCTATCGACGTGTGGTTTTTCAGCTGCCTCTACAAGAAAGTTTTTTGATTCATAAATCATCGCCATGTAATTTATAGGTTATGAATGATATAAAAAGTTTTGTTTGGAGGTTTTTAGGAAAGTTTAAATATCTTTTATTTGCTAAAATTAGATGGTAAAAACAGTTCGTGCAAAGGAAATCCCTCGTTTAGTGTTTGAAAGAATTCATCAATATGTAGGTTCACCACCTATTAGGAAATTGCCAGGGCATATACCATGGAATTATTTTGGAATCCATGTTAGAGAGGAAGAACCCTTTGCACACTTAGGATTGATAGAATATACAACTAGGCAAGGTATTAAAAGAGAACTTGGTGTTTGGGGTCGTTGCTTTATCCATCCTCAGGGAGATGGAAGTGAGATTTATAGTCCTGTGTTACAAATAGTGGGTGGTCCAGTAGAGACGGGTGAGTGGACCATTGAACGAGGAAATTCACTTAGTGAAGAAGTTATATTTAGAGGAGGAGATGTAAATTTGAGAGATCCTGTCGCAGGAGTTATGGCAGGAGTTTTGGTTCTTGCTTATCAACTTGTAGAGAATACTCCCTCACCACCTCTTTCTTATTGGGAATCCTTTCTTCGCCCAGAAGAAAGTTCTTAAAGGGTATTTAGGAAAGGTTTCTTCGTAATGCAAAAGTTTATAAGCTATAGTGGCTATAGTACCTATAGATTAAAATGGGCATAACAACTATTCAATTGGATGAAGAGACTAAGAAGAAGATAGCTTCATTTGGGAGTAAGGATGAAAGCTATGATACTATAGTGAGAAGAATTTATTCTCTTGCTGTCAAAGAGCAATTGAGGATGTTTTTAATGTCTAGTGAGGACACAATTTCTATAGAAGAAGCAAGAAAAGAGTTAGATAAAAAATGGCCAAGGTCGAAATAGTTATCTCCTTGTTTAATAAAATCCAGAAGAAGTTTAAGAGGGGAGCTCATAAGGTTATTGATTTGCTTGAATCTTTAGAAGAAAATCCGAATAAAGGAAAGATTGTTGGTAGAGTTGGAGGGGTTGTAATTAAAGAGCTCAAATATAAGTCATTTAGGTTTTATTTTATAACAGACGGGCATAAATTGAAAGTTCTTGGAAAAGAAGAATTAGAGGATCTTTTAATTAAGTTTGTTAGGATGTCTGATAAGAAGAGCCAGCAAAAAGTGATTGATGAGATAAGAGTTGTTTTGAGGAAGTTAGGTGAGGAAAGTTTTTAGATAAAAACTTTGAGGTTTAGCTGTTTTTAGTGGGATTTAGGAGATTAATTGGAAAGATTACCATTACACTTTTCCTAAAAGCGCAATATTTAAATAATAAGTAATGGTAATATATTTATGAGGATTATAAAGAGAAAGAAAGGTAAAAAAGAGTATTTCTATTTACAGCACTCCTATAGGCAAAATGGGAAAGTTATTACGAAAGAGATATATCTTGGCACTGAAATTTCTAAAGATATCGAAAAAATAAAATCTGAATTTATGAAAAAATTAAAGTTAAAATTATATAAAAAGTTAGAAAAAATAAGAGAAAACTTCCAAAAAGAATGGAGAAAACTTCCTAAATCTGCGAAAGAAAAAGAACTTGAAGAATTAGCTATTGATTTTACTTATAATACTAATGCAATTGAAGGATCTACAATCACTTTAGAAGA
>JADFRY010000004.1 GCA_022561055.1 Nanobdellota archaeon | reverse complement strand
TAGGAGGCGTGGGACTTTCTGCATCAATAGTTCCGGTAAAGCCATATTTATTGAAATCGAATCGTATTCTTCCGCCACCACCAGAAGATCTTGAAACGCCGGTAGATCTTCCTCCGACAGCACTAACGATTCCTGTTCCGGTAATATTGTCTGCTCTTAACCAAATGCTTCCACCAGAGCCTCTACGACCACCTCCTACACTACCATTCATGAAAATATTTCCGTCAATTAAAATTATCCCGCTCGTAGCCGATAATTTAATGCCAGAACCGCCTTCTCCTGCATCTCCTCCTCCGCTACCCAATGCCGTCGGCGCCGAGAAATTACCATAATATTTATAAGACTCTCCCCTTCCACCATGCGCTGAACTCTGAGTAGAAGAACCTGTTCCGGGACCAACACCAACAGGAAATCCTAACCCGACGCCATCCAGAGTTGCCTCACTCCCAATAGTTATATTTCCAGAAGTTGAGTTCCAGACCTGACCATGACCTTCATTAGTTATATTATAAGGATAATCTCCATAAATTTTCATGGTTCCGTTAGCAATTGTAATATTATTAGTTACATTCCAAAATTGTGTTCCTGTGTTGCCTTCTGTCCAATTACCGACTGCAAATAAACCCTGAAAGGAAATTGTTCCCGTATAACCAGATTCAACCAAGAATGAGTTTAAGTCCTGGGGCATTGTGTTGTTTGTTATATTTACATCGCCTGTTCCTGTTGCATTAAATACTACATTATCTCCTGTTACTGGCACAGTTCCCAAAGACCAAGCAGTTGCATTATCAAATGGCTGTAAAGAACCAGATATCCAGTTGTTTTTTCCTGTAGCAACAGCACTAATCATCACAACTCTCTCCTCTGTCTGATTCTTATTACCATAAATATCGACAGCATAACCAGTGAAAGTATGATTCGTATCAGCAGCTAATCCTGTAAAGTTATTGAAATACTGGTTTGTTGAAGCGTTGTACAAGGCTGAGATTTCGTCTGATGAAAGAGAGCGGTTGAAGACAAGGACTTCGTCTATTGAGCCGTTAAAGTACTCATTAAATGAATCTCTCCACAAACCAATCTGAAATGAATTTCCATTACCTCCAATTGAGCCAGATACTGCTGCAGAAGAGTCGAATGTACCATTTAGATATAACTGAAGTGTAGAACCATCCCATGTTATCACAGAATGATACCACTGATCATCATTAAGGGTTCCTGCATCTATATTCCCTGAAGCAAACCCACTCCCAGTACCTATAAAACTCTGGAAATTGCCACTTGTTTGCGCAAACCTTATCAGAAAATGGTTGTGTTTTGTGAAAACTCCAACATGGTTGGAAGTATCCAAGTCTTTTCTATTAAACCATAAAGAAACAGAAAATTTATCGCTCAAATTCCATACTCCTGTATTAATATAATCCCCCTCGCCATCAAACCAACTCGCATTCCCAAAATACCCACTAGAATTAATCTTCGCATTTCCAACCAAAGTACCATTATTACTATAACTACTCAAATCAGTCGGATCCCCACTAGAATTCACATCATCCATTCTCATCCATAACACTAAATCATTATCAAAATCTACAAATGTATAATGATCACCTGAATCATTAGAAGACACATTCACAAAAATATCTGTATTAGTTTGAGTAGAACCATTTGCCGGTGTCGGATTAGTGAAGTTTACTGTTGGAGGAGTCGTATCGACACTAAATGTCACGCTCTCAGTGTCATTTATATTCCCTGCGCTGTCATTTGCATAAAATTGCGCAGTATAAGTACCATCAGGAACACTCGCATTAGTATAATTAAACACAGTCGTATTATACTTTGTCATAGTATAGTTTACCGTTCCACCATCTAAAGTAAACCAGCTTGCATTTCCTTCTTCACTAAGCGTGATGTTGAACTCTATCCTCGAAACTGAATATGTTATGCTCTGCGGAGAATCTATTGCCAATAAAGGAACAGTCCCATCAAAACTAAACGTTACGCTTTCAGTATTATTTTGATTTCCAGCAGTGTCATTAGCATAGGCGGTGAAAGTATAATCGCCGTCTGCAATACTATTATTTGTTGCATTAAAGTATCTTCCAATTATATTTGTTCCATTATACATTGTAATATTATTTATGCCTCCATCTAAACTATACATCACAGAACCATTTTCGTTCAGAGTAACATTAAAGTTTAAAGGAATGTCTTTATTTCCATAAATCACACTTTCAGGGAATGTTATGTTTACATCGGGAGGAGTCGTGTCTTGAACATCAATAAATCTTGTTTGGTCATCTGAAGTATAATTCTGACTTTCAACAAGAATAGCAGTAATATTTATGCTTCCAACACTGTTAGTAACTGTTGTATTTGTTGTCGCTGTTCCATTTGCTACTAATGTCCCATCTTCATAAACTTCAGTCGTTATTTCACCCGTCAAAACGCTAGCGTTATAAGTTACAGTACTTCCTAACTCAACTGTTATATTTGCCGTATTACCATCTAAATAAACTTCAACATCTCCTGTTGCTTTAGCTACAGTATATCCTCTCGTTCCCGAGGCATTATAATTATTACTACTCCCATTTCCAAAAGACCACCAGTAATATTCATAACTTCCTGCTGCTAGATCTGTTACTGAAACATTATAAACATCAGATGTCACATTATTTGCAGTATAATTAACTCCGTCAAACTCAATTCCGGCTGTTCCATTTGTTGATGTTATTGTTGCATTAAACCTGTAAGTTGCTCCAGAAACATAAGCTGTATTATTTGCAGGTACTTCTGTGAATGAAGAAAAGATTGGGAATTCATTGTCTACTGCTGGATAACTAGTAACATTTATATTATCCCATCTACATCTTTCATTGTTTGCATCGTTTCTACACTCTCCAATTATTGTTACAGTTGAAGTTAGTGTTATATTATCTTGTAATACATGAACATTAGTTCCAGTTGCATCAGGTTGCTGATTAAACAACTCAACTACTGTTGTTCCGTTGTCTATCCACACACTGAAATGTTCATTTGTACTAGAATCCAGACCAGAAGTCTCCCAATCATAAGAAAGGTTAGCAGTTTTACCACCGCCTAAGTTTAGGGTAGCAGAAGTCATGTTAGTATTGAAATCTACATTCTTCGCATTACAATTTCCAGCATCTCCTCCACCACCTCCTGCAAACCATTGAGTAGCACCTCCTGTAAGTGTCCATGTTCCAGGAGCAACAGATAGTGAAATACAATCCTCAAAAAACTCTGCTGTAGGATCTATAATATGATCAAATTCAATATCCCCATCAAGAATAAGTAAATCAAAAGTATCTTGAGAGCCTTGTAAATTCGTCAAGAAAACTTTATTATATTGATTATCAATAAGAGAAGTAAACTCAGCAATTAATTTATTACCATTAATTTCATAAACTTCAATCCTCGGCGTCCCTGAAACAGTCCTCGGATATAAAGTAATATCTCTATCAGAAGTAAGATTAATTTCAAAAGTAACTCTAACATAATGTGTATTTGGAATAGTTTCGCTCCAAATTCCATCAAGTTCTCTTACTTCTTTGAAAACATCACTTATGAAAGTTCTATTTTCATCCAAATGCTCTGCTTTTGTTATAACAATTATATTGAAAGTTTGGTTACTTAAAAAAGGAGCAATCCATTCGATATAATCGTAAATTCCATTTTTATTATTATCAATAATATTCAAATGAGAAATATAAGTATTATTTTCCACCCAATAAATTTTTACTTGTGAAGGATTTCTAACATTCAAACTCTCACTTAATTTAGTAAAAGCTAAAACATTTTCATAATGAACATCTTCTGGTCCTATAATTTGAACTCTTTTCCCATTTTCTATTGCTTCTTCAACTACATAAGGAGCATCAGTATAATACTCAATTTCAACTTCTTCAACAATTTCATTAATTTCGATTATTTGTTTATCCTGTTTAACAACAATTTCATCTCCTATAATTGTAAGACCTGTAAATCTAACAAAACGATTAAAAAAACTAACGAAAACATTATTAATTATTAAATTCCCTAATTCAGAAACAATATTTTCATCAAACTCTTCAGATTCGCTTTCTTCCTCAGATTTCTCCTCTGTTTTTTCCTTTATTTCTTCTTCTTCAATCAATACTTCTTCCTGAACATCTGTATCCCCTATCACTACTTCTTCCTGAGCATCTGTAAAATCATGTTCGTCAGCATCTTGCTCAGATTTATTCTTAGCAATTATAACACTAGACTTATTAGTAATCTTATCGGGTTTGTTAGAAGTTGCATTAATATTTCTATTACCTGCTTGAGCAATTGTCTTATTAACTCTGATAATTTTCACAATAGAAATGTTTACTGCGCTCAATGGAATGGCAATAGAAACAATTCCTGGACTCGATAATTTAACATTTTTTCTCCACTTTACTGGTTTTCCTAAAATAGCATCGTATTGCGTTGTTTCGGTGCTATCTATCACTCCTACAACTTTAACAACTTTATTTTGTATTTTCGCTTTTTCTATAGATTTACTTTCTCTTATTGCCTCTAAATCAGCAGTATCCTTAACTTCAGAATTATCAGAAATAACATATCCTGTAAAACTCACTGGAAAAAATAAAAATAAAAGTAAGAGAACTAAAAGTAAACCAAGAAAAAGATAATAAAAAGCAAATTTTCTTTTCTTTTCATTTACTTTCCCAATATAAGTTGTTATAACTCTACCATTGACTCTTTTAGTTTCATATAGATAGGGCCCATATTTCCTTTTACCCTGCTTAATATATTTTTTATGCACCATCACCGCTTTTTTGTAAGATAAGTCCTAAATAATAAAGAAAAAGAAATTTATAAATATTGCCTTTTACTTATCTTACAATCTAACTAGAAAGATTTTTTCTTTTTTACTTATCTTACACATTCGTCGTAACAATTTTCACTTCTTTTGTAATCAAAACACTATGCTCTGCCTGTGCAACTTTTCCTCTATTAACTTCAACGAGTTGCGGATACTGATGTAAAACACCTGCCTGCTCTATCTGCCTCAAAGCTAATAAACCTCGACTACCAAATTTTTTATAAATCCATCTTGAACAAAATGGCAAACTATCATATTCCTCAACAATAAATTTCAAAACTTCACGAGCAAAATTATCTCTAACATTGCTTTCTTTAATTAAATGATAAATCCCAGAAGGCTTACCATCTCTTACTTTTCCCGAACCATTTGTAGCAAAGGGCTCAACAGCATAAAGCCCTTCATCTAATTCAATATCACTTTTATTGTCATAATTAGGTATATTCAATCCCGCATGTAAATCATATTGCTTTATTTCATGCCCTGACAAGTTTTGAATTGGAGAAAAACCATAAGATGAAATAGCTTCCTGTACATTTTTCCCTATCTCACCTAACTTAACGCCATAACCAATCTTCTCCAAACCAGCTTTCAAACCAGCTTCAGCAGCTTCAATCAATCTTTTATTTTCATCACTATCTTCCAAATCTAAAGAGAAGGCAGTATCTGCTACATAACCTTTAATATGCACGCCGATATCTACTTTTAGTAATCCAAAAGCAACTTCAGAATCATTAAAACTCGGAGTGCAATGCGCAGCTATTTCATTAACAGACAAATTCACAGGAAAAGCCGGCTTAGCTCCTAATTCAACTATCTTATCCTCAATCTTGTTAACTACCTCCAATAAAAGCATTCCAGACTTAACAACTTCCTTAGCATAAACTACAACCTGCCTCGCAATTTCACCAGCTTGTTTTATCTTCTCGACTTCCTCGCTATTCATGTTATAACTTAAAAAAGCTCATTTAAAACTTTAACTACTTCAAACTGCCCTATGGATATTAGGCTCATAATATTTCAAAACAAAGGCGACATTATGACCACCAAAACCTGAAGAAAATTTCAAAATATATTTTAAATCAACATTCTCTCTGACTTCTCTAACATAATTTAAATCATTAATTGGATTTCTAAGATTAATTAAAGGATGAATGAAATGTTTGTACATTCCTAAAACTGAAGCAATAATCTCAACAGAAGTACCTCCTCCAATCAAATGACCTATCATCGGTTTTGTTGAACTAATAGGCACACTTTCTGCCCGCTCTCCGAAAATCTTATGCATTACTTCATTTTCAATATAATCATTCATAGTTCCAGTACCATGAGAGTTCACATAATCAATATCTTCGGGGCCAACGCCCGCCATCTCAAAAGCTGATTGAATAGCTCTAACAAGTCCTCCACCCTTCTCATCAGGGTGAGCAATATCCATGGCATCGGCAGTTTCTGCATAGCCAGCAATTTCTGCATAAATTCTAGCTTTACGTTGTAAAGCATGTTCCTCACTCTCAAGAATTAAGATCCCAGATCCTTCTCCCATCACAAACCCACCCCTGCCTCTTGGAATTCTCTTTTTTTTGCAATAAACCCGATATATTGGCTCAGTAGTGGGGGACAAAGCTCCCATCATGTAAAACCCTTCGAATGCAAATGGTGTCAAACATGAATCAAGTCCACCGACAACTATAATTCCCTCATTCTCAAACTTTAAACGATTGCATCCATGACGTATTGCACTTCCTCCAGAAGCACATGCAGAACTAAGCGTATCCACAGCCCCTTTCAAACCATAATGGATACTTATTTGAGCAGCCGCAGAGTTTTGCATAATTCGCGGAACAGTTTGAGATTTTAATCTTTTCCCTCTAAAATGTCTCTTTGCTTGGTCATAGGTTGTATTAGCACTACCAACGCCAATACCCAAACTAATACCCAAATTTCCAGGAGAAACCTTCTCATTCCCTTCACCAAAAACAATTCCTGCGTCTCCTATCGCAAGCTCCGTAGCAGCAATGCCAAGCAGAGCAGTTCTATCTAACTTTCTAATTTCTGTTCCATCAATACCGTAATCAGTTGGATTGAATTCTTCAATCTGCCCAGCAACTTTTATAGGAAAATCCTCTCCAAATCTATCCTCAAGAGAACTAATACCATTTCTACCTTCCCTTAATCCACTAAGAAACGTATCTACTTCTACACCATTTGGCATAACTCCATAATTACCAATAGGAGTTAAAGCACCCATTCCCGTAATTACTACTTTTCCATTTTGATTTACCATAAACACCATCACAAAAAGCTACTTATAAACCCTCTCAGGAAATTTCACTCCTATTTAGTAAATACAACAGAAAGCTTTAAAAACCCTAAAACAAAGAGAATTATATGGAAAGAGAATATGATGACACTCAAAGAATAGAAATAATCTATCACGATAAAAATAAGAGAGTAATAGCCACTTGTGATATTGGTGTAGAAGAAAGTTTAGAAAAAACCTATGGACTTCTAAAACTAGCATATGAAGGGAATAAAATATCAGAAAGTGACTTCCACAAACATACTAGAGAACTAAGAAGACTTGGCTTAGAAGTATCTGCAGAGGATAAAGATAAAACAAGAGTAATGAATGCCTTAGCTAGAAAACTCTCAGAAGGATATAGAGCCGATCAAGAAGCTACACTTCCAGGCCTAATAATAGAAAAACTGCAAATAGAAAAAGCATTAAGAATGTTAAGCGACCAACGAAAAACATTAAAAAGAATATCAAGATTTTATGGAGAAGCAGCTTAAAAAGGGGGGGACTTCGACAACGCGCTAATATATTTAATAAATGAAAAAGGCTGTGACCCTTTCTAATTCCTTATCCTTCTTTCCTTTGGAACATAATTAAAAATCTTCTTACCATTTGAAACCCCGCATCCAACAAAATCACTCTTATATTTCACAACATAAACTCCTTCCTTAGTTCTAATATCTAAATTTTTGCCCCTAATCCAAAAATTAAATTGCTCATTATTAATCTCAATAATATTCTTACTAATTTGTGACGCCAAAACTTGCGTCGCATCCAAACTTAATCGCAAATCTCTTTCCTTTTTTAATAAATACAAACCAATAATCTCAACATTAGCAATCTTGCTTAACTCTAAAATCTCATCTTTAGTCATATTACCAGAAAAACCCCTGATTTTTTCCTTCCCTGTCTCAATTAAAATGTAGGGTAACTCGGTAACCCCAAACTGTTCTTCCAGTTCTCTTACAATTTTTTTCTTATTGCTTGCTCTTAAAAATTTTATGTTCATTTTCCCTCCTCCTCAATTTCCCCCATCAACTTAAACTTCACAACAAAAAAACCTTCGCTATCATTATCATGCGGATAAATCCTGCATGACCTCTCAACATCTTTACCATACCTCTTGCCTTCCCAACTAATTATACCTTTTCTACAAATCAAAGGCAACTTAATTTTCTCGACATTGACTGGAAAATTCTTTAATGCAAAATCAACAACCCCTTCATTCTCTTCAGGAGCATGCGTGCATGTAGAATATACAAGCGAACCACCAACTTTCAAACACTTCAAAGCATTGGCAAGTAATTTTTTCTGCTGCCCTGAAAACTTCCTAATCATTTTTATATTCCACATCTTAAATGTTTTAGGACTCGACCTTAAAGTTCCTTCTCCAGAACAAGGAGCATCTAACAAAATTTTATCAAACTTAAAACCAGCCTTCGCTAAACGAATGCACAAACCAACACCATCATTCCTCGTCGCAATCGTATTCATCACGCCGCACCTTTCTAAATTCGCAGCCAAAATTTTTATTCTATCGAGTTTAATATCATTTGCAATAATTGTTCCCTCATTATTCATCATAGCAGCCATCTGTGTCGTTTTGCTTCCAGGAGATGCAGTCAAATCCAAAACAAAATCACCTCGCTCTGGCCTCAAAGCCAAAATAGGCATCATACTCGAAATCTCCTGAACATAATAATATCCTAACAAATGCTCTAATGCATTCCCTAATTCGCCAGGTTCTAACTCACTCTCAATTAGTAATATTTCAGGATATTCAGAAAAAGGTTGTTTCACATCCCATTTTTTCCTTAACCTAGAGAAAAGCTCATCACAATCCATTTTTAGAGTATTACATCTAATAAATTTCAAGGGTCTTTCATGAACAATTTTATTAAACTCCTCGAAGTCCTTCTCATCTGGCAATAGCTTTCTCATACGTTCTTCAAAGAGAGGTTTCATTTCGTATCTCATAAAAGTATCAAAGAAATGGGGGTTTTAAGACTATTGGAATTTAGTGTAAAGTATATTTTACTATTATTATCTTAGAAAAAATATTTAAATGTGAGAACAATAAAGCATTTATGAAAAAGGATAATGAATATTATGTATACGTTTATATTGACCCTAGAAATTTTGAAGAATTCTACTATGGGAAAGGGAAAGGAAATCGTAAAGAAGCTCATTTAAGAGATGATAGTGATACTGAAAAAGGCAAAATAATTAAGGCAATAGAAAAAGCTGAAGAAGATCCTATAGTAAAAGTAATTGCTAAAAATTTAACCGAACAAGAGGCGTTTTTAGTTGAAAAAACATTAATTTGGAAGTTGGGGAGGAATCTAACAAACATATCATCTGGAAAATTTGCAGACAAATTCAGACCACACGACACGTTCCACCAAAGGCTATTTGGATTTGACTATCAAAACGGAATTTACTATGTAAACATAGGAGAAGGGAAAAATCGTTCTTGGAAAGATTGTCGTAAATATGAGTTCTTATCCGCTGGACAAGGCAAGCAATATAGCGACCCATTAAAAACACTTGAAATAGGAGATGTAATTGTAGCGTACCTCAAAAAATATGGATATGTTGGCATTGGTAAAGTAGTAGAGAAAGCAATTCGTATTAACAATTTTAGATATAAAAATCAATCGTTACATCAAATTCCATTAACATGTAGAGATATGTTTGTAAATTCGGATAATGAAAAATCAGAATATGTTCTGAAAGTAGAATGGATAGAATCAGTTGAAAAAAAAGATGCAAAATGGTCAAAAAAATCAGATATGTTCACAACACCACTGATAAAGGCATCCCTTCAAAATCAAAAGAAAACGTTAACTTTCTTAGAAAAGGAATTTAATGTAAAGTTTGAATCACTTTTGTTAGATCATTAAGTGACCCCCTCTCATATCTCATCAAAACAACAAAGAAATAGAGGTTTTAAGTGTTTTTGATTAATAGTAAAGGAGCCTTATTTTGCTTCTTTTTCTAAAAGAAGAAATTATCCAAAATCTAGGCAACCGAAGGTTTTTTAAAGTTTAGAGATAAAATATAATCAATAACTGTCCCGTATGGTTCGCCATATTGGGACTTCTTTTTATAATAAAGCTTTCTTTAAATTTATTGAACCATCACAACAATTTCTAAGGAGATAAGAAGAACTTTTTGGAAAGAAAGCATTGATGACCTTTTTACCATTTTTTTGAACAAGTTTTATTGCGGGAATAAAATCTGCATCTCCAGAAACAATTATGGCGACATCATATAAATCTTCGTAAGCACCTGAAACCAAATCAACGGCTAAATAAACATCATCGCCTTTTATTGTAAAATCAACAGAGCCGTCTTCTAAAATCACTTTTCTTAAATTGCAAAGAACAACATGAAAATTTGAAATCTTCTTTATTTTCTCTAAAAATCTTCTATGTTCTTCGTATCTTTCTTCATTTATTGATTTATCCAATAAAGCAGTATAATAAAAAATATCGACAACTTGTCTCTGAGTTTCTACTCTCTTTATTATTTCTTCAAAAGTAGTTTTTATATTGAATCTTTTCAGATTGTGATAAAGATTACTTCCATCAATAAAAATGGCTACTCTTTCTTTTGTCATAAAAATATATGGGAAAAAGGATTATAAGTTTTGTGTTCTAGAAAAAGAAGATGGGGGTAGAACTTTTTTTAATCTGATTCTTGCTTTTTTAGCCTAGATTTAATAACATTGGGTTGACGTTTTTAGGATAAAATAGCAATGCAAAGATAAGTTATTAACTTAAAAGTGGTAAATAAAGCGAAAGCTTTATAAAGCACCTATTTATTATAATGTTAACATGGCAAAAGAACAAACACAACCTCAATTTATCTTTTGGGTAAGAGAAGCAGAAGTTTTCAGACCTGCTGAATTGAAAATGCCTGAACATAGTTTAGGCTATGATTTAGAAAGAAATATAGAATTGGGAGAACAAGAAATCTCTCCAAAATCATTAAATTTAGTAAGTTCTATTTATCTTGGACCAATAAATATCATCGAAGAGCGGTTAGGACGTTCTTTAAGTATAGGCGAGTCTCAAAGAATGAGACAAGATAGTCATGGAATAGCTTCTGGAATAATAGGTCTTGCAGAAGAAGCCGCAAAAAGAGAAGGCGTTCCATATTTTGCAGTAAGCGTTATCCAAACAGATAAAGATAGAACTTGGGACTTTACCGAAATAGATAAATTATGGCAACAGAAAACATTTAAGAGTGAATATTCTTTAGAGAGTATAACTGATAAACCAAAAGATAAACCAAAAGGACCATTAGAGTTTGTTCTTCATCCAACAGCACAATTATACGTGCCAAGAGAATAAATCTTTAGTTTCTAATTTTTAGTCCGAATCCTTTAATTTAGCTCTATCATCAATAGAAGTATTTCCAATATATAGATTTTTTAATTTATTGTCCTCTTCTTCTTTCCAAGGTTCATAAGCATTTGGAAATTTTTCTTTAATTCGTTCCAATCTTTTATGATAATTTGTTTTCATATTATTTCCAATAACATCTTTTTCTGACTTTATAATCATCCTTACTAATCTAATCTCTTCATAAGAATATTCTTCACCAAGATAATTATAAATTGGTGCAAGTCGTTCAATGCCAATTTTTTCAAAAGCAGATTTTATAATCTCAAACTTTTCTTTTGAGGGAATAAGATAATTAATATCTATTTTTTCTCCAATATCTATAATTTTCTCAAAATGATTAATTATTGTTCTTTCTTTTAACTCTTGCACTTTGGCTATTTTTTCTATTGAAATTCTCTTTAAAATCATCTCTTTTGTTTTTTGATAATTTCTTGATAAATGTCGTATTCTTCTTTTATGATTCATCCTGAGATTTTTTTCAGGAACAATGCTATTTTCCCTTGTATAGTCATTTATTACTTTCAAAAATGATTCCCCAAAATCATTTAACTTTTGTTGTCCAACCCCATTAATCCTCAAAAACTCCTTGTCATCTTTTGGAAAGTAGAAAGACATTTCTCTCAGAGAAACATCTCCAAATATAATAAACGGGGGGAAATTTCTGTCATCGGCAATTTGTTTTCTTAGAACCCTCAGTTTTTCGAATAAAACTTGATCATAATCAATACCTCCTTTTACTTCTTCAAAAATTAAGCTTTTGTCTGTAATAGCTCCTTTTATTTCTGGAAGTTTTAAACAAATGTCACATCCATTACAATTGAGTTCTAAAAATGATTCTCCAAAATATCCTAGTATATCTCTTCTTCTACATGATGTATTTTCGCAGTATATCATCATTTTATTTAGCTTATCTAGTGCACTACTTCGAATCATATCCTCTTGAATTTGGTCAAGAAAAAATTCATGTTTTCTTTTGTCTCCTTTTGAATAGAACAAAACACAATCACTCGAAAGCCCATCACGTCCTGCCCGCCCTATTTCTTGATAATATCCTTCAATTGATTTTGGAAATGTATGATGGATAACTAGTCTAACATCTGGTTTATCTATTCCCATACCAAAAGCAATCGTAGCTACTATAATGTTAACTTTATCTTTAATAAATAATTCTTGATTTTGTTTTCTTACTTGATTAGAAAGCCCCGCATGATATGGGAGAGCTTCAAACCCATTTTCTTTTAACCTTTGAGCAATTTTTTCTGTATCTTTGCGGGAAAAACAATAAATAATGACAGATTCATTTTTATGTTTTTTAATTAAACTTAAAATTTTATTGAATGTATTCTTTTTTTGCATAATAATTAGATTAAGATTTTCTCTATTAAAACTTGAAATAAAAATTTGTGGATTTATTAAAGATAATTGTTTTAAAATATCCTTTCTTACTTTTAATGTGGCGGTTGCAGTTAAAGCAATTATGGGAACATTCGGAAAAAACGTTTTTAGGAATTTCAAATTTCGATAATCTTTACGAAAATCATGTCCCCATTCAGAAATACAATGTGCTTCATCAATTGCAATTAAGCTTATTTGAAGCGTTGTTAAAAATATTTTAAAATCTTCCAGTGCCAATCTTTCTGGAGCAATATAGACAATTTTAACTTCTTTTTCCCGAATTTTTTTCTTAATATTTTCAATCTCACTAAATGAAAGAGTGGAGTTAATATATTCTGCACTAATTCCATTTGCCTTTAAATTGTCAACCTGATCCTTCATTAAAGAAATAAGGGGAGAAATTACAATTGTGAGTCCTTCAAGTTGAATAGCAGGAATTTGATAACAAAGTGACTTTCCTCCTCCTGTTGGCATTAGAACTAGGGAGTCCTTTTTTTGAAGAACATTTTTAATAATATCTAGCTGCATTGGTCTAAATTCATCATAGCCAAAATATTTCTTTAATAATAATTCCATTTTTATATTTGTTCTCTGTTATATGGGAGTTGATGTGGAGAAGGATATAAAGTTTTCTTTGTTTTCGTTCCCGCCCAATTAAATAGAAATATAGATACTAACTCCCTCCTATAACCTTCTTCTCCTACCAAAAACTCCCCCATCAATAAAACTATATATTTAAAACCCCTTCTTTTATTGTCTAACAAATTAAAATGGCAATTGAATCTTTTTTACCGCCGACAGATGTAAAGAGAACTGTTGAGAAAGCAGTTAAGAAAAAGCCCACAACAGAAGAGCTTACTACTGTGGAGTCTCCTGGAAGACCAATGCCTGCCTCTAGACTAGAAAGAAAACCTTACAAACCTAGAAGAAAAGCGAGAGAAAAAACAAAAGCTTCCAACAAAGAAGTCACAATAACTCAGCCTAAAAAAGATTCTATTCTAATAATCACAGAAAAACCACAAGCAGCAATGAAAATAGCCTCTGCTTTAGGAAAAGCAAACAAATACTCAGAAAACAAAGTTTCTTTTTACGAAGTTCTTAGAGGAGATAAAAAAATAATCGTGGCTTCTGCAGTCGGACATCTTTTTAACCTAAGCTACATAGCAGGACAAACAGGCTGGCCAATTTACAAAATGGAATGGATTCCTTCTTATAAAAAAAATCCTTTCACAAGAAATTACTACAACCTTCTAAAGAAATTATCCAAAAGAGCTAAAGAATTCATCATAGCTACAGACTACGACATAGAAGGAGAAGTAATAGGCTGGAATGTTCTCAGATTCATAGCAAAACAAGAAGACGCAAAAAGAATGAAGTATTCGACTCTAACAAAGACAGAGTTAGAAAAATCTTTTGAGAACTCTCTCCCAACGCTAAACTGGGGACAAGCCTATGCAGGAGAAACCAGACATAAAATAGATTGGCTTTATGGAATTAACTTATCCCGTGCTTTAATGTCTGCAATTAAAAAAACCGGCTCTTTCAAAATACTTTCGATAGGTCGTGTACAAGGACCTACGTTAAAAATAATAGTAAATAGAGAAAAAGAAATTTCCAATTTCAAATCTAAACCTTATTGGCAAGTCTTCGCCTACTTAGATTGGAAGACCGCTGGACTCCTAGAACCAGCTGAAGGTTGTAGATTTAAACATCCTAAAGACATTTTCAAAAAAGAAGAGCTCTCTGCTTTCGAAAACATAAAATCAGGAGAAGCTACAACAAGAAAAAGAAAAGAAACTATAGAACCTCCACATCCTTTCGACCTAACTACATTGCAAAGAGAATCTTATAACTTACATAGAATTCCACCTTCAAGAACTCTAAGGATAGCACAATCGCTTTATTTAGATGGTTTAATCTCATACCCAAGAACTTCATCTCAAAAAATCCCGGACGAGATAAAGCCAAAAGAAATACTAAAAAAATTATCTAAAAATTACGAACAAACAAAGTTTGCAACAAGAAAAAATCCGGTAGAAGGTAAAAAGTCAGATCCTGCGCATCCTTCCATCTATCCAACTGGAGAATTCTCTTCTTTTAAAGACAATGAAGAACAAAAAATCTACGAATTAATTGTAAAAAGATTCATCTCTGCCTTCGCTCAAAATGTAAAAGTAGAAAGAAAAACAATTTCAATAGACGCAGATGGAAAAAAGTTTTCTGCCTCCGGTCTTCGGGTTTTAGAAAAAGGCTGGACAAATGTCTATCCTATAAAAATGGAAGAAAGAAATCTCCCTGATTTGAAAGGCAAAGTAGATATAGAAAAAATAAACTTCGAAGGAAAAAAAACTCAACCTCCTAAGCGTTACACTCCAGCATCTCTAATAACAATCCTAGAGAAAAAAAGCCTTGGAACGAAAACCACCCGATCTTTAATAATCGAAATCTTATTCGACCGTGGCTACCTCGAAGGAAAATCAATCAAAGCAACACCCTTAGGCCTTAAACTAATAGAAGCTCTAGAAAAATATTCCCCAATCATAATAGATGAAAACCTTACCCGTGACTTAGAAGAAAAAATGGAAGACATCCTAACCGGCTCCTCTGGTTTCAAAGAGAAAGAAGAAAAGATAATTAAAAACGTCGAAATTCTCATAGGAGACATCTCTAAAGAATTCAAAGTCCATGAAATTGAAATTGGCAGATCCTTGCTCGAAGGCACAGAACAACTCAGAGAAATGCAAAGAGAAAACAACAAAATAATGCCCTGCCCAGTTTGCAACAAAGGCTCTTTAACGATAAAATACTCCAAGAAAACAAGAAAACAATTCGTAGCCTGCGACCAATACCCTGACTGCACAGCGACTTACAATTTACCGCCAAACGCCCTAATCAAAAAAACTGACAAAACAACTCCCGAAGGCCTCCCAATTCTAATGGCCATAAGGAAAGGAAAAAGACCTTGGGAATTCCCGTTCGACCCAAATTGGAAAGAAAAACAAGAGAAAAAGACTGAAAAATAGAAAAAAAACAAAAGAAAAGTAAAAATCTTCTTAAACAGATACTTTTTTAAACTAATATTTCTAAAAATATTATAGATATCTATGTTAAAAAACATAAGATATATAAAGGTTTGGTAACAACTACTAAGTAACATGGAAAAAGACAACGGGGAAGGGTATAAACGAAATGAGCAAAGAATCAGAAAGGGAATTACAAGAAGAAGTCCATTTACCAAACTACTTTGTAGATGTTAATTTTAATGGTCAAAGAACCTCCTCTCCAATTAGCGCTATTGTTCCAACATACAACCGTGCACCTCACACAGTAGAAGAAGACTCAAACCCTCTAGCTTGGTGTTTAGAATCTCTAATAGCTCAAGAACATTCAACTCTAGATGAAATTGTAGTAATCGATGATGGATCGGAAGATCATACAAAAGACGTAATCAGCTTCTTCGTAGAGCAAGCAAAAAGAAAAGGCATTTTAATAACCTCCATAAGAAACAAGAAAAATAGAGGCTCTTCCATTAGTAGAAATATAGGGGTAGCAGAAAGTAGAAATGACTTATTAATGTTTGTCGATGATGACTGTATATTCGATAATCGTATGCTTTTTGGAGCAACATTCACGTTGGAGAGACTTCCCGAGAGGGCCGCAGCAGTTCATGTGCCTGTCTATCATAGAAAAAGACATCCAAAATTAGTCGATGTAGGAGAAATAGGTGTGCTCGATCTGGAAAGAGGTATTATTACTGGAAATTACGATGGCTTCCCAAGAGAATTTTTGTCAAATCCAGAAGAACACCTCCTAGATGCCGATTTAAGAATATTTAATCCAATTCAAATTCAAAATCTTGGAGGAGTATTTCTAGCAAAAAAAAGAGAATTCCAAGAAGTTGGAGGTTTTCCTGAAAATCTGGCATGGAGAAATTCCTTTCGTGAAGAAACAGATTTGGCTTTACGGCTCGCAAAGAGTGGCTATTCCCTTTTCTTCACACCAGATCCAAAATTCAGTTCAATTCATTTTAAATACGGCGCACCTGAACAAGACGCTGGTTCGAAAGTAAATGGAAAGATAAATTATCAAATAAGCCAAAGTAACATTGCAAGAATTGATACAGGCAACAGGGTAGGACCAGTGGAATGGTTTAGCAACGTTCTCATGAGTACTTACGTCACTCTCGCTAGAAGAAGTCCTTCGGCTGCAGAAGAGTATTTAAAAAGAATGTACAAAAAATTTGTAGTAGACAATGATTTTGCAGTTTCTGGTGTTGGAACAAAAATAGAAGGGGAACCAAAAAGACTAATGATTTATGACCAAGCCATCTCTGACGCAAAAAAATTCATAGGAGGATTAAAAACAGCATAATGAAAATAGCACTGGTAACAAGCAAAATAGAATCAACTGGAGGCGTTCAAATATTTACACGAGACCTCTCACGCATCTTACGAGAACGTGGGCACATAGTTTCAGTAATAGGTGAAGAATCTCTCCCTCCTGAAAGAAGAGAGGATCTAGCAACAACTGATCTTGAAACCGTAGTAGGTGAATTTTTTACAAATTTAAATAAAGAAAAAGAATTTGATGTCGTCGTATGTAATGGAGAAATGGGCTATGCCGTTGACCACCCAAATGCGATCAATGTTTTTCATGGAAGCTATTATGGATATGTAAAACTACTGAGAAAATATATGTCGCAAGAAGATATCGACCAAAAAGGAATAACATCAAAAAAACAAAAAATTTCTGCTGAAGGAAAACATGTTATCACGGTCTCAAATTTTACAAAAGAGGAACTAGAGGAATTTGGCATTAATGTCGATGGAGTAATTAACAATTCTGTTGATCCTTCTCTGTTTTATCCAAGAGAAATAGATTTATCAGATCATTCTTTAAGTCTTGGTAGGTTTCAGTATTATAGAAAAGGCTTTGATGTTTTAGAAAAACTTGCTGATAGAGGAGTAAAAATAAGAATTTTTAGTGATGCCGGTGATGCGATCGATAATCCAAATATAGAGTCTAGACCTTTTTTAGATAATAGACTCCTGGGAAAAGAATATAGTCAGGCGCAAGTTTCAATAATTACTCCTAGATATGATGCGGGGCAATTGACTCTTCTTGAAGCCATGGCTTGTAGGTGTCCTGTATTGACAACTCCAGTTGGTTATGGAGCAGATATTAGAAATGTTATTCCAGAATTTGTTGTTGGTAGTGTTGATAATATAGATGAATTTTTAGAAAGACATTTAGAGATCGTAGGCAATAGAAAGAAATACTCAAAACAAGCACTAGATTACTTCCGTACTTATCATGATCCCAAAACTTTTAAAAGAGAGTGGATAGAATTAATAGAAGGATCTAAAGCCGCTTAACCAAAGGGATTCAACGCTAGCCCTCTCCATGGTCCCTCCATTTCCATAACCCAAAGAAATTCTTTCAATCATATCCTCTAACTCTCCTCCATCAAATTCAGCTATCTACTTCCCTCGCCTATGCCATGATCTCAAACTCGGTCTAACTTTCAATTTATGACTCTTACTTCTCAAGCCACGAGACTTTTTAGCAGCAGAAGTCAAACCTCTCTCAGCTCTTTTTTTATTTTTTCCAGAAGTAATCCAACTCATAATCCTATCATTCCTAATCTCTGCCGCAGAAGGGTCAACCATAATAACCTCAAAAAAATAATGCTTTCCGTCTTTTCCAATCCAATAAGAATTCAAAACTTCTAAATTTTTATATTTCCTGGCAACCCTAATCTCCGCAACCCATTTGTAATTCATTTTTAAAGTTTTTCTAATATGCTGTTTTGTTGTTTTTCTTCCTTTAACTCCTGCCCTCTTCCTCTTCCTTCCGCCCCTCCTAATTCTAATCCTCACAATAACAAAACCTTTTTTAGCTTTATATCCTAAGGCACGAGCCTTATCGATTCTCAAAGGCTTATCAACTTTCACAAAAACATTACCTTTTCTCCACTCAATCAATCTTTCCCTCAACATTTCAGAAGAAGGCTTCTGCCATGCCTGCCTCAAATAATAATACATTCCCTTCGCCATGACTAAAACTAAGGAAAACGGTTTTTAAATCTTTTCAAATAGAAATTTGTCCTAACATCAAAAAGTCTTTGCGTTTTTTGTTCGGACTCATCAAAAACTTTTAGTTTTTGAGTGCCATCAAGAATGCAATTGTTAGCATTCTTGAGGTTTGGATGCAAGAAAATTCCTCCTGAAAGGAATTTTCTGCACAGAGAATTGCAATTGTAAGCAATTCTCTTGTGTTCAAGGATTCTTTCTCCAGAATCCTTGACATAATCCATCATAATTTTTATAAATGCTCACTCATTCAAACTCACGGCACCGCTTTCTTTCCTAATCACATTATCTCCTTTCTGGATTTCACCACTAACATCCGCAACTGGCAAAACAATCGCATATTTCCCATTCGACGTCCTAACATAAACCAATCCTTCTGTAACATTAATCTCGTAATCTAAATTTATTACCTTTTCAGGAATATTAAACTTCCGATAATAACCATCGCTTGATTCTGAAGCAAGATTAATTTCATCTTGAACTGTTAAAGCAATTTCTTGAACAGCTAAATTTAGATTTTCTCTAATCTTGTCACTTATATTCGACTGAATAGCAAAAAGAAAAATTATAAAGAAAAAGAAAACAGCCCCAACCAATATAACAAATTCTATAGCTGACTGCGCTTTTCTTATTGTCGTCATTTATATCATCTCCTAAACCTCTCGAAAAGAAACTCTATCTAATTGTGCGGCAATCTCTATCCTCTTTAATCCCTCTGAAACTGATAAACTGCTGCCTTGTGTATCGTCCAAAGGAACATTACTCGAGAAAGAAATCCTATTTAGTCCAGAGCTTATTTCTATATCAAAAATCAGCTCACTGCTTGTTATTTCAATAACTTTAACGCCTGCAGGAAGATAAGCATTTATTGTAACCTTTGACGGCGATCCAGCATAAAAAACAGATTCTGAACTAGAAATTATTTTATTTGCAAAATTATTTAACTGATTAATTTTAATCTCGTCTCTTATTCCTGACGCGTAAAAAAAAGCCACGCCCAAAATACCAACTATAAGAAAAGTCACAAATCCTACTACAATCAAATATTCAACACTTATCTGCCCTCTTTTTCCCATTATTCCTCCTAATACCTAAATTTTTCATTTGGCAAAATTTATAAGGTAATATTGTTTTAAATATAAGAGAATATTTAAAAGTTGCTTAAAGCAGTAACTTGTTCTCTAAATCAAATGGTGAAAAAAAGAGGAAGAATAAATTTTCTTAGCATACTTCTCACTCTTATAATTCTAATTGCTTTAGTGCATACAACCCTACATATTATGATTTACGGAACAGGAATTTCTGGACTGGGCGAATCAGGAATTTCTGGACTAGCAATAGGCAAATTCGCACTGTTTGAAGGACTAAAAGAAAATTACTCTAACATGTCCCCAATATCTAAAATATTTATTGCTGGCGAATGGATTTTTGTCATAGTCATAATAGTTATAACACTCATAAAAGGAAAAATAGAACTAAAAAAAGACATACAAAGTATAAAGATAAATCTAAATGAAAAGAGTCAGTATGCAAAATCAAAATCAAAAACAGACTTAGACGTCTTATATGACATCCTAAAAGAAAAGAAAATGCTAAGAATGTCAGCCATATCAAAACTTTTTGGCGTCAATAAAAACACAGTCATGGATTGGTGCAAAATTTTAGAAGAAGGGGATCTTGCAACTGTCAAATACCCAACAGTAGGCGAGCCTGAAATAATCTTAAATGAAAAATAACTAAAAATGAGAAAAAAAACTAAAATAAAAGCTAAACCTAAAATAAAAAAAGAATTGCAAAAAAAGCAAAAGAAAAAATACAGAGTTAGAGCTAAAATAAAAGCTAAACCTAAAATAAAAAAAGAATTGCAAAAAAAGCAAAGGAAATTTCCTAAACAAAAAAAGCAAAAGAAAATAGTGCCAAAAAATAAAATAGAAAAAAATAAGCTCATTAAAAAAACTCCTGTATTGAATAAAGACCACGTAATGGACTCTTACATAGAATTACAAAAATCTTTTAAAGAGATTTACGACGATGTAGAACTAAAAGGTGATAAAAAAAATCTTAAAAAACTAGAAAATTATAAAAAAATTATTTCTGAAAAAGTCAAAAAATATAGAAAAGATTCCTCAAAAATTATAGAACTATCAGACGAAATATCAAAAGGTGAAAAGCTTCTGGATTCAATTAGCAGTACTAAAAAATCAGACAGTTTAAAAAAAGCAGTCCGACCAAAAAAAGAAAAACCAATCTCCTACAAAAAACCTGGTCCTCCCCCAGCTCCTAAAACTACAAAAATAAAATCAGTATCTAAAAAACAACCTCATTTAAAAAAAATTACTAAAAAACAAGAACAAAAAATTGAAGGAGAACTCTTAGAAAAATATGAAATTGAAGTTGATAAAGCTAAAGTTAATGTAGAACTAAAAAAGGATGAATTTGGAATTATATATAATTTAAATGTCCCAAAAATAGATGTTGCTACAAAGATTCTTTTAAGCGATATAAGAAACGAATTAATCTCTATCACGACAATAAGCATGAAAGAACTTACTGACCCAAAAGCGCTTTCTGTAATAAAGGAGAGATTTATGAAAGACACAGCTAAACTCCTAAAAGAAAAACTTCCAAAAATTGGAAAAGAAACAGAGGAGTTTTTAGTAGGAACGCTAATGCAAGAAATGCTTGGATTGGGAAAAATAGAATTCTTAATAAATGACCCAAATTTAGAAGAAATTGTAATTCCCTCATCTAAAGAACCTGTAAGAGTTTATACCAAAAAATACGGCTGGTTAATTACAAACTTAAAAATACAAACAGAAGAAGAAATAATCAATTATGCAAACATAATTGCAAGGAGAGTCGGAAGACAAATTACTATTTTGACTCCATTGTTAGATGCCCATCTTGTCACAGGAGATAGAATAAACGCAGTTCTTTTTCCTATAAATACAAAAGGCAATACTATAACAATAAGAAAATTTGCACGGGATCCTTACACTATAATAGACTTAATACAAAATAAAACATGTGACTTAGACACGGCTGCCTTACTATGGCTTGCAATAGAATATGAAATGAATGTATTAATTTCAGGAGGCACAGCGTCGGGAAAAACTGTTTTTTTAAATGCATGCATGCCTTTCATACCTCCAAACCATAGAATAATCAGCATAGAGGACACACGAGAATTAATGCTCCCAGATTTCCTTTATTGGACACCCTTAACTACAAGAACTCCAAACCCAGAAGGAAAGGGAGAAGTAAGCATGCTTGACTTGCTTGTGAATTCATTAAGAATGAGGCCAGACAGAATTGTTCTCGGAGAGATGAGAAGACACGAAGAAGCCATGGTTTTATTTGAAGCTATGCACACAGGGCATTCAGTCTACGCGACTGTTCACGCAGATTCTGCAGCCGAAACTATCTCAAGATTAACTAACCCTCCAATTAATGTACCACCCAACTTGCTAAAGGCCGTTGATCTGAACGTTGTAATGTTCAGAGACAGAAAAAAAGGAATAAGAAGAATATTACAAATTGCTGAATTTGAAGCAGAAGAAGATAGAGCCAAAGCAAATATACTTTATCGATGGTTACCAGAAGAAGACAAAATTATAAAGCACAGCGAAAGTTCTGGATTTTTTGAAAACATAAGCAGACACACAGGAATGCCACAAACAGAGATAAATAAAGACATGGAAGAAAAAAAGAAAATTCTTTCTTGGCTTCTAAAAAACAAAATCAGAAGCCTAAACGAATTTGGCAAAGTAATGAATTTCTATTATAAAAATAAAGAAACCTTAATAAAATTAATTAATAAAAACGAAATAAAATCAATTCTTGGAGACCAACTAGTTGAAAAGAAAGTTGAAAAAGAAAAAAAGTTAAAAATAATAAACCAATAGGTGAAAAACACCGTTAATAAAGGCGTTCCTCGAAAAATGAAATTTCACATACCATTTACAATATCCAGTGTAGAAAAATTAAGGAAGAAAAAAAGAATTTTTAAATCTTTTATAAAACATAAAAAAAAATCTAAACTGCAATATTACCTAAACAATACTGAAACAGGTCTTACCCGCGAAGAATACCTCTCCATCTGCATCAAGGGTTTTCTCTTTTCTTTTATCATATTATACGTAATTTCAACAACTGTTCTCGCTTTCTTAAATGTCAGACTATTCTACTTATTATCTCTAGGAATTGCTCTGGTTTTCTCTTCTTTTGTCTTATTCAGTCAATTAGTCTATCCAAAAATTTACACAACTAGAAAACAAAAGAACATAGAAAAAAATCTCATTCCAGCTCTAGAAGACATGCTCGTCCAACTAAATTCAGGTATACCTCTATTTAGTATTCTGGTAAACATTTCTTCCGCAGATTATGGAGAGTTATCCAATGAATTCAAAAAAGCTGTAAGGAAAATAAACGCAGGCCTTCCCGAGATAGAAGTTCTAGAAGAACTAGGAGAGAAAAACCCTTCAATATTCTTCAGAAGAACATTATGGCAATTAAGCAATGGAATGAAAGCAGGAAGCGACATAGCAATTGTAATAAAGGACAGCATCAAGTCACTGAATGAAGAACAGTTAATTCAAATACAAAACTACGGAAACAAATTAAATCCTCTAATTATGTTTTATATGCTGACGTCGGTCATATTGCCTGCTTTGGCAATAACATTCCTAACAATAATCTCATCTATTGTTAATCTTCCGCAAGCAACATCTATCATGCTTTATCTTGGACTATTCATATTTGTCGTATTCCTTCAAATAATGTTTTTAGGTGTAATAAAATCTGCAAGACCAACCCTGCTTTAATAAAATGAAACTAAAAAGAATTTTCAATATAAAGAAACTAATAAGAATTTTCAATATAAAGAAAGATAAAGAAAAGTCTAAACATGTTTCCGAAGAACTGAAAGATCACGAAGAAACTAAAAAAATAAAAGTCAAAAAACAAAAAGAAATTAAAAAAACAAAAAGACGCCTGGTTATAAACATAATACTCGCCTTAATTTTAGGAGTAATTATTTTCTTTTATACAAAAAATGCAATAACCTCTCTCGTTTCTATTGCTTCCATATTTATTCTACTTCAATTATCTCTTTTCATTAAAGCAAAATTAAAAGTTGATGCCGAGATTAAAAAAATGGAATCTGTTTTTCCAGATTTTCTTCAACTCATGTCCAGTAACTTAAGAGCAGGAATAACAATAGACAGAGCACTATTAATGAGCTCAAGAAAAGAATTCGCTCCCCTTGATAAAGAGATCCTAAAACTCGGAAAAGAGATATTTACCGGAACAGAAATAAGCCACGCTTTATCAAACATGTCAAAAAAAATAAATTCAGAAAAAATACATAAAACAATAAATCTCATAATTTCAGGAATTAGGTCGGGAGGAAATCTCGCAATACTTCTCGAAGAAACTGCAGTCAGCATGAGAGAAAGAAATTTTGTTGAAAAAAGAGCAGCCTCAAATGTCTTAATGTATGTTATATTTATATTCTTCGCGGTTTCGGTCGGTGCTCCTATCTTATTCGGATTTTCATCAGTATTGGTTCAAATACTAACTAACCTACTGTCAAACTTGCCACCTATTGAAACAAGCGGTAATGTCGGCTTGCCTTTTACCTTAACAAAAGTAGGCGTTTCTGTCACCTTTGTCACGTACTTTTCATTAGTTTTCCTAATCACGATGGACATTCTCGGATCGCTTATATTAGGCTTAGTCAGTAAAGGAGAAGAAAAAGCAGGAATTAAGTTTATCTTACCACTAATAGCAATAAGCGTTTCAATCTTTCTCGCATCCAGATTCATTTTATTGAGCTACTTTTCCTCAGGAATTTTAGGTTAGATGATTCTTTTTCATAGAAAAAATTAAAGATTCGCGGAGCAAATCTTTTTATTCGAAGTTTCTTCTCATATGATTGAGAAAATCTTTTTATTCGAAGCTTGTTTTACAAGCGAGAATTAAAGATTCCGTAGGAATCTTTTTATACTCTTTCTCTTTTTAATAAACATGAGAAAAAAAGCAAAGAAAAAAAGAGTTGTTAAAAAAAAGAGGACAAAAATAAGAAAGAAAACAGCTTCTAAAACTGCAAAGACAAGAAAAATAAAAACAAGAAAGAGAACAACCTCCAAAGCTGTAAAAGCGAGGACGAAAAAAATAAAAACAAAAATTCTTACATATATACCAAACTTTGACAGACTTACAGAAGGCGGCTTTTCTAAAAACTCAACAAATTTATTAGTAGGTGGCTCTGGAAGCGGAAAATCAATCTTTGCCACTCAATTCTTAGTTGGAGGAATGAAAAAAGGAGAGAAATGTCTTTATGTAACATTTGAAGAGAAAAAAGAACGATTTTATGCAAACATGCTAAGATTTGGGTGGGACCTCAACGAATATGAAAAAAAAGGGATGTTTACTTTTTTGGAATATACACCAGCAAAAGTAAAAACAATGCTTGAAGAAGGTGGTGGAGCAATTGAAAATATTATACTAAAAAAGAAAATTTCAAGAATAGTCATAGATAGCATAACCTCTTTTGCATTACTATTTGAAGATGAACTTGAAAAAAGAGAAGCCGCGCTTTCTTTGTTTAACATGATAAGCAAATGGAACTGTACTTCTATGCTTACCCTCGAAGGAAAACCTCTCAGAGATGAAAAAATGGTTTCAAGAACATTAGAATTTGAATCAGACTCTATAACTCTTCTTTACTTTATCAGACACAAGAATGAAAGACATAGATATTTAGAAATACTAAAAATGAGAGGAACAAAGCACTCAAAGAAAATCTATAGATTCCATATTGATAAGTCAGGAATGTCTATTGATAAAAAACCATGCACTCTTCCTCTGCGTTTATAAATGTCGAATAATTTAACTCGACTCAATATCTTTAAATAATTCCGTTTCTATTCCTGTTAAATTAGAAAAAGAGGCAATGAGATCAAAAAAAGCCCAGGCATGGGGATTCGATTTAATAATAGCATCGACACTATTTCTAATGGGCATAGTCGTATTTTATTTCTACTCACTTAACTACCCAACTGAAGGCGGAGAAATCTTAGATTCTTTATTCTACGAAGGAGATATAATAGCAGGCACTCTTCTCTCTGACGGTTATCCCGATAACTGGGACCAAAATAATGTAGTTAGGGTAGGAATATTAACAAATGATAAAATAAATGAAACAAAACTTGAAAGATTTTATACATTAACTAATGAGACTCTCACTCCTGGAGGATATGCCAAAACAAAATCTCTTTTCAACACAAAATATGAATACTATGTCAATTTTTCAACACAAATGAACATATCAGGCGGAGAAATAGACGGCATCGGCAAACAGCCAACCGATACTAAAAATCTAATCAAAATAACTCGCTTTGTAAGCTATCAAAATAAACCAACTACACTATATGTTTATATTTGGGAATAAAATGAGCAGCCTAAAACAAAAATTCCAAAAGATTAAATATAAAGAATAACAATTATCTTTGACAGAATGAAAAATAAAAGAGCTGTATTTTTCAGCACAGATGCCTTAATTGCATTGACGATAATCTTCTTCATAATTTTAATTGCTTTTCCAATAGTAAGACAATCTCAATATACAACAGAATTGCACAGTGATGTTCTTGCCACACTTTCTTCTTTAAAAATAGGAGAAATAAATAATCCAGTTGTTCAATCACTTATTTCTCAAGGCAAAATAACTGACTTAGACAAATCTGTATTAGAGCAAATAGGTGAATTTTATGTGACAAATATAACTTTAGCAAGGTCTCTCGCAGACGCGGTCCTTTCAGATTTAAAAACAAACCTAAACATAGGACTCTGGTATGGAAATTTACCAATCTATCTAAAAAACTCAACACCTTATGAAACAGCGCAGAATATTGAAATAACACGACAAATCATAAGCGGAATTGGAGGA
Organism: Nanobdellota archaeon; assembly: GCA_022561055.1. GTDB lineage: Archaea > Nanobdellota > Nanobdellia > Pacearchaeales > GW2011-AR1 > JADFRY01. The sequence continues at coordinate 75,509 of JADFRY010000004.1, read as the reverse complement.
ACCGGAAATGCAAGCGCAACCGGATTCGCTGCGCGAGCCTTCTTGACAAGCAGCCAGCAAAACAAATACGCTTACTTCGGCGGTTATGTCGGGGACGGGAATATAACAGTAAGAATAGAATACAACGGAAACATAACTTCCGCAAAAATGGAACTAACAATAAACAACGACTTTGAACTTTATATTAATAATAACTTCATAAGTACATACCAATCCTCACCCGATGATTTTACCCCAGTAACTTACACAATAAATGAAACAGATCTAGCACACTTCAGCTCAGGTATAAATTTAGTAGAATTAAAAGGAGATAATCTCCATATTGCTGGCGGCTTTATAAAAATAACTTACCAAAGCAATGTCCAATTTGCACAACCGACAAAATACTCTTTCCCAGGAATCGACGGAATTATCAATCTATATGATGGATTCTATATCCCAGGACAATTACAAACAATGGATATTTCTCTTCATCTCAATAGTAGTTTTATAACTTTTCTAACAATCGGAAACACAACTGTGTTTAGAAATGCAACAAGCGGAGAACAAACAATCACTCTATCAAACTCTGAACTCTCCTCATTGCTTACTTACAGTGAGTTAAGTCAAAAAACAATCCCTCTGAGATTAGGAATGGAAAATGTCTCTTTTATAACTAATGCGACAGAAGCAGATGTTTTCTCTGTCGCAGATATTTCTGGAAGTAAAAACGCAAACACGAATGTTTCAAAACCCGGCGGAGGAACATACAAGATTATCGAGCTTATCGTTCTTGCAAATCAAGATTTTGCCGAGATATTATTAAATATATCAAGTAACCGTTTAGGCCTTGCTCCTTTCAAAAAAACAGTACCCGATGAACTTTACCATGAGCTATCAAATGATAAGGAATCATTGAACGCTTCGATAGCAAGCTGGGATGGCAATACTGGGGGACCGACTTGTATTTGCTGTGGGATAAACAAGGCAATCACAGGAATGCAAGAAAACTCTACTGCTGAAAAATCACAATCGATGGTTGTTTCATCTGACGGTGGAGCTAACGAAAGATGCAATGAACCAAACGCGAATAATGCTGAAGAAGATGCAATACAAGCAGCTTGTAATGCTTATAATAATTATAATATAACTGTTCACGCAGTAGGTTTTGGAAGTAATGTTGATGAAATAACTCTTCAGGCGATAGCAGCATGCGGCAATGGAACATATTACTTTGCCGATATTAGCCAATTAGCGCAACTCTATCGAGAAATCGCACGAAACATAATTCAAGCGACCTATTCCAGACAAACAATAAATGTTACGGGAAACATAACAACAAAACTTTACTCAGATTCTTACATTCAATTTAATTACACACCAATACCTGTGCCACATGGTCTGATTATCACCTCTGAAAAACAATTTGACAATGAATATTCCGGAAGTTTTTCTCTTCCTGAAGGTTCTGCAATACTGGAAACAATAGCAATTTCTTATTCTGGCCCACGGTGGACAGATTATGTCGAAGCAAATAACATTGAAGTATACAAACTCAGTGATTACGGACAAGAATACATAAAACTCGGAGACCCTCATGCAATAAACATACCAAATTCACTCATCCAAGAAAATAACAATATCATAATCACAACAGGAATTTCACCAGAAAATTCAACCTTTGGCTCTCTGTCTAACAAAATAATTTACACTATAGCAAAAAATGTTTCTGGATTTTCCCCAATTTCTGCTTCGGCAAATGGTTGTATTTGGCATATTCAATTCGAGGACGACACAGAAATAGAAGTAGGAGTGCCAAGTGGTTCAGAGGATCATTGTTATTATAATATAACCCTCCCAGATGGCTCATCGACACCCTCGGGAGGGCGAGTAGCTAATGGAAATGACGCCTTTCAGATAGCTGTAAGAAATTTATTACGGGAACTAGACTTGGATAGCCCCTGGAATAATAAAGTAGACATAAAATTCACAGAACAAGATTTCCAAATATCACTAACTCAACTCACAGGAATACCTTTCGTATGGTCAACAAAAGTAGAAGCAAGAATATGGAATTAATTAAACAACAAAGACGTTTAACCAATCAACAAAGACATTTCCTAAGAAATAAAAAAGGGATATTTTTCACAGTCCTGGTCATAATAATCCTCTCTCTTTTTCTCATGTCATATACTTTTTATTCTGTAGCGAAAGAAAGAAAAGTAATACAAAAAAGAATAGAAACCATGAACAATTTTCTTCTTTCAATTGAAAGGGACCTCCCAAGACAACTTTTCATATCAGGTTTTAGAATAATTTTTCTATTTGAACAAAGAATATTAGAAAAACAAGGTTATATAGATGATATCGATGCTAGCTTTCAAGAAGCTTTTTTCAATGGGACTATTGAAGGTCAAACAGGTTCAAATATTACAATACTAATGAATGGTGCTACTTTTCCTGATATTGTAGAAGCAATAAACGAAAAATCAAAAGAAATCAATGTTAAAATCAATCTTTCAAATCCAATAGTAGAAATAACTCAAGATGATCCTTGGAATGTTAAATTTATTCTGACAGTTAATTTAATAATGCAAGATGAAGGCGGCCTCGCTTCATGGAATAAAACTGAAATTATAGTTGCTTATGTCTCTATAGAAGGCTTCGAAGACCCGACATATTTTTTAGCAGGAAGTGGTGAGTCTAATGTCATAAATAGAACGCCTTATGAAACATTTAATATTCCTAGTGAGCTCCAAGACCATGCAGAAAATACATATTATACCAATAATACAGATGCTCCAAGCTTTCTCGATAGATTAGAAGGAAATATAAATGTGGCAAATCCAAATGGAATAGAATCATTAGCAGTGCCAAAGCTACAATCTTTCTCAGGAAGATCTATAGTAGACCATGAGTATTTCTCACAACCTCCAACCGCAGGAACACCCTGTTCTTCTCCTCCTTTACCTTCTTGGTTCTTAATAGACACAGCACATCGAGCGTTATACCAATGCACTTAATAAAAACTTAATATATATTAATAATATTCCTGCAGCTCTTCCTTCTAGTAATAATATATTATTAACTCAAATACCAGCATAAATCCATCATCTACCCAAATTTCATCCTTAAGACTAATTAATAATTTTACGCCTTTAAATAACATCTATAATAAACAATTTAAATATTAACAATCTATTGAAAATAATCATAAATTCTACAAATTACTAAAAACACCACACAAACTAAATAAGAAATATTTATAAACCCTTTTTGTCTTAAATAATTAATAAATTTTACTTTAAAATTTAAATAATAAAAAAGAGGTAAAGGATGCACATAAAGAGACTGCAAGATAAAAAAGGGCAAGCAGCCATGGAGTTCTTGATGACTTATGGCTGGGCTATCCTGGCAGCAATCATTGCAATTGGCGTACTCGCGTACTTCGGTGTTTTCACGCCAGGAAAATTTGTAGGAGGCTCTGCAATAGTCACCGCACCTTTCTATGTTAATGCGTGGAACGTACAAGCAACCGCTAATGCTGTAAATCTAGAGTTAAGAAATAACGGTGGTGAGGCCTTTACCATAATATCAATTGATGTTGAAAACTGTGCTACAATTACTCCTGTTGATTTCATCATGGCTGCAGGCAATGCAAGTAGCTTTGCAATTACTCCGTGTGGCCCTACTGCTCTAGCAGAAGGAGACAATTTCAAAGGTGATATAACAATAACATACAGAAAATCAGGTAGCGCTCTTGACTTAACATCGACAGGCTCTATAACTGAGAAAGTTGTAGCTGGTGGTTAAATAAATATTTTTATTTTTATTGTTCATTACTTATTTCTAATAATAATAAATAAAATTTATCCTTCGGACAAATTTATAAAGATTGTATAATTATATTAACAAATGAATGAAAAAACATTTAATATAAGGAAAGGCATATACTCAATATTAGGCTTCAGTTTTATATTACTTGGATTTATTTATTGCTGAGTTCAATTTCTGGCATAACTGGTTTTATCATTGCTGAAGACTCAAGCAGGCCGGCAAGTGGTTTCATCGGTTTCTGGCTTACTATTGGAGGAATTGCTTTATTGGCGCTGCAGCAAGGCAGAGAAAAGCAAGGGGACAAGCAGCCATGGAGTTCTTGATGACTTATGGCTGGGCTATCCTGGCAGCAATCATTGCAATTGGCGTACTCGCGTACTTCGGTGTTTTCACGCCAGGACAATATTCACCAGCAGCAACAATATTATCCCCGCCTTTTCATGCAAATGCCTGGAGCGTAGACACGAATAACGTAAAAATAGAGATAAGAAATAGTGGTGAAGAGACATATACTAGTATAGAAGCTACACTCAACTCAGTAACCTTCCATCAGGAGTTAGTTGTGGCACGAGCAATATTGTGTGTGACAATTCCTTCTGGCTCGATGGACACTATAACTATCTTATGCACAGGACAAGGTTCTGGAGACAATTTTAAAGCCGACATAACAATAACATACAGAAAAGCAGGTAGCGCTCTTGACTTAACATCGACAGGAACGATGACTGACAAGGTCAGAGAACCAGCAGCAGCAGACCAGGGAGGGGGAGGAGACGATTAAATCAACCATAAATATATCTTATTCTCTTATTTACAAATGATCGCGCCAGGATTTGAACCTGGGACCTCTGCGTTATCAGCACAGCGCTCTAACCAGACTGAGCTACGCGATCCTAAAAAGATTAAGAAAGAATGTTTTTAAGTTTTTGGTAATTTAAAGTAAACTTATTAAGATAACCCTTTACATAAATGCTATAAAAAGCTACTACAAGGGACAAAATATCCAAATTTGAAACTTTAAAGGCTTCTATAGAATAATTATGGTAATAAAATTAATCAATATTAATACTAATAAAGCTAGATTAATCAATAAACTAACCTAACCCAAACTCAATCGTCAATCCCTTATCAGTTATAGAATAACCTTTCAAAGGCAAATTAACCGGTAAACTATTTACATAAACTTTTTTCTTACCAATAGATTTAACCTCATATCCTGACTCAAGTTTAGAAACAAACACGTCGTTAACAGACTCTATTCCAGGAGACTTTAATTCATAAATAACTTTATCACTCAATCTTCTAATATTGGTCTTTGCCTCAACCCTCGGCAAACCAGCCATTCTCTCAATTTGCTCTGTAGTTATGCCTCTCTTATCTTTTCTGCTAGCTTTCTTTTTCTCTACAGGAACTCCAAACCTAATCTTAATTCCATTAGGCAAACTCTCCACTTCTGCATCAACATTTTTCATTTGTTTTTCTAAAGTCTTAACAAGACTTCCAAATAAAGAACTCAACATTTTATCAGTTATCCCAAAACCACCAAAACCACCAGTCAAGGGATATCCCACAATTTCATTTTTGCCAAGCATGCCAAACTCCCGCATATCACTCTCAGGATTCCTCAAATCAAGCCCGCAATAAGGACAAAAATCAAAGCTATCACTAATTTTACTCTTACACTGCATACATTTCATCTTTCCTTTAAACATAGTCCTTATAACACTCAAACGTTTTTAAATATTACTATATAACATTCTATATTTAAATTTGAAAATTATCATTAGTAAACCTTGACCATTTAGCTTTTAATTAAATATCCTTCAATGAATAATGAATATCAGATTTCCTTTAATTTATGTCAATAAAATACCTTCTACAATTCACTTCTCATGCAGAAAATTCTTAAACCAAACTACATCTGAATGAACTGTCCTAAATGGATGATGAAAATCAACTGAAAACCCTTTCATTCTTTCTGTGTGTCTCTCTTCCTTAATTTGCGGCAGGAAAAACAAAGCAGTCATAATCATTAAAATAGTGGAAATTAAAAATACGAATAAAATTGGTTTCATAAATGTAATATGTAAGTATTGTACTAAAGTACCACCAATAATCCCTCCTCCGAACACGCCAACCCCAACTAACAATGAAGTATAAGCCACGCACAATCCTCTTTTCTGCGGCGAAACAGAATCATAAGTAAAATTAGTAATACCCAAACTAAAAGCAGCATTTGCAACTCCGGAAATCAAACCTGGAAATAATATCAAAAATATAGGACTTCTAAAAAATATCCACAATAACGGAACTAATGGGAACAAAAACCCTGCTACATAAAGCAATTTAACATTTCCATATCTGTCTGAAAACTTCCCAGCCAACGGAGTGAAAATAAGATAAAAAACAGTTGAGCTCAAAATAACCATCGTAAAAGTTACATAACTAAATCCTAAATCATTTAGCATATAAACAGTGAAAAAAGGAGCCGAAATCATAACAGAAAAGAAAAACACTGCTTGAAAAACGGCAAATTTCCCATAATTATCATAAGTCTTCAGAAAATTCCAGAACGAGAAATAATATCCTTTCCCAACTCTAAAATTTGGATTAAAAACTGTTTTCATAACTGCACGAGAAATAAACTGAAAAATTATTGCAACTCCGAAAATTACACCAAAGCCCAATAAGATATAACCCTTTGTTTTGAAAAAATCAAGCAGAAAAGCTCCAATAATAAAAGAAATCACGCCGACAAAACCAATAATCCTATTTCTCTTAGCAAAATATTTTCCCCTCTCTTTCTCAGGAACAATATCTCCCATCCACGAAAACCAAGCAGGAGCTATGAGTCCGCCAAGAAAAGTCAAAATAACATAAAGCAAAATCAAAACATAAGGCAAATAAATAGTCACAATTCCTTTCCAAAATAAATAAGCCACGCCAATTATAGCTAACCAAAAAAAAGCCTGAAGAAATTTACTCTTTATTATAATGCTCTTCCGAGAATATTTTTCCATTAACTTGCTACTACGCAATTGTCCAAGAGGGGCAACCAAACCAGAAAAAGAACTTAAAACCCCAATATGAAAACTATTAGAACCTATCGCAAGAGCAAACGGCGTAATAAAAGATGTACTAAAACTATGAGATGTTGAATACAAAGAGCCCTCCACAATACTTTTTCTCAGGGCACGCTCTTTAGAATGCGCTATATAAGGACTATCCTTAATCACAATCTCTTCTTTTTTTCTCGGCATTTTATAAAAACATGAATCTAATTAATAAACCTTATTAATAAAGAAATATAAACGTTAACATGGCAAATAGTCTGTAATCTAAAAAATCTAATTCTTTCATTACAATTATAAACATTTATAAAAAAAGCTTATTATTACTAATTATGAAAACAAGAGTATTGCTCATTCCTATACTTATTGTTGCGATTTTATTTGTAGTAGTTATTTTCTTCCAAATCATAAATCCTGGGACTGATAAAGAACCAGATCAAGGAGCCTTTAAAGATTCTGAAAACATAGATATAGAAGAAGAATCTGGTGTTTCATCTAAAACAGGAAGCGGGGGAGCCTCTGGGTCAGGCGGAGCAGGAGTGACAACTGGAGAACCCTCTTCAGGAATTACAGGTTTAATAACTTCCAGCTCTAAATGCGAAATACTAAAAATATCTTATTCTGCTTCCAACTTTAATGCAGAGTCTGTATGCAATCAATATGAAAATGGGATTTGCATTGACAAGACAGTCACATGTTCTATAACAATAACCAATCTTGACGACGAAATAGGAGGTATTTTTAAATTAGCTTTCAGATTCTTTGAAAGAGAAAATGAGGAGAATATAATTCATTCTACATTCTCAGAATCATTTTTAGAACCCGGTTCTCAACAAACTTTTGAGGGAACTTTCAATGTACAAAGCCAGGGAGAAAACGGAAATGCAAACAAAGATCTAACTTGTTTTTATAGAATTTTAAGTATTCCACAAAAAGAGATATGCTAGTTCTTTACTTTCCTTTAAAAAGCATACATATGCGCTGTGCGGGAATCGAACCCGCGTCTCAAGCTTTTTCCATAAAGCCGTTTTGGACTCCTAGAACCTTTTTTAAAGGTTGTAGTTGGGAAGCTTGCATTCTGCCACTATACTAACAACGCTTTAAAAAAACAATCTTTACATTAAATAAATCTTTATATATTCAACAAATAAACGAAATACATGACATTATCAGAACTTGTTGATGATAGAAAACAAATCTTTCGACGGCCGAAGACGCTAAAAGAAATACAAAAAGGCAGAAGACTTCTAGAAGTAACCTCTTTCAGTGACATAGTTCCAACACATGAAAAAAGAAAAAGCACAGAGGCTATAGTTCTACACAGTTTCAAAATAATTCCTCCAGGATTTTACAGTGCACAAAATTTTTCTAAGAGAGGGGCGCTAGTAGAGCTAGATACTTTTAACGGAGATGAAGCGAGACTAATTGAAGAAAAATTAAGTCCGAGAAGAGCTAGAGAAGAAGCGGAGAAGTCGGGAAAATACTCTCCAGAAGACGGTCCTTTCGTTGGTTGGACTTGGATAGATCCAGAAGGAAGAAACCACATAGTACACCCAACAACAGTAATCGAAGGTCACAGGATACACATGTATGCATTAAAATCAAGAAGCATAAGGGACCAAATTGAACTAAGAGTCTACAGTGCGAGTGATAGCAACCTAAGAACAATAAAAGCTCTTGTTCCATCTAGATCCGGAGAAAAAAAACATGAAGTGGTAATCGAACATGTCACAGATTTAGATGATCCTGAAAGATTCGTCGAATGGACCAGACTCGAGACAAGACATGAATGCCCTCATAAAAGAAATGACTTCAGCTTTAGATTCAAAAAAACAGTTACATACTGCCCACACGATACAGCGGCATATGCTGCCCATTCAAGAAGAGTAGGAGAAGAGAAAAGAAGAGTTATATTCCAACCATTCCCATTATTTACAGAACCATACTTAAGATTATTCTTTGGACTTGCTTATCATACAGTAATAGTAGATACAGAAATTAAAGGAGGTAAACCAACCTCAAGAACCAGGCCACCGACTTTTCCAGAAATAGACGCAGTATTAATGGACGCTTGGTTGACAAAAGGAGACGCACCAACATTATTTGTACCAACTCAAACAAAAACTTACTCTTCGGGACCTTCAAGAAAAGGAAAGAAAATGAGAGACTATATCTGGTCTCCAGACACTCCAGGAATGCAATTCGAACAGCGACCTCTCAGTTAACCTTTTATATCCCTCCTTTTTCTCTTATTCATGACAAAGAAATTTTACATAACAACAGCAATAGACTATGTAAATGCAGAACCACATATAGGGCACGCATTCGAAAAAGTTATAGCAGATGCTCTAGCTCGCTGGCACAGACTACAAGGGGAAAAAGTCTATTTCCTAACAGGAACAGATGAAAACGCACAAAAAAACTATCAAGCCGCTAAAGAAGCAAAAATCCCAGTAAAACAATTCATAGACAAGAATTCAAAAAAATTCATAGAACTTTGTGATAGATTAAATATCTCCTACGACAGATTCATAAGAACAACAGAAAAAGAACATGTAAAAAAAGTACAAGAAATTTTCAAAAAAGTCTACGATAAAGGAGAAATTTACAAAGGGACCTATGAGGGATTTTATTGTACGGGCTGTGAGGGTTTTAAAACAGAAAGAGAACTCGTAAATGGAAAATGCCCTGAACATAATAAAAAACCAACTTGGCTAAAAGAAGAAGCTTACTTTTTCAAACTGTCTAAATACCAAAAACAATTAACAAAATTCATCGACGACTACATAATCCCTAAAAAAAGAAAAAAAGAAATCCTGTCAAGATTAAAAAACGAGGACCTTAAAGATTTATCAGTTTCAAGACAAAAATTAGAATGGGGAATACCAGTTCCAATAGATAAAAAACATACAATCTATGTCTGGTTTGACGCATTAATTAACTATATTTCTGGCTCTGACAACAACTGGCCAGCAGATGTTCATGTAATCGGAAAAGACATTAACTGGTTCCATTCTGTAATTTGGCCTGCTATATTAATCTCGACAAAACAAGAATTGCCTAAAACTCTTCTCGTCCACGGTTTTCTAAACCTCAAAGGTCAAAAAATATCAAAATCTTTAGGAAATACAACCAATCCTATATCTCTTATTGAAAAATACGGCTCTGATTCAGTAAGATATTCGCTATTGCGTTGCTCTACCTTTGAAGATGCAGACTACTCTGAAGAAATCCTTATAGAAAGAAATAATAATGAATTAGCTGACAAACTGGGAAACTTAGTCAGTAGAGTTTCGGCTCTCGTAGAAAAATATGGAATTGAAAAGGTAGATGTAAACATTCACACTTCAAATATTGTAGAAGATTTTAAGGAATCTATTGAAAGATACGAATTAGACAAAGCATTGAACACAATTTTTGCTTTCATTGACACACTAAACCAATGGATACAAGATAAAAAACCATGGGAGACTCATAGCAAAAAGGATCTCTATGAACTTGTAACAGGAATAAGATTAATAGCAATTCTTCTCTCACCATTCATCCCAGAAACTTCAGAAAAAATAGCCAAGACATTTAATTTCAAAATCTCTCTAAAAGAATTAGACAAACCTCTAAAAATAGGTAAAATTAAAAAGTCTGAAATTTTGTTTAAAAAGATAAAATGAAACTAAAAAATAAAGTTGCTCTAATAACAGGCTCAAGTAGAGGAATAGGTCGAGCTATTGCACTCTTATTTGCGAGAGAAGGAGCAAAAGTAATTGTTAACTGTTCAAAATCCGAAAATCAGGCAAAAGAAGTCGTTGAAAAAATTAAAAAGATTGGCTCTGAGGCAATAGCTATCAAATGTGATGTATCTAACGAGAAAGAAGTAAAAAAGATGATAAATAAAGCAATTAAAAAATTTGGTAAAATAGACATCTTAGTAAATAACGCTGGAATAGTTTATGATATTCCACTTTTCAAAAAAACATTAGAACAATGGGATAGAACGCTTGACGTTAATTTGAAAGGTGTATTCTTATGCTCAAAATACGCCTCAGAAAACATGAAGAAAAATGACTCTGGCGTCATTATAAATATCTCTTCAAGTAATGGATTAAACACAACAAGTCCGGAATCAGCTGATTATGACGCCTCAAAAGCTGCTGTTATTAATTTAACTAAAAACTTAGCAGAAGAATTGGCTCCAAATATTAGGGTAAATGCAATTGCTCCGGGATGGGTTGATACAAAGATGAACAAAGATTTACCAAAAGATTTTATTGAAGAAGAAAAAAAGAAAACTTTTATGAAAAGATTCGCAAAACCAGAAGAGATAGCAAATGTTGCCCTCTTTCTAGCTTCAGATGAAGCAAGCTTCATGACGGGCAGCAATGTGTTAGTAGACGGAGGATACAAGGCCTGAAATGACCTCTGAAAAAATCCCCCTCTCTGACTTCCAAAAATCAGATTTGAGAGTAGGAAAAATCCTAAAAGTCGAAGATCACCCTAATGCAGACAAACTTTATGTAATCACAGTAGACTTAGCTGAAAAAATCCCCAGAAAAATAGTTACTGGTTTAAAAGACTACTACAAAAAAGAAGAACTTGAAAACAAAAAAGCAATTTTTATAACCAATTTAGAACCACGAAAAGTGAGAGGTATAGAAAGCGATGGCATGATTTTAGCAGCAATCAATGACGACGAAAACAAAATAGTAATCCTCGCACCAGAAAAAGATATTGATATTGGAAGTAAAATTAGTTAATCCGCACTCTTTAAAACGTACCTTGCCTGTCCTTTTACAGAAAGATCCGGACCCTGCAATCTATCTGATAAATATTTTACAACCTGATCCGGATCTCTAAAATGTATTTCATCCCTTTCATCCGGTTTCCTATGCCATGGATTTTTATCAAAAACAACCTTCAAACCGTTAATCTCTGGATGCATCGTATCAGTTGATGTGCTAAGCCCCCAATAATTTATGTTCTCCAGGCGATGCTTCAAATGAGAATTCTCTGAAATAGTAGAATATCTTATTAAAGTTGATATCGCTTCCGGATGACTTCTATCGCATACCATAATCCCATGTTCTTCATACAAATTTAATAGAGCCCATTCTATATCTAATGTGCCAACAGCAAAATGTAAGCTAACAACATCCTCAACAGCCCAAGCCACAGCAACCTGTCGGCGCCGAACCAGATCTTTCGCGAAAACCCATCTGTTCCCAATCTCTCCCAAACCTCGATCTAACATTGCTTGTGCTAATATTTCCATAAAAAGATAGCTAACCTCTAAGGTTTTAAATGTTCCTAAAACCTATATTCTGGCAAAAACTCTCACCAACAAACTAGGCTCTTCATATTTAACTCTCGCAATTCGCGCAGCAATTTTCTTATAAGCTATTGCTGCTCTAGAATTAGGATAAACATGCAACAATGCATCTTTTCTTACCAATGCGCCCTGAACATGTTTATCTTCTGGAATAACACCTAAAATAGGCAACTCTAACATATCTCTAATATTAGAAACTGACATCTCATTACGCGTTCCTTTAACTCTCGCAACTATAATTCCCTTAACTTCTTTGCCTAATTCCTCAGCAAGCTTTATAGTTTTCAAAGCATCAGTAACTGCAGGAATCTCAGGATTAGTAACCACAATCAACTCATCAGCAGCCTCCATAGCACTAATAGCCTCCTCGCCCAACCCTGCAGCAGAATCATAAATAACATAATCTGCCATCTTCCTCAATTTTTTCCCAACTTCTTTCAATTTAGTACTATTTAATCTCCTTAATTCTTTAACAGATAAAGAACTAGGAATAATTTTAGTTCCTGATTCATGCTCATAAATAGCATCTATAACTTTTGCTTTACCAAGCAACACATGATTCAAATTTACAGGAACAATTGGGGCTCCTAAATGCAAGCCAATATTCGGTGTTGTAAGATTAGCATCTACTATAATAACCTCTTTACCAAATTGATTCAATGCCGCGCCCAAATTAATAGCAGTAGTGGTTTTTCCAACACCACCCTTACCTGAAGTTATTGTAATTAATTTCATCCTATTTTATTAACTTGCAAACCATATAAAGTGATTTATCAGTCTAAAGTAAAAGAGTTTATTTCAAATAGCTTATAAATCTTTCTAAGACATCAGAATATTCTTTCAGTTTGTCAAGATTAATATTTACGGTCTCGCCCCGGTAAGTTACCTTTAAATTTACGCCTTTCCTAAACTCATTCTCCCTGATTTTATCAAGCTTCTCAATATCTCTAAATAATTCATATAATTCCAAAGCATCAGCAATATCAGGAACAGAAGCATAAATTTTTTCCAACTGAACAAGTCTTGCTCTTGGCGCATCTGGCACAGGTTTCCACTTTTTCTTTTTTTTAGCTTTCTCAATAAGCACATCCATAGCCATCTCAATCATAACTTTCCATCTAAGAAGCAGATTAATAATCACGTCACACGTCTTAGTATATTTTAAACTTACATATAAAAGATGGTCTGCACTTATTTTCTCTTTGATAATGTTGTCCATTCCAGCCATTCCCAAAATTCACCTCTATTAGAAGCATATGTCACTAAGAAAAATAACTATTTATACTTTTCTGAAAAGTCACGCAAGAATACTAACAGTAATTTTAGACAATCCCTGTAAAAAATTATCCGCCCAACTTCACAATCGCTTCCGCAATATCTTTAGTCTCATCTAAAATCTTTCTAACTTCCTTCTCAGATTTCCCAGTTTTTTCCATGACTAACTTAATATCCTCTTCAGAAATACCAACTTCTTCTATAACATTGCCAGTAATTTGCCAACTCTCTTGCCCTTGCATCTCTATTTTAACTACGTTAGGATTCTCAATAATAATATTACCCTCGTCACGCTCAATCACAACTCTTCTTGCTTCTACCTCTTCTTGCTTAATGCCAAGCTGTTTCATCATTCCTTGCATCTTCTTGGGATTCATCCCGCCTAATCCTGGAAACATGAAACTGCAGAGAAAAAAGAGTATAAATAATTATTGGAAAACCACCTGGGGCAATGGATTAATTTCTCTGGAACGCCTATAACTTATTCTAGATCCTTCTTGTGGAGGATTACTTGTGACACCATGCCTAAAAGCTCTAATTTGACCACTATCATCTCTCAATAAAACATCATAATATCTTTCTTCTCACGCTGCTAAGTACCCCTGATTCTCTACATGCGTTTATAGGAGTTCCATCTAGCTCATATCCCAAAAATAACTTATGTAACAACTTAACCTGTATATCACCAACTGGACCATATCTAGGAATAGCTAAAACTACTTCTCCATGAACCATTCTGGACGTTAATTTTCCGACAATTCCTTCAAATAACTTCATAAATTTTTAACATAAACTTCCTTTTTAAACCTTACTAATTCCAGTTTGTGCTAGTTATCTTCAAGAACCAGGAAGAGGAAAAAATATTTTTAACGCCAAAACAAAAACTACAACCAATATCACAAATACAATAACTGCGATAGGAGAGAACATAAATTTACTCTTATACTCTGAATCATATCTCATCAACCCGCCAAAAACTCCTGGCATTTGAATCCTGTTATCTTGTTGAGCCATAACTAAACTAGAAATTAAAAGTATAAAAACCTTATTACTCTCTCGCTAACTTCAAAAACTCTTCCAACAACTCAGGAAAGTCCTTCTCTTCATCAAAATGTGCTCTCTCATGCAAGGTTAAAATCCTTGAACCCAAGAGCTCCCTAAATATATCCCTATCGCTCAAAGGAACATAAGGATCATTGTCAGAAAATAAACAGACAAACCTATCTGAATTTTCTTTAACCTTAGAAAAATTAATCGGTGTCTCTATCCAAGGCCTCGCAATTTCGGCAAATTCCTCACCTTCTTCCTTGATTGTCTGCTCATCTAAATGCATCCAAGGAGCAACCAATACGACTCCACCGCATTTACCATCTTGTCTTTCTAAATATCTTAAGATTGCCTGGCCTCCAATACTATGTCCAATAAAATAAGTCTCCTCATCGACTTCTCCAACTTCTTCTTGTAATTTGCCAACCCAAGGTTCTATCTTTGGATTTTTAGTATCCGGCATTTCAAGAACATGAACCTCAAAACCCTCTGCTTCAAGCTTTTCCCTTAACCAAGGAAACCAATGGCTATCTGGTTTTCCTTCCCATTTATGAATTAAGAATACCCGCTTCATCAATTTAGCATCTTAACTTAAACTATATAAACATTATTACAAAGTTTATAAATATCAATCTACATGTAATATAATGGTTATAATGTTATTTTTTGGAGACAGCATTACTTACGGAGCATGGGATCTTGAGGGTGGGTGGGTACAAAGGCTAAGAAAACTACTAGACGAAAAACAAATTAAGAACACCGAAGAATATTATTACATGGTATATAATTTAGGAATTGATGGGGGAGATTCAACTAAGTTATTAGAACATTTTGAAGATGAAACTAGAAGAAGATTATGGCCTGGTGAGGAAACCATAATTATCTTCTCCACAGGTGCTAATGACGCTTTAATAGAAATTGATAAAGGTAAGAACAGAACTTCAATCAATATTTTCAAGAAGAATATTGAAAAATTAATCGAAAAAGCCGATAAATTTACAAAGAAAGTTATTTTTGTCGGAACTGTTCCACATGAAGAATCTAAAACAAATCCTGTCTCTTGGGATGAAAATATAAGCTATAAGAATAAAGATTTAAAAAAGTATAATGAAACAATAAAAGATGTATGCAGTAAAAAAAAAGTCTCATTCATTGATGTATTTAACAAATTAAATAACAAGGATTTTATAAAAACTCTTGATGACGGAGTTCATCCAAATTCAGAAGGACATAAAATAATGTTTGAAATAATAAAAGATTATTTAATTAAAAATAAAATACTATAAATTAGACGTCCTTCCCTTCCTCAAGCTTTTTTAGTAACCTTTCTTTATCTCTTCCAGGAACTTCCTTTCTTTTAAAAAATCTATGAACATGAGTTATAGAAAAGTATAAATATATTGGTTGCCTTCGTTAATAATGAAAAAAGAGAGGTTTGGATTGGAAGACTTTGTGAATGATTTTGGGTATTTTCACACAAAAATGGATAAGCTATTTTTAAAAGAACTTCTTGTAAAGGCTGCCAAAGATGATAAACCGCACTATAATAAAAAATTAATTATTCAATTAGGAATGAAGTTTACAAAAAATAGAGACCATTGTAAAACAATATATGGATGGACCACATATGAAAAAACAATACCACTAAACAAATTAGCTAAAATCATAAAGCTTTCTAGGGTTAGTTGGAAAGAAGTAGAATCAAATATTTTTTCTATTAAAGCAGGGCAAAAGAAAGGAGAAATTAAACCT
This sequence comes from Nanobdellota archaeon, assembly GCA_022561055.1. Lineage (GTDB taxonomy): Archaea > Nanobdellota > Nanobdellia > Pacearchaeales > GW2011-AR1 > JADFRY01. The sequence continues at coordinate 59,225 of JADFRY010000004.1, read as the reverse complement.
AATTTTCCCATAAAAATAAACAAGAACCTTGGAACAATAGTGGGGCATATATTAGGTGATGGCGCTATAGATAAAAAATATCAGCAAATATCCTTTTCAAATTCTGATAAATTTCTGCTACATGAATTCAAGGACCATATGAGAGAAATATTTAGCATAAAGCCAAGAATCTGGATGCAGAAATCTCCAGATTTCGGAAACACTAAATGGGATAAAAGATTAAATAATATAGATGAATTAGAATATGGAAGAAATTGCGGGCTTTTTTATCCATCTATTTGTGGGCTACTCCTTAACTCTATTTTTGATAATTTTGCAGTAGGGAAAAATAAAAGAATAACTAAAAAAATACTGGCTGCTAATAGTGAATTCAAAAAAGGATTAATCAGGGCGTTCTTTGATGATGAAGCCACAGTTGATATTAAAAGCAGATATATCAGAATATTTCAAGACAGAGTTGATATACTAGAAGATTTTAGAACATTACTAAAAGAATTTAATATAATTCCTAGAGAAATCAAATGTTATATAAAGGGAGATAAAAAGAGATATTATTTTAATATTAGTAAAGAAGAAAACTTGAAACTATTTAGAAAGAAAATAGGATTCACCTCACCTAAAAAAGAAAGTAAACTAGATTTAATAATCACTCATCAAGCTTAGCCAATAATTTTTTCTTGTCATGCCCGAGACAATCTTTACCCCAAAGAACAAACAAACGATTAATACGATTCCAATACTTTTTAGGTACTATTTTTTGTAAAGCCAGCTCTGTTTCCATAGGAGTTTTAGTTTTAACCAATCCTATAGCATTAGGTATCCGGTGACAATGGGTGTCTATAGTTATTGTGTCCTCGCCATAAACTTCAGATAAAACTAAATTGGCGGTTTTGCGACCAACACCAGGAATCTTAACAAGCTCATCAATATTCCTTGGCACTTTTCCTTTAAACTCATTAACTAACATTTTAGCAGCCTCTATAACATTCCTACTCTTAGTCCTATTATAATTCATACTTTTCAATATCTTCAATACATCTGAAAACTTAGCCTTTGCTAAGTTTTCCAATTTCGGATATTTTTTAAATAATTTCTCAGCGATTGAAATAGTAGTCTCATCACGGGATTGCGCAGACATTATTGTAACAACCAAAGTTCTCCATGGAGGACCCCAACCTTCAGCAGCAAGCCTTTTATCCTCATCTCCATATTTCTTCTGCACTTTTTTAAAGATTTTTAAGAAGTATTGTTTTTTGTTCATGAAATATAATCTCCAAAACCCTTAAAATACCTTTCTCCTTAATTATTTAATGAAATTAAAAGAAATCAAAAACTGGTCTCCAGAAATAGAGAAAAAAATAACTCAACATTGGACTAACTCAGAACAGTTTAAATTCAATTCGAATACAAAAAAACCAATTTATTCTATAGATACTCCTCCGCCATATGTTAATACTACTATACATATAGGGCATGCAATAACTTATTCATACATGGATTTCTTCGCTCGCTACAAAAGAATGAAAGGATTTGAAGTACTTTTCCCATTAGGTATCGATAGAAACGGAATTCCAATCGAAATAGCCACCGAGAAAAAATTTAAGATTTCACCATTCAAACTAGGAAGAGATAAATTCATAGAATATTGTAAAAAACTTCTTGAAGAAACAACATCAGAATCAATAGATACATTTTCAAGACTAGGAATCTCTTTCAACTCTTACAATGAAGGAGATAAAATAGGAGAAATTTATTTAACAGACTCTCCAGAATACAGAACACTTACGCAAAATACATTCATAGATTTATTTAGAAAAGAACTAATTTACGAAGACACAAGAATAAACAATTATGACCCAAAACTACAAACAACAATTGCGGACTCTGAAATTGAATACAAAGAAATATCTTCAATATTTAATTACATAAAGTTCAAAGTTAAAGAAACTGGAAAAGAAATCATAATAGGAACAACGAGGCCAGAGTTAATTTGCACATGCGGTATGATCATATACAATCAAAAAGACAAAAGATATCAAAGTTTAAATGGAAAAACTGCAATAACTCCAATCTTTGGAAAAGAAGTTCCAATAAGAGAACATCCTTTAGCAGAAATTGAAAAAGGTACAGGTTTAGCAATGATGTGTTCTGCCGGAGATTTGTCAGATATCCAATTCTTTAGAGAAATGAATCTCAAACCAACAATAGCTATCAATAAAGACGGAACAATGAACGAACATGCTGGCCTTTTACAAGGCTTAAAAATAAAAGAAGCAAGAAAAAAAATTATTGGAGAGCTAAAAAAAGAAAATCTTTTAGTCAAACAAGAACAAATAATGCACCGCACTCCGCTCTCTGAACGCTCTGGCGCAGAAATTGAATTTATCGAAATGTCTGAGTTTTACCTTAAACAATTAGATTTCAAAAAAGAAGTACAAAAAATAGCAAATAAAATTAATTTCTATCCTCTAGAATCCAAAAAAATTCTTGAGTCATGGCTTGACTCTATATCGATTGACTGGCCAATCTCGAGAAGAAGATTCTATGCGACACCAATACCGCTCTGGCGCTCTGGCGCTCTCATCGCATTACCAGAAAAAGGAAAATATTATGAACCATGGAAAGAGTCAGTCCCACAAAATGCAGAAGTTTTTGAAAATGGCAGTCTTATTGGCAAAGTAAAAGACTTTCCAGACAAAAAATGGCAAGGAGAAACAAGAGTATTTGACACTTGGTTTGACTCTTCAATTTCAGAATTAAACATAATAAAATATCCTTCAACATTTTCAAAAAAAGCATACCCTGTTTCACTAAGAGCGCAAGGAAAAGAAATCGTTAGAACCTGGCTTTATTACACACTTCTAAGAGGATATTTCGAAACAAAAAAACCAGCATTCAAAGATGTCTGGATTCATCAACACATCCTCGACGCAAAAGGAAGAAAAATGTCTAAATCTCTCAATAATATAATAGACCCACAAGACATTTTAAAAAATGAAGGCGCAGAAGTCTTACGTTTATGGTCAATAATTGAAGGAGACATTACAAAACAAGACCTCTCATTCTCAAGAGAAAGAATAAAAGCGGAATTAAAAACAATAAACAAAATCCTAAATGTTGCGAAATTTGTCACGCAGTTTAAAAAACCAAAACCAATTCCAAAACATTTAACAAAAACAGATAAACTATTCATAGATTACATAGAAGAACTAACAAAGTTTACAGATGAACATTACGATCAATATGATTTCCATTATCCAGCATTAAAACTAAGACATTTCTTATGGGAAACCTTCGCCTCACATTACATAGAATTAACAAAAAATCGCGCATATAACAAAGAAAACAAATTCACAAAAACTGAAAGCTTATCAGCCCATTACACTCTTCATTACCTTCTTGAACGCTTTCTAACTTTAATGTATCCAATAATCCCACAACTAACAACAGTCATAGGAAAAGAATTAAAAATAAAATTCAATGAATATCCAAAAATAAAAAAGACAAAGACAAATATTTCTCCTCTTGTTAATAGAATAATACAATTCAACAAAGAAATATGGAAAAAGAAAAAAGACCAGGGCATTTCCCTCAGGGCAGAAATCAAAAACATTAAAATTCCAAAATACCTTAAAGATTTTGAAAAAGATTTAAGGGCTTGTCATGGTCTTAACTAGAATATCTAGCCATATGCTAACCTTCTTTCTAATCTAACATCGGATTCTTCTCTATCTGAAGCAGAAGGACCATGAGTCTCAAAAGTTATCAAACCACAAAAATTCCTCCTTCCAGGATAATACAATAAATTAATATCATACAATCGTCAACAATCTTCTAAAGACTTTCTCTGCTTATTATCTAAAGCATGTAAGCTAACATCTAATGATGATCCATCTAAACTAGTAATATTCCCAACAGAAGGCCCAATTCCCTCATAATTAACAGACTCTTTAATATTAATCACAGCACAACCATTAAAGCGCACAGCCGTCATAGGAAGTATACTTAATGTAGGATTTACTAAACCTCTATTCTCAATAAAATCAGATAAGCTACTATCAATCCACCACTCTGGCATTGTAATCTCCATAAACAATGACTTCAATCTAAATATGCCTTCCTGATTAGAAAGAGCCTGTTTAAAATTCAACATATATAAAGAATAAAAAAAGAATATAAAAAACCTTTCTCCTCAACCTTTATTAATACCTTCTCTCTTTTCTAAAAAGGTTATAGAACTCCTAGAACTTTCATGTACCTGGACTCCTAGAAACCAGTTGGAGGTTTGTAGAATGGACGAAAAAGAAAAATTAAAACTTGAAGTAACGATTGAAGAACTAGAAGCCATTAAAGGCAGACATACCGAGCTAGTCACGGTTATGATACCAGTAGGTTTCAATATCAATACTGTAACAAAACAACTAGAATCAGAAAAATCAACTGCAGCTAATATTAAATCAAAACAAACACGAACCGCTGTCATTGATTCCTTAGAAAGAATAATCAGGGAATTAAAAAATTATAAAAAGACTCCAAAAAATGGCTTAGCACTATTTGCAGGAAACGTCTCTCAAAAAGAAGGCACTCAAGACATAGAACTCTGGACAATAGAACCGCCAAGTCCTTTAAATGTCCGAATGTACCGTTGTGACCAAAGTTTTGTTTTAGAGCCCTTAAAAGAAATACTCCAGACCAAGGAAATTTACGGCTTGCTAGCAATAGACAGAAAAGAAGCTACAATAGGTTTATTAGAAGGAAAACAAATTAAAGTACTCAGAAAATTAACTTCTGGTGTCCCAGGAAAAATAAAGGCAGGGGGCCAATCGGCACAAAGATTTTATAGAATTACCGAGGGATTAGCGAAAGAATTTTTCAGAAGAGTGGCAGAAGCAATGAAAGAAATATTCTTTGACATGCCACGATTAAAAGGTCTCCTCATCGGAGGGCCAATACCAACAAAAGAAGAATTCTTAGAAGAAGGCCATCTAGTCACAAAACTAAAAGAAAAAGTCATCGCAGTCAAAGATATAGGATATGCTGACGAACATGGTCTAGACCTCTTAGTAGAATCCTCGCAAGAAAATCTAGCAGAACAAGAAATAATAAAAGAGAAAAAAATACTCGAAAGATTTTTCAATATCCTCGGCAAAGAACCTGACAAAGCAGCTTATAAAAAAGATAAAGTAGAAACGGCCTTAGAAAGGGGCGCAGTAGAAATCTTATTAATATCCAAAGTCTTTGCAAAGGAGCAACCAAAAAAAACAGAAGAACTAGAAAAAAAAGCAGAAAACATCGGTTCTAAAATTGTCATAATATCAACAGAAACCGAAGAAGGAGAACAATTTTACAACATCACAAAGGGTGTGGGTGTAATACTTAGATTTGCATTGGAATAAATTTTTATTTAGAAACAGTAAAATATACAAAGCTCAATTATGACTCAACACCACTATTATCATCTCCAACCAAATCCCCTCCACCTTCATGACTCATATTACCTGATACTTCGTGGTGGGTGAAACTATCCAGTTTAGTATTGTTATTTAATGATGAGAACTGAGTGGTCGAGTTAGTCGGGCAGTGGACTGTGAGGTTGCTATACTTAATTTACCCCATCAGCATTTAATTAAAATAGAATAACTACCCTTCTGAGCCAGAAAGAGAACAGTTTTCCTCAACTCCTTCTTGTGCTAGCTCACAAATATCTCTAATTCCTCTACAACGTCCAGACCAAAAATTGCACCCGTTAGGATATCTCTCTTCATAAACAGAACATATAAATCCTCTTATTAATTTCGCCCCCTCACATTCACTTATCTCTTCCGGAGGACTAAGCCCTGGCTCATCTGGAAAAGGCTCAAGTCGGGGTATTATAAAGGGGTCTGCAGGAGGTATTTGCACAAATTGAAGAGCAACCTTTCCTGTGATACTAGAAAACAATACTAACGCCCAGCCAATGACTCCAACAATAACTAGCGTAATTATTAAGCAAATACCAACGCTTCCATTTCATACAATAAATAAATAAAAAGATTTTATATAATTATCTAGCCAAAATAGAAAAGCCCGATCCATAAAATCACCCTTCTACAACAATAAATAATATAAATGCCTAAATATCTCCTTTTCTATGGAGTTAAAAAAGCAGGACTTAGAATTAGAAGCCAAAAAATTCTTTGAAACGTATAAAAAAGAAATAGGCCAGTCTATCAGAGAAGGAGAAAATGTCGTCCATCTAAGCTTTTCCAGACTCGCTGAATTCTCACCAATGGTTTCAGAAAGATTGTTAGAATCCTCTGAAGAAACAATAGCCCTCTTAGAAAACTCCCTAGAAGAATCAGGACTCGTGAAAAATCCAAGGATAAGATTGACAGACATACCAGAATCAGCAAATGTTAAAATCAGAAAAATCAGGGCGAAGCATCTTGACCAGTTTATAGCTGTAGAAGGAATTGTGAGGCAGGCTTCAGACGTAAGACCTCAGGTCGTTAATGCAAGATTTGAATGCCCAAGCTGTGGAGCAATCTTATCAGTCTTGCAAATAGATAAAAAATTTCGCGAACCATCTCGCTGCTCCTGCGGAAGAAAGGGTTTCTTTAAACTTTTGTCCAAAGAAATGGTGGATGCCCAAAGACTCGTAATTGAAGAATCACCTGATTCTCTGGAAGGAGGAGAGCAACCAAGAAGACTAAATATCTTTCTAAAAGAAGACTTAGTAGACCCTCGCATGGAAGAAAGAACAACTCCGGGAAGCAAAGTTAAAATCCTAGGAACTTTAAAAGAAGTTCCTGTTCCATTACAAAGCGGTTCAATTTCAACAATGTTTGACCTAGCGATAGAAGCGAACAATGCCATTCCACTAGAAGAAACTTTTGAAGACTTGAAAGTATCTGAGGAAGAAGAAAAACAAATCTTAGAATTAGCTGCAGATCCAGATATATACACAAAACTCGCTAAATCTATAGCCCCAAGCGTTTATGGTTTTGAAAAAATCAAAGAAGCTCTTCTTCTACAATTATTCTCAGGTGTAAAAAAAACAAAATCAGATGGTGTAAACTCCAGAGGAGACATACATGTTTTGTTGGTTGGAGACCCTGGGGTCGCTAAATCTGTAATTCTAAAATTCATATCATCAATAGCTCCAAAGGGCCGCTATGTTTCTGGAAAAGCTGCGACAGGCGCTGGTTTAACAGCAGCAGTAGTAAGAGACGAATTCCTCAGAGGATGGTCTTTAGAAGCAGGAGCAATGGTCTTATCAAACAAAGGAATCGTCTGCATCGATGAAATAGAAAAAATGGATGAACACGACAGATCAACAATGCATGAAGCAATGGAGCAGCAAACAGTTACAATATCTAAAGCAACCATACAGGCAAGTTTAAGAGCGGAAACTTCTGTACTGGCAGCAGGAAACCCAAAACTAGGAAGATTCGACCCTTTCACCCCAATACCTCAACAAATTGACATATCTCCTGCTCTATTAAGCAGGTTTGACGTAATCTTCATCATAAGAGACTTACCAAATAAAGTACAAGACGAAGCAATCGCCACCCATGTTTTAGAGGAACATAAACAACAAACAATCAGAGAAGTGATAGACACAAAATTATTAAGAAGATACATCTCTTTTGCCAGAAAAAAAATAAAACCAAAACTTACAGATGAAGCAATAAAAGAAATAAAAAACTTTTACATATCTCTAAGAAACCAATCAGTACGATCAGATGCCGAGATAAAACCAATACCCATAACAGCAAGACAGCTGGAAGCTATAGTTCGTTTGTCAGAAGCTTGCGCCAAAGTGCGACTAAGTGAAGAAGTAAAAATAGAAGACGCTAAAAGAGCCATAGAACTAGTAAAATACTCCTTAATGCAAGTTGGCTATGATGAAGAAACAAAAACTTTCGATATTGATAGAGTTACAACAGGAATCCCAAGCTCAAAAAGAGAAAAAATAATCTTAGTAAAAGAAACAATATCAAGACTAGAATCCCGTTTGGGAAAATTAATTCCTCTCGAAGAACTAAAAAAAGAAATCGGGGATAAAATGTCTAAAGACGAATTAGAGGAAGTTATCGAACAACTATCCAAAACCGGAGACATCTTCAAACCAAAAAAAGGTTTTATTCAGAAACTTTAATTAATTTTTAGTTATTAGCTCATTGGGAGTAGTTAGATGATCACCACTAATATCAACTAAACTTCTACCACTTCTTAGATTTTTGTCATCCTGGCTCTGTTCTGGGAAAACTAACAAACCGGACCCATTTCTTTCATTAAAATCAACCCACCACTCAGCTTCAGCTCTGTCTCCCACACCAAAATCAATAAATTGTTTCATAAAGAAAGCTGTAACATCAGTTCTCGCCATCATTACTCCTGGATGAATATACTTAATGGTTGAACTACAAAAATTTTCCAAACGACTAGCAAATTCCTCAAATCTATCATTATCAAAGGCGTAACAAAGAACACTTAATACGTCAAGTTGCCTCCCTTTATAAGCATCAAAAATCTTTCTCGTTCTTTCAACAACCTCACCGCTAACATCAGAAGGCATTCTACTCCTTATTATAGAAAAGCCCTCTTCAGCTTTTTCTGGATCAGCTAGAGAATCTCTTTCTATCTTCCCTGCATTAAAAGGAACTCCCGGGAGCGCATAAATCCTAACACTTTCCCCCTGATAATTAATAGGAAAGTACTGAACATCTATTCCTCTAATATTTTCCGTAACCCAAGATCCCATAAAATTCATATAGGCAACTTACTTTTAAAGTTAATTATAGTAAAGAATATATCATTCAACAATCATAACAATCCTTATAAAATCCATTTTACAAACATCAACATGCCAGAAGAAAAATTTCCAGAATTCAAAAGACGCATAGCTTACAAAATGAGAATAGGTAACATTTTAGCAGGAAAACCAATTCTCGAAGCTGAAAGGTTCAAATTTTTGGAATATACAGACAAACAAATAGTAAGAGTAAACGTCATAGCAAACATAATTGAAAAATTCGTTCAAGATGAAGAAAAAAAATATGCAACATTAACTCTTGATGATGCCTCGGGACAAATACTCCTAAAAACATTTGGCGAAGACATTGAAAAACTTTCTACACTTTCACAAGGAGATACTATTCAAATAATAGGTCTCTTACGTTCTTGGAATAACGAACTATACATTCTTCCTGAAATAATCAAAAAAAAGGAACCCGCCTATCTCCTAGTAAGAAAACTTGAACTCGACTTAGAAAAACCAAAAACTTTAGAAAAGTCAGAACTTCACGCCCTAAAAGACCAAATAACCCAGATTATTAAAAGGGAAGAAACCAATGGCGGGGCAGAAATAGAATCTATAATCTTAGAGTTAAAATCTCCCCCAACAGCAATAAACCAAGAAATTAAAAAACTCCTCGAAGAAGGCATAGCTTATGAACCACGCCCAGGAAAGGTTAGGTATCTCGGATAACTTTTTAAACAATTTCTCTGCATAAATAGCATGGCTAAAAGAAGAAAAAATCAAAATAGTTCTGTCTGGCTAGCTGAAGCAACAAAAGCGGGTCTAAATCTAGATTTTCTAAGAAGAGACGAAACGAAAATGTTTGAAGTCTTAGATGGTATTGGAGTCCCAAGAACAAGAGTTTATTTCCCAACAAGGTCACAGGTAAAATCCTTAAGAACAAAAAGAATTTTCAATGAACATAGTTGCTTCTGTCGTCTTGTCCCAAAAGATAGAAACCTTCGTCGCCCATATAATGTAAACATAACTTCTCCAGAAGAACTGCGAGAATTTTGTTCCAAATATGATCTATCTCAGTATTCTGTAATGTTGGTAGAAAAAGGAAATGTAACTCATTCAGGCTCAATCATAGCAAGAGACGATTCCCCAGGAAACCCAGGAAAATGTATTATAGAATTAGTAGAAGGAACAGGAGAAGACTTACTCCACGGTTTAAAAACTCCCGTTACAGTAGCAATCGAAATTCCCGGATTAAATTGGTTCAGAACTATGAGGTATCTAAACAATGAACCAACATCTACAGAAAAAAGACTAATTAGAGATGCCATAAAACTAGTGGGAGGAGTCAGACACCCATTTCCAGGATACTACGAATTCGATGCTTATGATGAAACTAGAATAATGTTCAGAAAATATCAAAATCCATCTACCGCATATGCAAATATATAACTCAATAAGAATTAATCAAATATACAAATTTATTTAAAAAGAAATCCTCTCTGGTTTTAATGGAAGAGGTATCAAAACTCTTTGTTGCAACAAAAGCGTTTATTAAACATAATGGAAAAATTCTGCTTCTAAAAGAATCCCCTAAATATAAAGATGGAACAAACATAGGAAAGTATGATGTTCCTGGGGGAAGAGTTGAACCAGGACAACATTTCCAAGAAAGCCTAATCAGAGAGATAAAGGAAGAGACAGGCCTCAGCGTTAGAATTGGAAAGCCATTTCATGTTGGAGAATGGAGACCTTTTGTTAAAGGAGAAAAATGGCAAATCGTTGGAACTTTCTTCGAATGTGAAGCAGAGTCTAATGATGTACAACTCGGAGAAGACCACGAAGAGTTCTTGTGGATAGACCCAAAAGACTATCAAAACTATAATTTAATAGAAACAATTAAGCCTGCATTCAAATCTTATCTAGGAAGATAACTTTTTTCTAAAAAAGAACTCTAAAAAAATAGTATTATTTACTTTGGCTTCCTTAAAATCCAAAAGATCAAAATAATCTCTAAAATAATTTAAAATTTCATCTTTTTCCCAAAAAGCAAAAAACCTCTTAGTAGATCCATCATTTTTATCAATAATAAATCCTTCTCCTTCACCTTCCTTAACACAAACATATAAAATTCCTCGGGATTTAAGAATTTTAGTTAGCTTATTAACAACATTACTAAAATTTCTTTTAGGCACGTGCAACAGAGAAGTAACTGCCCAAATACCATCGAAAAAATTATCATCAAATTTAAGATCCTCAATGTCCATTTTTAATACATTTAAACCTTTTTCATTAGCAATCCTTAGAAAAGATTCCGAAATATCTATTCCCACTACATCAAAACCTTGATTCTTAAAATAGATTCCATGCTCTCCATCGCCACAACCAAGGTCTAAAATTTTATTTCCATTAATTGATTTAATAAATTTACTAAATTCTTTCCTCTCTTCTAAATTAAATACATTTCTAAAATATTCGGAAAAATATTCTGCATTTTTATCATAAGATTCTTTTGTGATCTCTTTATAATCTTCCATAAAATTTATTAAAACAGGATATTATTAAATCTATCTCCCAAACTTAAACCCAAAAGAAAACCCAAATCCTTTTTTCTTCCTGCGATTTGACCTTATTGCAATCCAAATTAAAAGAGCCAAAACCAAAAGCAAAAGCAAAAATCTCCAAACATTGCTCAAATTAATCCAGTTCCTAATAGAGCCATAAAATATTGCCCCAACACCAGAAGCCATTAAAGCGCTTCCAACAGGCTCAACAGACAAAATTGCGTAGCCAACAATTAAAATCAATATTCCAACAATTAAAGCAATAACAAAAACAATTTTTGCATGTCTGGACTTGTCTTCATCATAAGCTATTTTGCATTCGTCACAATAACCATCAACAATGCAACCTTGCTCATCATATTCATATCTAAACTCTCCGCCAACTTTATAGCATGCTTGCTGTTTTATTTCTAACCCTTGAGAAAACTTACAATCCTCAATTCCTATCCTAGCAGGAATTCTCAAACTTACATCACAATAATCATCATATTTCGGCTCAGGATAAAACGCCTGAATGCCGTAACCCAAAGCAAGCATAAAAACTATAAAAATACCAATTCCAAGAACTAAATTCTTCACTTTCATAAAAAAACACAATCAAAGAACTTTATAAATATAACTTAATCCCTATCAGGCCCAACCCTAACAGAGCCAGGTTTATCTTGATACACAACAGAAACCCCATAAGAAACTTTACATTTTCCCTCAGGAGTATAACTTATGTTAATACTAGGTGCACTAACACTAACAATCTCCCTACCAACAACATCTGTTAGAAAAATCCCAACTTTTGACTCTAACCGAGAAAACCACATTTCTCTTTGCTCCCAATCCCCATCTTCAACTGTAAAAAGTTTAACATTGGTCATCTGGAATAAAAATAATTCTACTTTATTAACATTATTATACCACAAAATATACCATCAATAGGCTTAAAAACTCTTTCTTCTCAGCGTAAAGATGGAATACGAACAGTTATTAGAAAACGCATATAAGAATATAAAATCAGTAGTTGGAAACTCAGAAAGATTTGAAATCCCAAAAGTAAAAGGCTTTGTCTCAGGAAATAAAACGATAATCACCAATATAAGAGAAATAGTTTCTTATATAAGAAGACCATTAGAACATCTTATAAAATTCTTGCAAAAAGAGCTTGCGGTTTATGGAAAGTTGGAGAACGGCCGCCTCACACTAAAAACAAGAGTTAACTCAAATAAAGTAAATGAAAAAATAGCACTCTATGTAAAAGAATTTGTTCTTTGCCACGAATGTAAAAAACCAGACACAGAAATCATTTCAGAAAGAGGAATAAAATTCAAACACTGCCTTGCCTGCGGAGCCAAATACCCAATTAAAAGCAAGATTTAGCCTTTCCCAAAAACTTTAGAAACCTTTATAATCTAAAAAAACAAAGGAGAAACAATAAGGAGGAAACAATAAATGCCAACACAAGGATATTGCGTTAAATGCAAAAAAAAAGTTGAAATACAAAATCCAAAGGAATCCAAAACAAAAAGAGGCACAAAAATAGCAAAGGGAAAGTGCCCGAATTGTGGAATAACAGTTTGTAGAATGGGAGGGATCCAAAAATAAAGATTTACTTTAATTTAAATGATATGTGTAAAAGTCCACAAATCTTACAGAGAGGTAGTGGCTATATGTGATTCTAATCTAATAGGGAAAAAATTTGAAGAAGGAATTAAACAACTTGAAGTAAGAGAAAGTTTCTATAAAGATAAAGAATTGTCTTATGACGAGACAATTGAACTTATGCAATTTCAGGCAAGAGAAGATGCTTCATTTAACATTGTAGGTCAAGAATCTCTTAAAGCAGCAAAAGAAGCAGGTATAATAAATGACAAAGGAATAGAAAAAATTCAGAACATTCCTTATGCACTTATTTTATCATAGAGTCATATTTAAATAACAGATTAACAAAAACCTATCATGCAAGAAAATCAAGAAAAAGATTTTGGAGACTTTGAAGAAGTAAAGGAAGAATCTAAATCAGCAGAGCTGGACAAAAAAGAAACTATAGAAATATCAACAAGAGTTAGAATGCCAAAAGGCAAAGAAATTATAGGAATAATAGTTCTAAGACTCGGAGGAAACAGAATGGATGTAAAAACTACCGACGGCAAAACAAGAAATTGCAGAGTTCCTGGAAGATACAGAAGAAGATTATGGTTAAGGCCAAAAGATATAATCCTCATAGTTCCGTGGGAGTATGATGATAAAAAAGGAGATGTCATATACAAATATAATTTCTCAGCAGTCAACCAATTAAAGAAAAAGGGGATATTAGATATTTTAAAAGAAGAATTCTAAAATGGAAACATTTTATTGTAAGAATATTTTGGAGTTAAAAAGAGAAAAAAATTTTCTAGAAAAAAAATTAAATATCAAAATAAGAATAAAAGGTAAAAAAGTCTTAATTTATGGAGACTCGATAGAAGAATATGAATTTTCTCTAGTTCTTGATGCGATAAACTTAGGATATTCTGCAAAAACTGCAGCGCTCTTAACAGAGGAAGATATAATACTAGAAAAAATAAATATTAAAGATTTTACAAGAAGAAAAAATTTAGAAGTAGTCAGAGGAAGACTAATAGGAACTCATGGCAGAACAAAACGAACTATTGAACAAATATCTGGATGTGAAATTGCAATCAAAGATAATACAGTCGGAATAATTGGTCCGGCCGAATCAATAGAATATGCATTAACAGCAATAACAAACTTAATTCGTGGAACAAAACAAACTAACATATACAAATATCTAGAAAGAATTAATGCTAAAAGAAAAATTTCTGAAAAATAAACCACCTCTTTTATCAAAAAACCACTAAAAAAAATCCAAAATCAAACAACTACTCAAAAAAAAATTATCTTCTTTTTCTTCTGACGGTTGTCTTTCTTCTGGTTGTTTTTCTTACTGTCTTTCTTGCAGTTTTTCTTGTTCTTCTTGTTTTTCTTTTTGTTGTCATTGTATGTCTCCTATGCAAAAAAAAACGAACTATAATAAGTATTTAAAACTTTCGTTTATCGTCGTTAAAATATAATTATCAATAAAACAATAACAAATTATCAATTATTTACCATCGATAAATTAATATTCCACATTAAAACAAACAAAAAATATTATATTCAAAGAAAAACTATTTCAAAAAAGAGTTATCTTCTCCTTCTTGTAGTTGCTCTTCTTGCCGTTGTTCTTCTTGTTGTCTCTCTTGTTGTTCTTGTTGTCTCTCTTGTTGTTCTTCCTGTAGTTGCTCTTCTTGTTGTTCTTCCTGTAGTTGCTCTTCTTGTTGTTCTTCCTGTAGTTGCTCTTCTTGCTACCATGTTCATACCTCTTTTTATAATAAATATAAAGCAAATTCCTATTTAAAACTTTCTAAAAACATTTTTATAAAAAATTTTAACTTTTTAAGAAAATTAGTAATAAATAAAATAAAAAATAAAATTGTCTCAAAAAATTATTTTCTTCTTCTCTTTTTAGCTTTTTTTAGCTTTTTTCTTTTTTGCCATGGTAGCATACCTCTTTCTCGTAAATTAGAAACAAGACTTATATTTAAAATCAAAAAGTCCTTGTCGTTTTTTGTTAGGACTCATCAAAAACTGAAAGTTTTTGAATGCCCTCAAGAATGCAACTTTTAAGCATTCTTGAGGTTAGGATGCAAGAAAATTCTTTTAATAGAGAATTTTCTGCGCAGAGAATTGCAATTGTCAGCAATTCTCTTGTGTTCAAGATGCTCTTTCGAAAGCATCTTGACATGATCTTACAACTCAAAAATCAAGACAGGAATCTTTAAATAAGCTCACCCGTTTTTTTCTCTAAGTCCCGGTAGCTCAGTGGTAGAGCACACGGCTGTTAAGATTAAAAATGCCAATTTTTGATCTGCTCGGAAATCGGCAGATTTCAGAAACCGTGGGGTCGTTGGTTCGAGTCCAGCCCGGGACGTTTTATTTAAAAACCATTACTTCTTCCCGTTATCATGAAACAAAAACAAGAAACTATCCTCCTCGGTCTTTCAGGAGGAGTAGACTCTACCGTAGCTGCGCTTCTTCTTAAAAAACAAGGATACAAAGTTATAGGAGCTTTCATGAAAAATTTCTCTGAAACGAAAGACAAAATAACTGGCCAGTGTAATTGGGTTAATGACAAAAAAGACGCCCAAAAAATAGCTGCAATTCTTAAAATCCCTTTTATAACATTAAATTTCGAAAAAGAATATAAGAAATATGTAATTGATCCAATGTTTAAAGCTTATGCTCGCAGCTTAACACCTAATCCCGACTCTTTATGTAATAAAATAATAAAATTCCCCTTTCTTTGGACAGAAGCAAAAAAACTCGGAGCAAGCTACATAGCGACAGGACATTACGCAAAAATAAAAAAAACTAAATCCAGTTTCTCTCTCTTAAAAGCAAAGGACAAAACAAAAGACCAATCATATTTTCTATATGAATTAACTCAAAAAGACCTCGCACATACATTATTCCCCATAGGAAACTATACAAAAAAAGAAATAAGAAAAATAGCTTATAAAAACAACTTTCCAAATTATAATAAACCAGGAACAAAGGGAATTTGTTTTATTGGAAAAGTAAATATGAAAGCATTTTTAAAACAAAAAATAAAACAAAAAAAAGGGAAAATCCTAAACCCTGAAGGAAAGCTTCTTGGCTATCATAATGGAACAATGTTTTACACAATTGGCGAAAGAATAGGACCACGACTCGGTTTCGATATTGATAAAGAATTTAGAAATAAAACTGGAAAAAAATGGTATATAATTAACAAAAAAATAAAAAGCAACATATTAATCGCAGCTCCTAAGAATCATCCTGAAGCATTCCGCAAAAAATTCATAATGAGAAAAATAAATTTCATAAATGACCGGCCAAAATTTCCTCTCACTAAAATAAAAGTAAGAATCAGACATCTCGGTGAACTAATTCCTGTTTCGATAGAATATAATAATAAAAAATATAATTGCACACTCAAAAAATCAATAGAAGGAATTGCAGAAGGACAATCAGCAGTCATATATAAAGGCGAACAAGTCTTGGGTGGGGGAGAGATTAGATTTGGATAAAAATCTCTTTAATTAAATTAACAGTAAATTATTTGGAATGTATTATTAGACTAATCAAAAAGTCTTTGCGTTTTTTGTTCGGACTCATCAAAAACTTTTAGTTTTTGAGTGCCATCAAGACCGTGCGAATCCTCGTAAGTTTGGATTCGCGGGTCCGGAGAATTCATGTTAGAGAATTCTCCCGGAATGCAATTGTTAGCATTCTTGAGGTTTGGATGCAAGAAAATTCTTTTAATAGAGAATTTTCTGCACAGAGAATTGCAAAGCTTGGAGCAATTCTCTTGTGCTCAAGGATTCATCCACGCACTAAAGTAAGTGGTTCTCTCCAGAATCCTTGACATAACAACTTTTTTATATCTTACTCCTTTAATAAAAGCATGAAACTAAATGAAGTAATAGAAAAAAGACATTCTGTCAGAGAATTTAAAGAGAAGAAAGTAAAATGGGCTGACATTCTAGAAGCCATTGATACCGCATCTAAAGTCCCTTTTGCAGGTAACATAAACAACCTAAAATTTATAATTGTAGAGAATCAAGAACTAAAAAACAATATAACAAAACATTGTCAACAAACTTGGATTGCAGATGCCCAAATAATTATAGTTGTATGTTCAGATGAAACCAAACTAGAAAAAATGTACAACGAGCGAGGCAAAATCTATTCAAGACAACAAGCAGGCGCAGCAATTCAAAACTTCTTATTAAAAATAACAGACTTAGGACTATCAAGTTGTTGGGTTGGAGCTTACTCAGACGAATTAATAAAACAAGTCCTGAAAATTCCAGAGTTCATTAACATTGAAGCAATATTACCTGTTGGTTATGGAAAGGGTACAATTAAAAAAACAAGAAAAGCAGCTTTGGAAAACATAATAAACTGGGAGTTCTGGGGCATAACAAAAAAATCAAGTAGAACCAAAGACCCCACAACCTGGTGAAAGTAAAATGAAGGTAGGAAATATTTTCTCAAGAATACCTAAACTATTATCAGATGAATCATTTGAAGAGCTTATCTCTTCACAAAATTGTAAAATTGAAAGAATTATATCAAGTGGTCATTCAACACCTAAATGTAAATGGTATGATCAAAATAAAAATGAATTCATCATTGTCCTCAAAGGAAATGCAGAGTTATTATTCGAAGAAAATAATAAAGTCGTTAAAATGTGTGAAGGAGATTATGTTAATATTCCAGCACATGTAAAACATAAAGTGCAGAAAACAGACTCTCAAAAAGAAACTATTTGGTTAGCTATTTTCTACTAATAAAAAATAAAAAAGGAACAAAAATAAATGTTCCTAAATAAAAAATTATCTGAAGACTTCTATACCAAGGTCAGATATCTCTGGTGATGGTGCAGCATCTGCACGGGTTTCTTTGCCTAAAACATAAGGCGACGAAACTCCAGTCATAATTGTAATGACTCTAACTTTATTACCAAAGTCTTTATCTATCCTAGCACCAATAATAACTTGGGCATCCGGACTTATATTCTCTGTAACTAACTGGCCAACACCGGCAAACTCTTCTAATTTAAAGTCAGGCCCACAAGTCACGTGAACTAAAGCGCCTGTCGCACCTTTGTAATCTACATCTAATAAAGGGTGCGTTAACGCCTGTCTTACTGCCTCATCAACTCTCGCTGACTGACTATCAGATTCTCCAACACCAATAACTGCGACTTCTCCACCTCGCATAATAGCAGAAACATCAGCATAGTCTAAGTTAATCAATGAAGGAAGAGTAATTGTTTCCACAATTCCCTTAATCATTGTACTGACTAGCTCGTTCGCTACTGCAAAGGCCTGTTCCATCGGCAAATTACCAGCAATATCAACAAGTCTGTTATTATCAATAACAATTACTGTATCAGCAACTTCTCTCAATTCTTGTAAACCAAACTCTGCCTTGTCCATCCTTGCTTTTTCACATTCAAACGGCATGGTTACAACACCAATTACTACTGAACCGCTCTCTTTTGCCAACTGTGCAACAACGGGAGCTGCTCCAGTTCCAGTTCCGCCACCCATTCCAGCAAGAACAAATATCATATCAGCATTGCTTGTTACTTTCTTCAATTCAGATAAAGACTCTTTAGCTGCTTCTCTTCCAATTTGAGGTCTACCGCCTGCACCTAAACCACGAGTCAACTCTTTTCCAATAAGAATCTTCTCATCAGCCTTTGTTATACTCAAATGCAAAGCATCAGAATTTATCGCATAAACAGTAGCGCCATTAATTCCCTTATTAAACAGCCAAGTCACAGCATTATTTCCCATACCACCACAACCAAAAACCTTAATGTTGGCTTTCCCAGCCCTTAACTCATCAAAGTTGATGCTGTGAGTCTGAACATTTTCTATAGCCTCTTTCGCAAAATCAAGTACCATTCACTGTTACCTCCTTTCATATGTTAAGAAATCTAGAAGGACATACTTTAAATATTTGACTATACTCTAAAATAACAGAAATAGTAAGATTAAAAATAAAAAAAGAGAACTATGGTAATTTTCACAGAAGAAGACGTAAAAAGGGCTGTAATAACTGGCACAGCCGAAAGCAATTCGGCTTATTGTAAATTTAGAGAAGCCTTTGAGCCAATATTTAATCGATATGCAAGATTATTTTCTATAGATCCTGAAGAATTAGGGCAAGAAGTAACAATGAAATCTCTTAGACCATGTGGCTTTGACAAATACGATCCAAAGAGAGCAAAACTAACAGCTTATGTTAAAATGTTAACCAGGTCAGTTGGGATAGACATGGTAAGAAGAAGAAAATCTAGAATATCTGCTAAAAGTTTAGACGAATCATTCATGGGTGAATCAATCTCAGAAAATAAACCAACCCAAGAAGGATCTGGAAAAAGAATAGAAAGTCTGATAGACATCTTATGTACTCCAAATCAAACAGAAATAGTAAGATTACATTATCTTTATGGAGCCACTCTAGCAGTAGTAGCAGATCAATTAAACATCCCATTAGGAACAGTAAAATCAAGGCTATCTGGCTTCTTAAAAAGAGCTAGAGAAAGACTAAGTGACCGAGAAGCATACTATAAATTAACTTCTAACCAGCCTACTCTTGCCTAGCAAAACTCTTAAACTCGCACCCTCGCTCGAAATGACAGAATTAATTTCCGCTCGCGAAAGTGCTCGCAACTAACAAGGGAAATAAAATCGTCGCATCCCCAAAAACCTTGATCATCTTTCCATTTTCAGCAATTTTCTTCCAAGAAACAGCCTCATCAGGCATCGCACCCGCATCGCTTCCATCAAATTCTTGGGCATTATTAATATAAACAACATAATCTGCACCATTCCTAAACAAATTCGCATTTAATAAAGAATGTTTAACCACTCCGGTGCCTAAAATTATAACTCCCGACTTATTCAATCCAATAGTTGAGTCGTTTAATCTCTTCGTATCTTCTACAACATCTAAAAGAAAGTCGCGATGTTTATTCCTAAAAACATAAATTATATCCCCAATAGAGCCATCTAGTATCGTAGGACAATAAAATCTTATTTTATTCTTCCATGCCCAATAACAAATACTCTTTTCATCATTTATCTTCTCTCCAAGTTTCCAAATTAAATCACTAGGACCAATAATCCTTCCAGTTTCTTTCTGCTTTTCATAAATCTCTTCTAAGATAGGAATCAAAAACTTTTCAAAAAGAACATATCTATCATCAGGAACATAAATATTTCCGATTCTGTTTATGCCTTTCGAACATAACTCCTGTCCTTTTTTAGCATGGAAATCCCCTAAAATAAAAGGTTTCAAACACTTTATTATATCCTCCTCGATAGCTCCTCCTGTTGTCGAGACAACATCCACTTTTTTATGTTCAACAAGATATCTAAAAATATCTCTCAAACCAGAACTAACCATATTAGAAGTATATCCTAAAAAAATCTTTGCCTTATTATTAATCATTTCATTAACAATCCCTATAGCCTTTGATAAATGTGTGGCCTGAAAACCAGTAGTATAAAAGCTTTTTATGATCTTATCATAATTAACACCATTATTAAAATCATATCCTTCAATAGCAGGACCATCTATTTCCTCAACATACTCATGATACACAATTTTTCTATGGGTTTCTTCTTCACTACTCTTCTTATCTTCCATAATCAGCAGAAAAATATTAAGTTTTTAAGTCTATTGCCTAACAGGCTCTTCACTTCTTCTTTCAAGAGAACCAGCTTTACTTCTCTCCTTGTCCTTGTCTGGTCCAATCCTTCTAATATAATTATCTAAAACATCTCGTATATTTGACTTAAAAACATCAAAGTCTTCACTTTCTAGAAGCCCAGTAATTCCATAGAGTCCCTCTCCGATCCTTCTAATACAAATCCTTCTAGTCCCGTCAGCGTTGTCCATACTCATTATTTCAACTTCAGATAGAGTACCAGGTTCCCTTGCATAAAAAACATCAGCTCCAAAACCAAGATACTCATTTACAGCACCCATAAGAGAACCAAGATAAAACTTATCATCCCATGGAGACTTAACTCCCTCAACCTCAAACACCTCTTCGCGCATAAGCAAAAAATACAATTGACTTAATAAAACTTTGTATTAAATCCTCTCTAAAATCTCCGCTTTCAAACCCTTTTCTTTACAAAGCTCAACAAATCTTTGCGCGTCCTCAATAGTTCCGGCAACTCCTGCACCATAATGCATCGGTATTGCTAAATCAGGACTCATCACAGAAGCAGCATCTGCGGCCTCCTCTGCATCCATAACATACTTTCCAGAAACAGGCAATAAAGAAATAAATTCATTCCCGTGCTTTCCATATCCGCTGAGTTTTTGCATCTCAGGAATAAAATCACTATCACCTGAATGATAAACAATAACATTGCCCATCTTAATTAAATACCCTAACCAGCCCTCGCTTTTCGGATGGAAATCTTTATCTTTATTATAAGCAGGAACAGTTTCAATTTTTAATCCTGACAAATCAATTTCATCCCCAACTTCAACAACTTGCAAATCCACGCCTTCAATTTTCATAACCTTACTCTGACAATCTGCAGGCATAACAATTACAGTTCCTCTCTTTGAAAGTTTTTCAATATCCTTAATACTACAATGGTCATAATGACTATGCGTAATCAAAATGACATCTGCCTTTTCATTTACATTTCCAGAAACATTATAAGGGTCTATCACAATTTTCTTACCAGAACCATTACTACTACTAATCAAAAACCCTGAATGTCCTAAAAATTCAATCTTAATATTTCCAATTTCCATCTTAATACGAAAAACAAAAATCAAGCTGGTTTTTAAGGTTATTCGTATTAAAAACTACTGCTCAACTATATCTTTTTAGCTTCTCTTTCCTTTTCTTCTCGATTTCTCTTCCTTTTTTTTCTTAGCCTTTTCTTGTGAAGCTATTTCCTTACCATAATATTTTTCTAAATATATATTTCCTTCTTCTATGGTTTTTCTTAATTTTTCTTCGTGCAATTCTATCTGCCTTTCCAAAGACTTAATTCCTTTCTTAGGTCTCTTTTTTCTTTTTACCAATTTTATATTCTTTAACCTCTTTTTCTAATAAATTTACAAGTTTTTCTCCCAACTCAACACTAATCTTTTCTTTTGATTTTCTATCATCTCTTACTGCTCTGTAAGCCTCATAAATTTTCTTATATTCTCCATCACCAATCTCTAATTCAGAAATCAACCATCTTTTAAATTTCTTATTTAAATACTTCTCATCCATAAATATACATTTCATCATATATAATGACCTTAATCTCAAAATAGAAGAATAAATAACTGTATCATATTCTAAAATATTCCCCTCTAGTTTATCTTCCTCGACAAATTCCCTATTTATTTTTATAATTCTTTTACAGTCATCTAAATATCTTTTCATTGAACCTCTAGATAACTTAATTTCCTGAATCTCATCTAAAAGACTTTTATTCAATATTGGTTTGGCGTCTATAAGCTTGGGATAAATCATAGCAGGATAAATCTCAAGAGTTTTAATAATAATCCTAAGAGGAATTATCTCTATTTCATACTTCCCGGATTTAATTAATTTCTTTGTTTCTTCAGAAATAGCTAAAACATCTATGTCAGAATCTTTCCTCTGTTCACCTCTTGCATAACTTCCAACCAAATAAATCCCAATAATATCCTCTAAATATGGCTCAAGAATTCTTAATACCTCTTTCTTTATTTCTAGAGTTCTATCTATTAAAATTACTTTTACCTGTTTTCCTAACCATTCTCTGGGTAGTAAAACTCCTCCACTATTGCCCCACTTCCTTACCTCTGCAACATTCTCCAATCTCATGTTTATACAAAGTTTAAACATTATTTAAACCTTTCTGTTGCAAATAGATACTAGAAAATATTCTACCACTCTATCTTCTCAATTTCAACTTTATCATAAACAATATCCTTCAATTCGTAAAAATCAATACTCTCTTCAACTCTATTATCAAAATATCTTACTTGATAATCCTTATCTGTCTTAGAATCAAACAATTCAATTACCATTTCTCTTGTCTTACCATGATTAATCATAACATAATGCGCATCCACTTCATATTCTTTTCCATCTACTTTAATCTTATCGCCTTTCTTTATTTTAGAAATTGGCTTAGAAGATTTTATTTTTACCATACTAACCAAAATTTTGAATGATTTATAAAGTTATTTAATCATAATAAAATATGAAAAAATCAAAAAAGGAAAAATTCGGAGATATACTAAATAAAGAGATGTTAAAGTTCAAAAATCAAAAAGAACTAAAAAAATATTATGAAGAAAAATATAATAGAGGAGGATACGAAAAAGGATACACCCTGCATGGTGTAAATATAAGTAATATTTATCATAAAGAAAGACAAAAATCAGCTCTAAAATTCCTCGAACCTAAAAAAGATGAAATAATATTAGATGCGGGATGTGGAGATGGAAAACTAACTTTAAAAATATCCAAAAAATGTAAAAAAATATATGGAGCAGACATAACAAAAAATGCTTTCAAAAAAGCGAAAACAAAAGCTCCTAAAAACCTGCTCTTCAAAGAAATGAATATAGAAAATTTAAATTTTAAAAATAAAAACTTCGATAAAATAGTTTGCGTAGAAACTCTAGAACATGTCTTACATCCAAAAAAAGTGATGAAAGAATTCTATCGTGTTCTAAAACCAAAAGGAAGTCTCGTACTAACTTATCCTACAGTAAACACAAGCACAATAACAAAATTGGAAATAAAAACAAAAATAGGAAAATATTTTCCTATTTCGGAACACCTAACAGAGTGGGACTATAAAGAATTAATTAATATATTAAAGAAAAATAAATTTACTCTGAAAAAATCAGAAGGGATAGTTCTTGATCTAGGAAAATTAACAAAATTAAAACTCTTCTCAAAAAAAATAATGTACATCATAACTAACTTTCAACTATCTGTGAGAAAATTCCCTAGGAATTCTATGTTTGTCTCACTTCTCTTGGAAAAAACCTAATAAGTTTTATTTAATAAACTTAACTTTCACCTTTCCCTTATCATTAATTTCAATAATCGCCGCTTTTCCATGATGTGCAGGCCCACAATTAATAGCCAATGTTTTCCCAAGCTTTTGTTTTCCTACCCCCTCATCGATATGGCCTGCTAAATGCAAAATAGGCTGATACTTATCAATAATTCTTCTAACTAGTTTAGAACCATAATGTTTCCCCTTAGCTTTTTTATGAGCGTCTTTATCTGTAATTTTATCTAGCCGAGTATTATAAGGCACATTATGAGAAACAAAAATCACTCTTTTTTCTTTGTTTTCTTTACTAAATTTCCTAAATAATCTTTCTAAAATTTTTCGATGCTTTTTATAGGCTTTGCTTTTAACATTCCCAGGGAAACTGCCACCATTCATCCCTATAAAAACAAAATCCCCAAATCTATAGTATGAATAATCAAATCTCTTTATATTCTTGTATTTACTTAACAAAGGATTCAAAAAATCTTGCCAAGCCCAACTCCAATACGCTTTACCTCTCGGTCTTTTAACATCGCTAACATCAAAATCTTTCTGACTTTTCGCTTGTTCATAATTACCCAAAACTGTAATCACCGGAACAGCCAAATTATTAAGTTTCTCAAACACTTTATCCCCAGCACTAATCTCTCTCAAAGTTATTTCTTTGTATTTCTTTTTCCCAATAACTTCCCAAAATTCAACATCTGTGTTATAACAATGCTTAAACCACAATTTTCTATAAAGAAACGGAAAATAATCCCCATTGCTAACAACCAAATCAATATTCTCTTTCTTAATCAAATCAACCCACTTCTTTTGAAACTTCCCATGGAAATCTCCAATCGCAAGAATTCTCATTTTGTAACCTAAGGCTTCCACCTAGTCATCGTCCTCGGAAAACCAATAGCATCTTTAACCGTATCAAGCCCGCAAATCCACTTTATCAATCTTTCTGTCCCTAAACCATAACCAGCATGAGGAATGGCTCCATAACTATGAATATCAAAATAATACTGATAATCTTTAAGTTTTTCTCCTTTTGCTTTCAATGATTTCTTAAGTTCCTCTATATTAGTATCTCTCTCACTTCCTCCAACTAACTCCCCATTAGCCTCTGGAGCCAACATATCAAAACACCTCGCCGTCTTAGGATTCTTTTCATCACGCGGCTTATAAAAAGCCATAACTTCTTTAGGATAATGAGTCACAAAAATAGGAGTATCATATAACTCCATTAACTTTTCTTCTTCAATCGTCCTCAAATCTTTTCCCCAAGGAACTTTTATCTTTTTCTTTTTTTCCAAAATTTTCAAAACTTCATCGTAAGTAAAACGAGGAAACTTCTTCTTCAACACTATCTGAAGTTTTTTAACATCTCTTCCCAAAAACTCGAGCTCTTTCTTATTCTCTTTCAAAACTTTAGAAACAACAAACTTTATCATTTCTTCTCCATAATCCATTAATTCATCTAAACCTATCCAAGCAACTTCCATCTCTGTATGCCAATACTCTGTCAAATGTCTTGATGTCTTACTTTTCTCAGCCCTAAAACTAGGCGCAACACAATAAAGCTTCTCGAGCCCATACATCGCGGCCTCTGCATACAACTGCCAAGTCTGAGTCAAATACAATTTCTCTCCAAAATAATTTACTTCAAAAAGAGTCGGTCCTTCTTCTGCCCCGCCAGGAATTATTATTGGACTCTGAAATTCATAAAATCCTTTTCCCCTAAAATATTCATGTAACGCTCCAGTTACCGTGCTTCTAATCTTCATGACAGCACTCATCTTCCTAGAACGCAACCATAAATGCCTTCTATCCCCTAAAAGCTCTTCATTCAAACTCTTATTAATTGGAAAATTCTCGCTTAAGCCAACGATTTCAATTTTCTTAGCTTTAATTTCATAACCATTAGGAGCCCTCTTATCTTTTTTTATATCTCCAATAATCTTTAAACTCGACTCGACCTGCAATTTATCTATATCTTTCCATTGTTTTTCAAAATCTTTCCTTTCCAAAACGATCTGTATAATCTCGCTAGCATCTCTTAAAACAATAAACTTAATCTTATTCGAACCACGCTCTCTATGAATCCATCCACGAACAGCAACTTTCCCTTTCCCCTTCTTCATAGCCTCTTCAATTGAAATAAACTTTTCTTTCATCTTCATTAAGTATAAATTATTTCTTATAAATGTTCTTCCTATGCCCAATTTTAATAACAAGTATCAACAAATCATTTTTATGAATATCTATAAATAATCTATAATCTCCAACTCTGAACTTATAACCTTCTTCTCCGACCAGCTTTTCCAAATACTTTTCAGGCCTTATCCTAATTCTTTCTAAAGCCCTAATTACTCTCTCTCTATTTGCCCTATCAAGTTTACCTAAAAATCTCTCAGCCCCTTTAGAAAGAATTATTTCATACATTTACTTAATTCCATACTTTTTCTTAACTTCTGCAAGGCTCACAAACTTGCCTTCTTTGATCTCATTTCTTGCCTCTTTAATATCTCTCTTAGTTTCTTCGGACAATTCCATGCTATCTTCCAATAAATCCCATATAACATTCTCATAACTCTCCCTATCACTTAATTTCCTTTTATTCAGTATATTTACCAAATCCTTACTAACTTGTATCGTTGTAACCATAGATACCTATAGGATTCTATAGTTTATAAATGTTTGTAAATTTAATCTCTCTCCCAAAAATTACACTATTTCTTTTTAGAACATAACTTCAAACCAACTTCCTCTAGTTGTTGATCACTAACTTCCGAAGGAGAATCCATCATCGAGTCATATGCATTCTTGTTCTTAGGAAAGGGAATTATTTCTCTAATAGAATCTTCCCCAGCCATGATCATTATCATCCTATCGAGACCAAATGCAATTCCTCCATGTGGCGGCGCTCCAAAACCTAGCGCTTTTAATAAAAATCCAAATTTATTTTCTGCTTCCTTTTTTTCAATTCCCAACGCTTCAAAAACTCTTTCCTGCAAACCCTTATCAGAAATCCTAATACTTCCTCCTCCTATCTCAGACCCATTCAAAACTAAATCATAAGCTTTAGCTTTCATTCCTTTCAGATCTTTGAAATCTGCTCCATCTTCAGGAGAAGTAAATGGGTGATGCATCGCTTTCCATCTTTTTTCCTCTTTATTGTATTCAAACATAGGAAAATTCAAAACCCATAGAAAAGAAAACTTTTCTTTGCTTTCTTTCTTTCTAATATCTGGAGAATCCTTTCCATATTTTTTCATCACCTCTTCATACTTCAACCTTGGAAAGGGTGTCTTCACATTAACATTTAAAACTTGTTTAAACATAAACTTAATTAACTTTTCCACTTCTCTCAAAACATCTTCAGCTTCGACAAAACTCATCTCTACATCAAGCTGGGTAAACTCTGGCTGCCTATCGGCCCGGAGGTCCTCATCTCTAAAACATCTTGCAATCTGATAATATTTATCAAATCCACTTATCATGGACAACTGCTTAAAAATTTGCGGACTCTGTGGTAAAGCATAAAACTTTCCTGCACTAATTCTGCTCGGAACAACATAATCTCTCGCCCCTTCTGGAGTCGACTTAGCCAAAATAGGTGTATCAAAGTTTATAAAACCAGCCTCATCCATATAGTCATGAATTACCTTATACACTTTATGTCTCAACATTAAGTTCTTCTGCATTCTCTCAGTACGTAAATCAAGATATCTATACTTCAATCTAATCTCTTCACTAGCTTCTTTTTTAATATCGAAAGGTAAAGGAGGACATTTTGTAAAAATCTCCAGTTCTATTACAGAAACTTCAACATCTCCAGTAAGGATTTTCTTGTTCTTATCTTTCCTTTCCTTAACTCTACCTCTAACACCAATACAACTCTCAATCGTCAACTCTTTCAACAATTTTTTATCAATTTCCCCTTCTCTAAAAACAATCTGGGTTTTCCCATATCTGTCACGCAAATCAATAAACCAAAGCTTTCCAAAATTCCTAACACTATCTATCCATCCGCAAAGCCTCACCTTCTTACCAGAATGGCTTTTCCTCAACTCCCCGCATGTATGTGTTCGCAACATTCCTAATCAAAATCAACCTCTTTTTTAACACTTTCTACAAACAGAAAGAATTAAATAACAAAACAAGAAGAAAGAATCATGACAGTAATCGGAGTTGCCAGTTTTTTTGACAAAAAATCAAGACATATTGGCTATGTAATGGCTTCAGACAGCAGAGTAGGCTTTGCAGACCTTTCTCAACAAGCAATAGAAGATTTAAGACGGCAAAAAGAGACGAGAGTAGAAAAATGTTTTACAGGAAAAAACTTTATCGGGCTCTTTTCCGGAATAATGAGAATAGAACCTGGAGAAACTCACGAAAAAGCTCATAGTAGCAAAATGCGATCTTTAGATAAAAGATTTGAAGATATAGAAGCAAATAAAATATATGAAAACCTACCAATCTTAACTCTAGAAGGCGTTCAATCCCCAACAATTGTCTTAGCTAAACGCGCACTTAATAGCGTTAGATTATATACTGTTAGAGAACACAACCCAGATGCTAGAACTTGGATTGCCCACCAATTGCACGTTGGCTCAAAAGAAGCATATCTTAGAGAAAAATCAACCATTTGGTGGGGTCCAATAAACGGAGAATTAAAAAGAGTCCCTTTAGACAAAAGACACACTCCTGAAGAAGCACAACAAGGATTATATAATCTTCTACAAATAGATCCTGTCAAAAAACTACTTGGATATGATCCAACACCTCTCTTCGTTTATTTTATAAGTCCTAAAGAACATGGCCGGATTGAACATGGAAAACTAGTTCCTATAAGAAGCTAAAAAAAAGATAATTAACTCTAACCCACAATTTTCTTCAAAATCTCCATAGCCTTTCTCGCATCAATCTTGCCCTTAAACTTTTTCATGACTAAACCCATATAAGCATTTGGTCTTAAACCTGGTTTATTTTTAATAATTTTTCTAATTTCCTCTTCAATCCTATTATCATCTATTTTCTCAATTTTAACAGCTTCATTAAAACTAACTCCTTCTAAAATCTTCAATAAAACTTCTCTAACATAACTCTTATCTAACTTTCCGCTCTTAACTCTCTCCAAAACTTTCTCATAAACCCTTTCACTTAAAACATCTTTAATTTCATCAACACTTTTTTTCAACTTTGTAGCAAACTCATTTCTCCATAAAGTTATCATCTTAGCAATTAAATTAGCATCTCTGTTATAAACTCTAATCAAAGCATTAAACTCATCTAACTCGCTGAACGATAAAACAAGATTAATCATCTCGTCGCTCAAACCTTTCTTCCTCAACTCGTCCCTAATATCACTCCTCAATTTAGGAAGTTTTTTCTTTAACTTATTAATTCTCTCTCTACTAATTTTCAGCAAAGCCAAATCAGTCTCGGGATACATTCTCGATTTCCCAGGCAACGGCCTCAAGAACTCTGTCTCTCCAGAAGGTAAAGCATTTCTCACCTCTCCCCCTTTCTTACTCTTTTTCAAATCATTAAGCTGTCTTTCAACTTCCAACTCAATAGTCTTAACCATCATTCTTGGCTCTTGAAAACCTTTAATCTCGACTCTACCATGACCTTTTATAGAAACATTAACATCCTGCCTAATTGTTCCAATCCCTCTCTTGACTCTGCATGCTCTTAAAATCTCTCCAATCTTCAAAGCCACCTCCTTTACTTGCTCTGGCGCATTCATGACAGGAGCACTGGCAATTTCAATTAATGGAATTCCCAATCTATCCAAACGATAAACAACTTTATCTTTCTCTCTCTTAATAATTCGTGCAGAATCTTCTTCGAGTGCAATTGAATCTATTCCAACTTTTCCAAACGAAGTTTCAATCCATCCAGAATGCGCAATCAAAACAGTTCTCTGAAAGCCCGACGTATTTGAACCATCAATCACAGTCTTCCTCATAACTTGTGTAACAGGATAAATCTCACAATTTAATAAAAGAGCAATTTGTAAAGCAATATCTAAAGCATCCTCATTAATTGGCCTGGGAGGAGATTCATCCAACTCGACTAACGAAACTGTATCGTCGTATCCTTCATAATAAAATTCTTTATCCAAAACAGCCTCGTGCTTAACAGCCACATCAATCTCCCCTGACTCGCCAGCAACAGCATGCAATTTCCTCTTAATAACATAATCTGGCTTATCACTTCTTAAGTAACTAGGAGCCGCAGAAAATAACTTACTAGTATCAATCTGCTGATGAATTTCAAGTCCTGCTTTTAAGCCCACCTTTTGATAATCATTTTCCATAAAAAACAAAGAAGAAACGAGTTATTAAAAGTTACGAAGAAATCCCAATGGCTTTTAACATCCTTCCGAGTATACGATGCTGGGGTTCTTTTTCAGAATACATTGAAATATTGAGTCTACTTCCTAAATCGTAAACTCCTGCTATTGGGCTTGGGTTCGCTGGCGCTTTTCTTATTTCCCAAATAGCCGAACCATCTTGCCCAATAAAATGTGCTAACCCTCTTCCAACACCATTACAATAAGCAATACCTCTAACGCTTCGTTCTCTTCCATCCTTAGGATCATTACCACTCGCCTCAACAGCGTAGGTCTGACCTGGCTTAAATGGAGATGATTGAAAACTATTTCTTTCCATAGCTAATAAAGCTAAGGGGCTTTGATCAAAACTTCTTGGATCACGTTTTCCTTTTGCCATATGACACTAAAACCAAAATTCCCTTTTAAACCTTTCCGTATTGTAGCCTTTATAAAGTCATCACAACACTAATACGCTAAA
The DNA here is from genome assembly GCA_022561055.1 of Nanobdellota archaeon. GTDB lineage: Archaea > Nanobdellota > Nanobdellia > Pacearchaeales > GW2011-AR1 > JADFRY01. The sequence goes on along the minus strand of JADFRY010000004.1, from coordinate 28,492 downwards.
AAATCTAAACAAAAACCTTTTTATTTGCATAAAACATACAAATTCATGGTTAACAAAGATAACAAAGCACAAAAACATCCAATCCTCACGGCAAAACGAACCTTTGGACAAAAAGCATCAGACCTTATCACATATTGGGCTGGTTCTTGGGTATTTATTTTTCTTTTCTTATTAATTCTACTATTATGGATTGCAACTAATGCCTATTTTTTAATACAATATGAGATTGGAAAACCCTGGGATCCTTATCCGTTTATTCTATTAAATTTATTTCTCTCAATGCTAGCGGCAATTCAGGCTCCCGTAATCTTAATGTCTCAGAATAGACAAATCCAAAAAGACAGAATCAGGTCAGAATATGATTACGCTGTAAATAGAAAAGCAGAGAGAGAAATCACAGATATCAAACAATTAATATTAGAACTATACACACACAAAAAAGGTTAAATCAAAAACTTAACCACTCAACAATTCATTAAACTCTCCCGCCAAATTTGTCAACATAAGTTCTCTTATCTTATTTTTATCTTTTGTTTTCGCCATAACATAACCAAGTTTAACAAAGGCAGTTTCAGCCAGCATATCTTCTAAAAAAATAACTCCTGCTTCTTCTAATTCCCGGCCTGCAGAATATACTTTAGGATTTAACCTTCCATAAATCGTCTGAGAGGCTGCACAAACCACAAAACCATCCTTGACTAACTTCTTAATCTTAGCAATCCACTTCTTACCTTTATCTTCTGTCATAACATGGCCCAAACCAAAAACTTCGATAACAATACCCCTACACTTTTTCTTATAAAAATCTAATATTTCCGCATCCTGTCCAGGATAAAACTTAACCAACGCAACTTTTTCATTAAATCTCGCGTCAAGTTTGACTTTCTCCTTATTTCTTGGTCTTCTTTCAGACAAAAATTCAACTTTACCCTTATCAGGCCAAACTTTAGCAATTGGCTTCACATTCACGGGCTTAAAAGCATCTCTCCTCGAACTATGTAACTTCCTAACTTTAGAACCCAATAAGGCATAACAAAAATCATCATTTATTGACGCGTGTCCGACTAAAACAACCTCGGCGCAATCACTCAGTGCAAATTGAGCAGCGCATTGTAAATTCAACTCAGCATCAGAACTAGCTCGGTCAATGCTTCTCTGACTATACGTTAAAACAACTGGCTTATTCAAATCTCGTAAGAAAAATGACAAAGCGGCAGAAGTATAATGCAAACTGTCAGTCCCATGTGTAACAATTACTCCCTTAATATCATTATCATTCAACATTTTCTCAACACTTTTAGCAATCTCAATCCAATGTTTGGAAGTCATGCTCTCCGATGCAATCATAAAAGGAACATCTATTTTCTTCACATTAACTATCTCAAACAATTTTGGATAAAAACGTGCAAATTCCTTAATATCAGTTAAAGGTTTAACACCTCCAGTCTTAGCATCTAATTTACTGGCTATAGTTCCGCCGCTAACAACAAGCCCAATTGAGGGTTTTCCTTTTCCAGAAGGAATTCTAAAATCCTCGACTTTCTCTTTAAACTTCCTAACAACTCTATAACCTAAAATATTATCCTTAGAAATTCCAATATTATATCCTGACTTTAATTTAAAAAGAACAATACTCTTATCATAACTTTCAAGAACAGTTCCCTCTATCTCGCGAAACTTAGAAAGCTTTAATTTGATATAATCGCCTGGATTAACTTTAATTTCCATTTTAATAACAAATGAAAATTGTATAAAAACCTTGCTAAAAACTAACTATCCCTATTACTCTCTAGCGTCTGCCTCTTCGCCACTCTCATTTACCCCAAAAGATAACCCATAACTACCCGAGCCAATCCAATCGCCGCCGACAACAAACCCGCCGCCAAAGCCGCTGGAGTAAAGAGCAGGAACTCCTACTTTTGGAGAATCAACACTTTCAAAAGTCAAAAATCTCGGATTCATTTTATAATGTTGTGAAACTTGTGCAATAGCATCTGCTTCTTCCTCTCCACCAAATAATGTTATAATTCCGGCATTTCTTGATAAATCCAAAGCAGATTGTGTTTCAACTTTAAAACCATAAGGAGTAAATCTTACAGTCTCGTCATCGCTATAAACAACATCGCCTTCTTGACATAAGCCTAATTTTTCTTTTAATGAAGACTCATCCATATAAACCCTATCATTTTTAATTTCTGGCCTGTCTTGAGCATACATTCCAGAAGGAGTCCAAAGAATTCCTGTATTTCCAATCAGCCAATGATTTCTCAATGTGCTAACAACTTCCCTGGCAGTTTCGTAATCTTTACTATTTTCCAAAGCAGCATAAACTAAACGAGACATTTGCCCGATTGTTGGCATGACAAACCCTTCTCCATAGTTAGCCTCTCTTAGTCCAATAAAACTACCAGGACCAACTCCCACAGAATTAAAGCTAAGTCCTCTGTCTTTCAAATCCATAGTTATAACTCTTCTTGTCTCTCTAAAGCTCGGTTTTGTCCTTGTAGCTGTTTCTATCATGCTTTTCCCACAACTAACGCCCTTTTAAACTTTTCCACTACAAAGGTTTTTATAGAACTAACCAAATCAATATGACCTCCCAAAGTAAGTCACAAATTTAGATTCATCTCCACAAGCAAAACACTTCTCGTCTTTTTTTAACTTCCCACCAAACTCGCTATTCAGACTCTTGCTTCCTGTTTTATCCTTGATATCTTCCTCACATTTAACAGAACCACACCAACTTGCTTTTCCAATTTTCCCATTTTTAACGACTTTCTTTAATTCAGAAAGACTTTTCACATTAACAATCCTGCTCGCTAAATCCTTCTTCGCTCTTTTATAAAGATTTTCTTGAATCTTATCAAGTAATTTTCTAAACTCATTAACAACATTAGAAATACCTACAATGTTCTTTTCTCCTGTATCTCTCCTCACTAAAACAACTTTCTTAGAAGAAACATCTTTAGGCCCTATCTCAATTCTAATCGGAACCCCTTTTAACTCCCATTCATTAAATTTCCAGCCAGCACTATAATCTTCCCTGTCATCCAACAAAACATTATACTTCTTCAATTTCTTTCCAACATTTCTCGCTGCACGTAAAACTTTTTCTTTGTCTTTCTTGAAAAGTATTGGAATAACGACTCCTTTGTTCGGTGCAATTTTCGGAGGAATCACAAGTCCTTTATCATCACCATGAATTGCGGTCATAATCCCAATCATCCTCGTACTAATTGCCCAAGTATTCTGAAAAGGATACTGTCTCTTCTCGTTCTTATCTAAAAAAGTAATGTCAAATGCTTTCGCAAATTTCTGCCCATCAAAATGCGCATCAGGACCTTGTATGGCTTTTCCGTTTGGCAAAATAAACTCAACACTCCAAGAATATTCGGCTCCTGCAAATTTCTCTTTCTCTGACTTCTGACCAATTATCGAGGGCAAAGCCAAATAATCCCTTGTAAAATCATCCCACAAAGAAATTATATCTCCCATCTCTTTCTCGGCTTCATTGCGAGTCGCAAAAACAGTATGTCCTTCATTCCATAAAAACTCCCTAGTTCTCAAAAAAGGAACAGGATGCTTAAACTCCCAGCGAACCACGTTATTCCATTGATTATACTTCATAGGCAAATCTTTCCAAGACCTAATCCATTTAGCATAAGAAGGATACATAATTGTTTCAGAAGTTGGCCTAACAGCTAACCTCTCACTTAATTTCTTATTACCTACTTCAGTCACCCAAGCAACCTCTGGAGAAAAACCTTCTACATGTTCTTTCATCTTATCAAAATTCTTTTCTGGAATAAACAAAGGAAAATAAACGTTTTTCACGCCCATTTTTCTTAAGCTCTTGTCTATTTCACACTTTATGTTCTCCCAGATTGCATAACTCAAAGGCCTAAAAGCAATACAACCAGACACCGCAGTATAATCAGCCAACTCGGATTTCAAAATAACTTCCTGATACCACTCAGAAAAATTCTTTTCCTTACTAAATCTAATTCCTACCTTGTTCTTTTCACCCATCCAAAAATAAACCAGATATGCTTATTAAAACTTACTACACAAATCTTTTTATATCTCTAAAAAGCAGAATTAATATGAGAAAAAGCAATAAAGGATCGATAGTTACTACTTTAGCAAGCTTAGTAGCTGGAGCAATCACAGTAAGTAGCATGGCCAGTTGTTGCAATTATGATGCTGTCAGACAAGAAGCTTTCCGAGAAGGTCGTAATGCTGATAGGTACGAATTCGATCCCAGAATTTACATTCCTTTTATACCTTATTATAATAAAAAATAGGCCCACAGGGAATCGAACCCCGATTTCTCGGTCCGAAGCCGAGTAGTCTATCCATTAACTTATGAGCCTATGCTATAAAAAGAAAAAACCCTCTTTTTAAATTATGCCTTTTCAACAACCCTTCTCTTCATTCGACTAGCACCTCAAGCACACTCCATAAAGTCACAAACTTTCCCTTTATGTCTGAATCCTTTTTCAGCGCAAACTTTAACAGCCTTCTCAATAATTTCCAACCCCTCATCAATTTCTTTTTTCTCGATAACATATGGCGGAATCACTCTTATACTTTTTTCACCACAACTAAGAACCAACAAACCATTCTTAGCACATTCAATTACCACATTATCTCGCACTCTTGCAGAAGGCAAATCAAAAGCCAACATTAATCCTAAACCTCTCTGACTCGTTATTCCGTCTATATTTTGCAAACTTTTCAAACAATATTCTCCATTCTTCCTATTGCTTGCTAATAATTTATCTTTCTTAATCACCTCTAGAGTTTTCATCCCCAAAGCTAAATCTAATACATGCCCTCCACCCCAAGTAGACGAAATGGCTCCGACCTCATTAGGAAACATCTTTTTACTCGAAACAACAGCTCCGACTTGGAGGGCTTTAGCAGATGTAAAAATCTCTGGCTTTACATCAAAATACTCGAATGCCCACCATTTTCCAGTACGACCGACTCCAGACTGAACTTCATCACAAATCAAAGGAATCTCATGTTTAGAAGTTATTTTTCTTAAATCTTTCACCATTTTTTTTGAGGCAATATTATATCCACCCTCGCCTTGAAAACATTCTAGAATAACAAAACCAACTTTATCTACCCCTTTGCTCTTAATAATATTTTCCAGTTTTTCTCCGGCAGTATCATCAAAAGGCAAACCAAAATTTGGTAATAACATATAACCTTTTCTATGAATAGGATTTGAATGATGTAATGATAAAGCTCCAACGGTACGACCATGAAAAGCTCCCTGCATAGAAATACCAAATTTTGTTTTTCTCCGAGAGCGCATACAAATTTTAATTGCGTTTTCAACAGCCTCTGCCCCTGAATTAACCAAAAATGCCGCGTTAAAATCTTTTCCAGGAGAAATATCCAAAAGACTCTCTATCATTTCCAAATGCTCTTTAACACTAAAATCCTGACCTGCATATTTGACAGGAAACTTCTTTCCATATTTCTTAACAACCCCTAACATCTCAGGATGATTATAGCCTAAAGGATTTGAAGTTATTTGTGAAGCAAAATCTAAAAAAACATTTCCATCTATATCTTGGCAATACGCCCCTCGACCTTTTCCAGAAAATACTAAAGGATGCGGAACTCCCCAGCCTCCGTTCTTGCGCTTCAAACCCTCTAAAATCCGCGCAGATCTCGGCCCAGGAATAGAAGTTTTTAGTTTAATCATGATTACCTCTCTAAACTAAAACAGCCAGCCAGATTTAAATAACTATCCTATAAATGTTTCAATTTCATCTATTAGCTTTTTGCATTTTTCTATCGCTTGTTTTGCAACCTCATATTCCATCCTTCTTCCGTAATAAGTCAGGGAATTTCTTTTATATCTTAAGTCATCGAAAATCAAATAGAGATCTTCTCTTTTTAGTACGTCTCTTAAATAATACCCTAAACAGACGTGATTTAGAATATTAAATCCTTCTTCGAATGTTATTGCCTGTAATAATTCAAGCAACGAAGTATAATAATCTTCAAAAACAAAATTACAGTTTTTTTCATTAATTTTAGAGACGTTTTCAATTCTTTCTCTTGCTGTCTCCATCAATGATTTTGCTCTTTTTATGTCTGGAGAGATTTTTCTCGCAATATTGCTGCCTATGCAATCATTCCATGATGCTTCTTTCATTTGAATACCTCTATGTAATTGTTTAAAGTTATGCCATTTATGATGTTATTTGCAAGATGAGAATTCTTAATTTCCTTTATTGAACCATGCCTAAAAATCTGTATTCTTCTTCCTAGTTTTTTTTCAAATTTTTTCAAATCTATGCCTTTCTTTGAAAGTGTTTCTATATATAAATCAATATCGCTTTCTTCTACATCCTCCCCCTTAGAATAAGAACCAAACAAAACAATCCCAGGATTACCTAATTCCTCTTTCAAATAACTAACTAAGCTAGATTCATAAATTATTTTTATATTATAAATCATTTTTTCCAAAAGATATTTTTCATTTGTTCTATCGGCTATATAAAGGCTAATATTCCCTATCTTCTCTATTTCTAAAATTCCCTGTTCCATCAACTCCTTACAATATCTTATAACGGAAGGCAAAGGAAATTTAAGTGTTCTCTCTATCTCCCTTACCCTCAGTTTTTTAGAAGGGTTTATAAAAAAATATTCTTTTATTGATTGTTTGATATCATTTCTTCTCATATGATAATAATTAGTATCAATTGATATTTAAAGTTATCGATTGAGTAGAACCCTTTAACCGCACAAACTCCACATGAAACCCTATTTCCGTTACCATCAAAAACTAAGATTTAAATAATTATCTCTGAGCTAACTCTAAGATTTCTGCATCAGATAAAACCCTATTATAAAGCCTAAAGTCATCAATCATCCCTGTAAATCCTGCGCTACTATTGGCAGGCAATGGCATCTTATTCCCTACAACCAACAAACCGTTTGTATTTCTAATATTTGATATATTAGGAAGAACACATCTCTTGACTTCTACTCCATCAACAAAAATCTTCATCACTTGATTTCTAACATCAATAACGCCGGCAATATGATACCACCAATTTTCTGCTCTGATAGGAAAGGTGTTTGTCGTGCATGCATATTGTCCAATTCCAATCCTATTCTCTGGGGTAAAAGCTAACTGCACTTTACTATTAAATCCACCAGTGCTAGGGTCTCTGACTCCCGCCAAGAATAAAGCAAACTCTCTATTATCACTCATGACAGAGCCAGGACTCCCATCAGGGTTGCCCTTCCAAACAATAGTCTGAAATGTTTTCCATTTTCTTCTCGTATTAACCCATGCAGAAATAGTCATCTCTTCATCAAAATATAAAAATGGAGTGTCTTCCACTAGAACGCGGCCTCTCCATCCGCTGAAATTAAGAGCTCCATCTATCTTTCCCTGCTGCAATAAATTTACTGCAAAAACATCCGCATCACGCCTATGTATCGAACTGTCTGAAGTCTTGCCGTTTGTAATTTCATCGAATTTGTAAAAAACCTGTAGTGCAACTTCAACAGTCTCTAAACTTCTGATTGTAAAATTCCCTCGTGAATGTTCCACCTCTGCAGAGAGTTTAAGCGTTCCACCATTAACGACATCTGGCATCTCCCACATAAGATCATATATTCCATCCTCACAAAATGCAGGATTATTAAGCACAGGAGGAAAGGACAGACTAGTTCGAGTACAGTCGATAATCCATGAACCAAACTGACCAAACGCTAAAACACTGTTATCATCGGAGAGTACGGAATATGTTGCTCCAGAAGGCGTTCGGATAGTGAGATTTCCTGACGTGCCCTGAGTCATGAGATGACTCTTCGCATCAAATTTGTCATTAAGGAATCCCTTCAAGACATCATCTCCACAATAATAGTAACTTCCAGGACTATATTGCAAACAATGTTCAGTCTCTAAATCTAAGCGTAACGGATCTTCAAAGAAACTCACGAAAGAAGGTTTTTCATTTGTTGTCTCAGGAATATATTTTGCAATTCCGTCAAAATAATTAGACCAAATATAAGCATTATTTCCAGAACTAGAGTCCCAAATATAAGACTGATAATGATAATAGCATTCATCACAGTTATCTAGATAATAGAATTTTCCATCTCTTGGAATGTTTATTAACTTTGGAGCGGTATCAGACCAGTAACCAAAAGGTGAATAAGAATTGACTCCAAAACGAAAATTATTATTGAAATAAGATGTTAAACTATTAGGTGTTGTCAAAGGGATGTTTTTCAAATCCTCCACACCAATAATTTTGTTTAAGTTAGTAAATGGACTATTAATAACGAGTGGAAGTATCATATAATTTTGTGTAGTTGTGTAATTTTCTCCAATATCTCTTGCATGTGGTGAAAAAGAGACCATATACCCATCACTAAAAAGATTATTTACATTTTTAGTTTCAATACCAAAATCAATAGTAGAAAAAGGCCCTATCCAAGGATGAAAATAATAGAGGTTATTTGCATAATAATTATTCTTGTCTAACACCTCTGTTATAATTCCATATACCTCAAGATTCTTTGAAATTGCCGTCTGAACAATATTCTGCTGGATATGCTGGGCGTTTGATTCTTTAAACACAACACTCTTCGTAATTCCTAAATCAAGATGATTAATGAAATAATTAACATTTAATTTGTCATATGTCGGATGATATGAACTTTCAATCATTTGACCCATAAGGTCAATATTCCTATCTAAAGAGTAAATGGTATAAGTATAATTAGATTGTTGACCATACTCATAAAAACCATATCGCTTTTCAATGCCATTACTGTCAACCATAATAATCTTATTATTATGATTAAGATAAAATCCTGCTCCGCTCGGTGTGCCGCTAAAATTAACAGTGAGGTCATACAGTTTTGCGAAACCGAGTGGTATTTTGATAGGATGATATACAGGTTGAAGAAAAGGCCCAGTTTGAAAGTTACAATCATTAAACGTCTCTATCACTATTTGTCCTGAGTATATCCCAATATCTAAAGGCGACAAATCAACATTCAACGATATGTTCTCAGACATGGCAGAAGCAAGACAATGTTATATGTTAACAGTTTGCGAAGTTTTAGCTCTTGTATTAATATTAATAATATCTATCTTACTGATATGAATACCTTGTTGTGTACTTCCCATATTTTCAACATTAATCGAAAAGGTCGCTAAAGTATCCCCCACCTTGTAAACCTTCAAGCTAACTGGATTAGGAGAGACGAGGATATCTTGATTATATGAAGCAAGGACATCCAATCTCCCAGAGCCTTGGATGTAAATGTCTTCTCCAATATCTTTTGAGCCTTGCAAGAGAGCAGATGTAAGTTGCCGAGGAGTCCACGTTGGATGTGCCTGAAGAAGGAGAGCCGCGGCACCAGCCACATGAGGGGTCGCCATAGACGTTCCCCATAGCTTAAGATGTTCATTATCAAAACAGTCAGCTGGCCAATTAGGGTACGCATCTGCCGCACAAATATCGACACCAGGAGCAGTTATCTCTGGTTTCACAAGCAAGTCCCCATCACCAAAAAGAACAGGTCCTCTCCCGCTAAAATATGCAATCTCGTCCTGCTTGTTTGTCGCTCCTACCGCCAGCGCATGAGTCGCACATCCGGGACAACTAAAATCACCATATTCAGCACCACCCCAAAAATTCCCCGCAGCGACAACAACAAGACTGCCAGCAACATATGCATTATCAACCGCCCTCGAGAGAGGATCTTCCGGCGTACCCCGACCACCAATACTCATACTAATAACATGCGCCATATCATCATAATTGCTATCATTGTTGGGATCAAGCGCCCTATCGATTGCGGCAATAATTCTGCTATAATAACCCCCACCACCTCGAGAATCAAATATTTTGTATATGTAGAGATCTGCATCGGGAGCAACCCCCTTAAATGTAGCGCCATTTCCCGCAGCAGTCGCAGTAACATGCGTGCCATGACCGAGATCATCCCACGGATCTTCATCTTCATTAATAAAATCATATCCATCAAGATAACGAGGACAGCTCGAAAACATGGTACATGATCCTAAATCAGGATGGGTGTAATCGACTCCGCTATCAATAATAGCAATGCGTATCCCACTTCCAGTATATCCTAAATTCCACATGTGATCAGCATTAATAAGGGGTATAGAATCGAGTAATGTAGGATACGTCCTCAAATCAGGATACAACTTTGCATCAGGATAAATAGATTGAGCATAAGACATAACATCAGACAGTTCGGCGGGTGGTATATCTCTAAGAAACACAGCGTTCAGAACATTACTAACAGACCCATAAAAATATGGTCCGGCAATTTCCTTTAATTGTTGATGATGAAGAGAAAAATCAATACTCTTCTGAAATCTTTCCGCAAACCCAATATTTACAAGACCTTTCTCAGAAAGGACGAGAATGTACCGATTCTCCTGTATCGGATGCTCTTTCTGTGCCTGCAGTTCTTCACGTTCAATTGAAAGGAATAAATCTTTATTCTTATTGCTAACACTTATTTCTTCTTCATCCTTAGATTGTAGATCACTTTCAGAAGGCGTGCTTTCTTCAAATTCTTCACTAACACCCTCTAAAACATCTGCATCAACATCACCACTACTCAACTTAGGCGCAAGAAGAACTCCAATAGTAAGATAATTATAACTCGCAACAACAACTACTAGTGCTATTAAAACAATAACAATCGTCCACCACTTTTTTCGCATAAAACTAGAAAGTAATTTAATTTAAATAACTTACTAAACCTCACTAACAAAACCTATATAAGAATAAGAATTAATAGTTATTTATGAGTAAAGAGGGAATAAGTTCTATACAGGAGCTAATAGAGAATTTTCTTCTGACTAATCAGGATAAGATTCTATTTGCGCACAAAAAAGGATATAGAACTTATACTATCAACGGCAAAGAATTATTTGAAAAAGTGCAAAAGACAAGAGTCTTTTTGAAAAATAAAAATATAGAAAGCTCAGATAAAATAATTATTCTAGGAACCAATTCCATAGAATGGATTACTGTTTATTTTGCATGCATATTATCAGGAATCATTGTTGTTCCTCTCGATACATTAACCGATAAGTTATTATTGAAAAAAATCCAAAAACAAGTTAAAGCTAAAGCAATTTTCCAAGATAGAGGTTTAGCTTCTATCGGCTTCGTTCCTAACAAAATAAAACAGTTTTATTTAGACGAGCTCGATAATATTTTGAAAAATGTTAATATAGATACTAGAGCCAATCTTCCTACAACCAAAACAAGACCGAATGATATTTTAGAAATAATTTACACTTCCGGAACAACGAGCAACCCTAAAGGAGTCATCTTGACTAATGAAAATATTACTGCAGGGGTAAACGCAGCCATAAGTTCTATTTCATTAAAAATAAGGCTAAGAATGCTTAATTTATTGCCACTGAGCCATATCTTCGGACAAATTCAGGGACTGTTTTTATTGATGCATTTTAATCATAAAATATTTTTTCTTGATTCTATACAGCCCAGAAAAATAATCTCTTTTATAAAGAATAAAAAAATAAATGGTGTCGCTTTAGTTCCTGGGATATTATCTGCCTTAAAGAAAGAACTAGAAGGAAAATCTGTTTTGCTTAATTTAGGAGTGCAGTTTAGGCTCATAGGTGTCGGCGGAGCATCTTTAGATACTGAGTTAGAAAGATGGTGGAAAAGACGCCTTATAATAGTAATACAAGGATATGGTTTAACAGAAACTGCTTCTGTCGTCTCGGTAAATAAAATAGGAGCTAGTAAAACAGGCAGCGTTGGAAAAGTATACGAAAATCTTGAAATCAAATTAGGCAAAGATAATGAAATATTAGTTAAAGGGAAAAATGTAACTCCTGGCTATTTTAATGACCAAATAAAAACAAAGCAAGCTTTTGAGGACGGCTGGTTTAAGACAGGTGACATCGGAGAAATAAAAAATAGTTATTTATACCTTAAAGAAAGAAAAAAAGACATTATAATAACACCGTCAGGATTAAACGTTTATCCAAAAGATATTGAAAGTACGCTAAACAAAATACCTGTTGTTGAAGAAAGCAGTGTTTTAGAAAAAGACAAAAAAATCCATGCTGTTTTAATTTTAAAGGAAAAAGCAGATATTTCTGAGGTGGTTAAAAAAGCAAATGAAAAATTACTCAGTCATCAGAAAATTACCGGTTATTCTGTCTGGCCATATAAGGATTTTCCAAAAACACATACTGGAAAAGTAAAAAAACACATTATATTACAGGAGATTAGCAAATTAAAAACCAAGCCTCATAGTTATGAAAATAAGTTATACAATGTTATAAATAATGTTTTAAAATCGCATCAAAAAATTAATCTGAAATCTAAATTATCTGATCTTGGAATGGATTCTTTACGTAGGGTCGAACTAATTTCTGAACTTGAAAAAGAATTTGATGTCGAAATTAACGAAGTAAAACTAAATCAATTTACTAAAGTTTCTGACATTGAAGAAATTATGAAAGAGAGCCATATTCAAAAAATAAAATTCAAAAAATGGCCCATAAGTTCTATTTCAAGGCTTGTTAGATATGTATTTCAAAAGCTCTTGGTCTTTCCTTTGTTAAGAATATTTACTAAAACAGATTATTATGGTCTAGAAAATCTTAGGCATATTGAAAAACTCAAAAAACCAGTCATATTTGCATCTAATCATCAGAGTGCCCTTGACTCTCCAGTAATTATTAAAAAATTGCAATTGCCAATAGCCATTCCAGCCGATTCAAATTATGTTTTTGGCATAGGAACAGAAGGACCATTTATCTTAAGACTTTATAAAAGATTAAGAGGCTATCTTATTGCTTTATTCTTTAACGCTTATCCTTTTGGAGAAACCATAGGAACAAATACAAGTTTAGAATTTACGGGTGAAATGCTTGACAATGGATATTCAATATTAATATTTCCAGAAGCCCATAGAACGACTGACGGAAAAATAAAAGCTTTCAAATCTGGCATAGGGTATTTAGCCTTAAACATGCAAGCACTTATAATTCCAGTAAAAATAAAGGGTTTATATGAAATACTTACTGTTAGAAAAACTATCCCAAAGTTTGGTAAAAGCAAAGTAATTATAGGAAAACCTATTACTCCAGAAAAACTAAAAGATTTATCTTATATAAATGCTACAAAGTTAATTGAAGAAAAGGTAAAGGAGCTTTAGAAACTTTAAAATGGAAGTCAAAGTCGGTTGCGATATTGTGGAAATTAAAAGATTTATAAAAATAGAAGAGGAAACACTAAATAAAATATTTCATAAAACCGAGCTAAAAAACCCAAATCCAGAAACATTAGCCGGCTTATTTGCCGCAAAAGAAAGTTGTAAAAAAGTATTTAATAACCTTTCTTGGCACGACATAGAAATTAAGAAGAAAAGAAATGGAAAGCCAGACCTTATATTAAAAACAGAGAAAAATATAATAAGCCACGATTTAAGCATAAGCCATGATAGAGATTATGCTATTGCAACAGTTGTGTTTTTAATTAAAAGAGGAGGCACATAATATGGCTGCTCTATCCACGCAGTTGATTGTTTTGACAGTAATTCTTGTTTTTATTGGATTTGTTCTCTTTTTTTCACTGCTGCAGTTTTTGATGAGCATACATCCACCGCGCTTCTATGAATCTAACACGCCTAAAGATTACGGCTTGCTCTATGAAAATGCTTCTTTCACAACGTCAGATAAAATAAATATTAAGGGATGGCTAATTACATCTGAAACTGCTAAAGGCACTGTCATAGTTGGCCATGGATATCCATTTGACAAAGGAAATATATTGCCTGTCGCTAAGTTTCTTTATCCTGACTATAATTTACTTTTTTACGATCATAGATATTTTGGAGAGAGCTCCGGCTCTATAACTACTGTCGGTTTTCGTGAAGTAGAAGATGTGAAAGCGGCTATAAATTTTGTGCATGAAAAATTTGGCAAAAACAAGTCTGTTGCATTATATGGATTTTCACTCAGCGCTTCGGCAATGTTGATGGCCAAGCCAGAAGTAAATGCCATTATAGCCGACTCTCCTTATGCTGATTTAGAAAAAATGATTACTCATGTTTACAGAATATTCGGTCCATTTAAATTTCCATTTGTATTAACCACAAAAGCCCTTTCTAACATTTTCCTTAAATTAGACCCAAAAAAAGTTTCTCCAGCACTGGCTATTAAAAATACAAGCATTCCAATACTATTAATTCATGGAGAAAAAGACACCCAAATTCCTGTTGAGAATGCATATGCATTAAAAGAAAGCAATCCTAATATTGAACTCTGGATAGTTAAGGGAGCAGATCATGGCCAAGCTCATTTTTATAATAAAAATGAATATGAAAAAAGAGTGAAAGATTTTTTGAAAAAGCATATGGAGTAAATCTTGAGGTCAATAAACTAAACTGTTAAATTGCTGTTAATTTCTCCGAGCGGAATGAAATTAAGCGAGAATGTAATGTTGTTGGAGAGCGTTAGCGATGAAGATGTCCATTGCCGAACCGAAAAAATAAAACTTGGTGCCCCTAAATAGAAATATATTTAAATCTCAAACATAATCAATTTACTATGAGAGCAAGTCAATGGTTTATCTTTGGAATAGCATTTATGGTTTTGACTACCATACTCACTAATATTAGTCTTCAAGCAAGTATACCTTGTGGGTTTAATTTCGAGAGTAATGCTATTGCTTGTATAAGAGCACAGGCATTTGCTCCATTCCCATATATTTTCTTTTTTTTGGGTACTGCGTCCTTCATTAGTGGTGCTATAGAATTGTGGTCTAAAAAGAAATAATAGTTATGATGACAGAAAAATTAATTTTTGATGATTTTGACAAACTTTTCTGCATTAACGAAAGACTTAAATAATGCCCTAATTTGTTAATATTAAGGTAGCAGGTGATGCCTTAAGTCTTCTGACACACCGCAAGCGTGTTCCCGGATATTACTCAGGTAATACCGGTTTTTTGAAATGAAAAAAAGAATTTCTATTTATATTGATGGTGCTAATTTTGTTTATGGTCTAAAAACATTACATCCAAAATATTCAGACTATCATTTTGATTTTGAAAAGTTTATCAAAAAGATAGTTGGTAAAAATCAATTGGTTGATATTTTTTATTACAATGCCTCACTAAAACAAAAAATAAATCCAAGGAGATTTAGAGAACAACAAAAACTTTTTTCAAGGCTTCGAAAAATCCCAAAATGTAAAGTCATTTTGTGTAAAAGACAAAAAAGATTTACTAAAGATGAAAAAGAATATTACACAATAAAAGGAGATGATATTCATTTAGCTTTAGATATGTTAAATCATGCTTGGGAAAATAAATATGACAAAGCGATTTTAATCTCTGGAGATGGCGATTTTGTACCGCTAGTAAAATATGTTAAAAATAAGGAAAAAGATGTAGAAATAATCTCATTTGAAGAAATTGTGTCAAGAAATTTACTTAATGAAGTAAAAAGATACAAATTTATAACAAAGAAAGTCGCTAATAAGTTTTTTTGGAGATGGAAAAAGGAAAGATAAATAAATCAAGAATTCTTTAATTAATAAAGAACTTATAAAAGAGTGAAAGATTTTTTGAAAAAACATATGGAGTAAAAAATAGGATTACGAGAAGTTTTTCGACCGAAAGGAGGGCAAGGAAACAGAAGGTTTCCACAGAGTCGTAAAGGGTTTGGTATACTAATTTGAGAGTGGTAACATAACGAAAGGTTTATAAGGGGATAGATTATTCTGTATATATAAAATGGAAAACTACAAAAGAATCAATCCAGGACAATCATATGACACAATAGGAAGAGAAATAGGTGGACAATTGAAATCAAGTCCAACCCATGATATTAGATTTGTTAGAGTTCCAGATACAAAATTAATGTATGTAACTCATGTTTTAGAATCTAATGACGTTCCAACATTAGACGAATTTGATTTTATTGGAGCTTCTGATGTAGATGGTTTAGGAGCATTAATCACCGACGAACTTGAAAGAGATAGATTGCCTGAAGAAATTAGGGCAGTTAGTCCAAAATCTGGTCAAGGTGGCTGGGGACTCTTTTTTAAGGATTAAATCTTTCGTTTTTCCATCTTATCCCGAATTCTGAATTAGACATAACATCGCGATTAACCTAAGCGGGCGTATCCAATGGTAACTTAATAGTAGTAATTAACCAAAAGATTTATAATATGAAACAGATACACAAGGATATGAAACAATTTGTTTATCCAGCAACCTCAACAGGAGAAGTATTTAGAGAGTTAACTAGAGAGAATAATTTACAGATTGAACGACACCCATCGTCTCAAGTTGTAACAGGATTGTATTATAAATTAAAAAAAATTCCAGATAGGATTGTACATGCACTTTTTAATCCTCCACCTGAAGACCCTTTGTTAACATGGGAGGATGATGAAAAACTTAGGTTCTTTCACTTTAAAGGTGGAATGAATTTGTGTGAATGGGATGAAAGACATGGGTTTAGATTAAGTCCGCCATATTATCATAGTAAGAGCATTGTTGCTGGTGAGCCAATTTTGTTTGGGATAGGTGTTTTGAGAAAGGCTAGAAGAGAACAGACTACTGGCGAGGCTATGTTTGGATTGGCTCCTGCTCCAAAGATTATATCAGAATTTGTAGAAATTTATGGTTCTCACACTATAAGAAATAAAGATAATGGAATTGTAAGAAATGACGCATGGGAGTCAACAAATATAATTTTGGGCGATTCTTATGGAGAACTGGAACAACTAATAAGGAGAAGACAGGATGAAGAATTTCTTGAAGTATATCTTTCTGAGATACAAAACATGACAAAGCCAGTCCAAGCCCGATACCGCGATCCTTCTCATAACCATGTCTTTCTTAATGGGTTGGGACTAGCACATAAAAATCCTGCTTTCCCATGGAGAGTAATGCATGAAAAACACAGACTTTCACAACAAATCTGGGAAGAACCACCGAATACAACTTATGAACTTATTGAGAGAGTAGACTTTTTACTTAAAAATACTTTCGTTGATATTAATGGTATAGAAGCTAGAATAGAATATGAACATCAATGTCTAATTGAAGGAATAATTGAGAGAAGACATAGAAACAAAGACGGAATTGATATTTCTGGTTATGATGGTTGGTTACAAATAGAATAAAATTTGAGCAACGAAGTTACGAGACTATCTGTTGCGAAGCAACTGCGGGCACCCCGTTTTTGTAAGGTCTCTCAAATTGAAACTAACTCCATATTCAGATAGTTATTTATATTAAAAATGATAGTTGTCTAAATGTACAAACTTTCTCAGCTAAAAAGAGAGATGTCACTAAAAAAACAAATATTCGGCTGGAGCATGTATGATTTTGCTAATACAATCTTCTCAGCGCTGTTTATTACTATTTATTTTCCTTTATTTGTTATACTTAAAGGTGGAAATGCTTTTCATGTCGGCTTAGTTTTTTCAGCTTCTATGTTGCTGGCTGGATTATTAGTGCCTTTTTTAGGATCAGTCGCTGATATAACCAAAAGAAAAAAACTGTTACTTTTCATATTTACACTGATGACTTGTATTCTCACTTTCTTTACGGGATTTTTTACCCTCACATTTGTTTTATTATTTGGTTTATTTGCTAATTTCTTTTATCACGCGAGTCTAGATGTTTACGATTCTATGTTAGTTAATATCTCAAATAAAAGAAATATCGGCAGAATATCAGGTCTTGGCACCGCCGTCGGTTATTTAGGAACAATACTAAGTGTTATAGTAGCATATGTTATTGGTTTTTTTTATGGATTTGAGACTATCTTAGGAATAAGAACAGTATTTATTGTAATAGCCCTGCTCTTTTTTGGATTCTCATTATTTACTTTTGTTTTAGTTAAAGAGACTTCAAGAATAAAAATCAAAAAACATCATTTTAAAAAAGCTTTTAAAAGCGTAATTTCCACATTAAAAAGTATTAAGAAATTTAAGAATGTCTGGATTTTTTTACTTGCTACTTTTTTATATGTCGATGGAGCAAGTACAGCAATAATCTTTTTATTTTTATATGCCAGAGATCAGATAGGATTAACATTGGTCCAGTTTTTTCCGTTGTATATTGGAATGGCAATAGCTGCTGGAGCCGGCGCACTTATTTTTGGAAAAATAACAGATAAAATAGGACATAAAAAAACATTGAATATTGTTTTATTTTCATGGATTATAATTATTTTTATCCTGTATATTAAAACAACCTATGTAACTTTTTTAATTGTAGGAATTTTAGGAGGCGCATTGCTAGGAGCTTTATGGACAATTACTAGACCCATGTTAGTAGAGCTAGCACCAAAAAATAAAGTTGCCGAGTTATTTGGTTATCAAGGTTTAACAGAAAAATTAGGTGGTGTCATAGGTCCGCTTTTATTTGGTGCCATAGCAGTTTCCTTAGGATTTAGACAAGCCCTCTTAGTTGTTATTGTTCTATTCTTGGCAGGAGCTTTTGTTTTGAGGTTTGTGAAGATGCCGAAAAGACCTTGATAAGATCAAAGAAAAGGAAGGTTTTTAAAGGCTTTAAAGATTACAAAATCATGGAAAGAGTGCAAATCCCTGAGCCAATTGACGGAGTGGAAATACTATTCGGGCCTGAAGATTTTGCTCCCTCAAGACCAGAGATGGAAGTAGTCGGAGCCTTCAATCCAGGAGTTAAAACTATTGAAGAAGGTGGTTTAGAAAAGACTCTTTTAATGATAAGAGTTACAGAGACTCCTCATATATGCCCTAAAGGAGAAATTTTACTACCATACTTTGATGTGAAAAATAGAGACGATTCTGAATTCAGGATTGAATTTGATGAGGAAGACGAGAATTCTCTGGAGGAAATTGGAAAAAGAGAAGTTCAATTAAGAAAAGACGGCACTTTCAGACTTAGGCATATTTCTTATCAAATGATAGCAGTATTAGGTAAAGATGGAACCACTATTGAACGAATTGAAACAAAATCACGTTTCTATCCTTGTTGGGAACATGAACGGTTTGGTATCGAGGATATAAGGATAGCGAAGATAGGAGAAGGTTATTTACTCACATATGTTTCTCCTCACAGAACAGAAGGGGTTTCAACTTCATTTGCCATTACGAGAGATTTTAAAACATATAAAAGACTTCCTATTAATAATACCCCAAGGCCTATTTTTGTTGGAGAAAAAGATGTTATCCCGTTAGAAGGAAAATTTCCGAGCACACATGCGAGAGATGAACTTGGCAATCCAAGAATGGACTATGCTGCTTTAACAAGACCAAATGCATTTTATCAAGTATGTAAGCCAGCTACACGTATGTCATATTCTCAGGATTTAATAGATTGGGGAAACCCACATCACTTGTTAGATGTTAGAGGTGACGATGAAGCTAATGGTCCCGGACCAACGCCAATCAAGGTTGATGACATGTGGCTTGGTGTTTATCATGAAGTTGATAAGAATAATGTTTATAGAGGAGCACTTTTTGGCTTGGATTTGAGAGAGCCATGGAGACTTCTTCATAGGTCAAAACCCTTTATTTTTCCAAATGAACATGACAGAGGCGATGGATATGTTCCCGATGTATCTTACCCGAGCGGATTAATTTTAAGAGATGGCATAGCATATATTTATACAGGAGAAAACGACTCTTTTACATCTGTAAGAAAATATTATTTAGAGGATCTAGTTAAATTCTTGAAAGCATGAAGATGAACCACTCGTTCATTCAACAGCTACAAACTTTCCGCCTCTTACTTCAAAAACATTATAGTTACCCGAAACATCTCCATTCCTGTCGAATTCTATTCTGCCAGAAGCACCGTTAAATTCAATATCATACAAAGCATCTTTTATTTCTGCTCCTGTTTTAGCTCCTTGCTTTATTGCTTTGGCAACTGCCATGAATGCATCATATGCCTGAGCTGCAAATGGTCCTGGCTCTTCTCCATAAACTCTCTTGTGATTTTCAGCAAAATCAGTTGTTCCAGAACTAACAGTGGTTAAAATAAGTCCTTCGGCAGCGCTCCCTGCCTCTAATATGTCTGCACTCTTAAGCCCTTCAGAACCAAATAATTTTATATTTAATCCCAGCTCTTTTATTTGCTTTAATGCGGCAATTGAAGAATCAGGAGAATTACTTATTATATAAATAGAATCTGCTCCAGAATTTTTAATCTTTGTTAATTGTGTTCTTAAATCACTAGCACCTCTTTCAAATGCTTCGCTTGTGACAACTTGTCCTTGGAATCTATCCACTAAAACATTATTAAATCCTAATCCATATTCTTCATTACTATACAGAATTGCTAATTTTCTATATCCTTTTTCATAGACTAATTGTGCTCCGAAATTTCCTTGTAGGGCGTCACTTGGCACTGTCCTGAAAATATAATCTCCTGCTTCAGTTATCTTAGGACTCGTTGACGAAGAACTTATTAACACAACATCATTTCGCTCTGCAATTGGCGCAGCAGCAAGAGTTGCCCCAGAGCACACTTCTCCAACAATTGCCTGCACTCTATTTACTGAAATAAGTTTATTTATTGAGTTAACAGCTCCTTTAGGCTCGCACCCAGAATCCTCAAATGTAATTTCAATATTATTCAAACCAGAATCCTTTCTCGCTAATTCTACACCCCTCTTTATACTTTCTCCGTAAGAAGCAGCATCACCGGTCAAAGGCGCCATGAATCCAATCCTAACAACATCAGTTGCATCTGAAGCAAGAATAACACTCCCGGTTAAACCGCCAAAAGAACCAATAACATAAACCGCCAATAAAACCACAATACCAACTAACCCAATTGTCAGCCAAAGTTTTTGCTCTTTCTCCATCTTACCGCTATTACTATAAAATTAAGAAATTTAAAGTATTTAAATATTTCTTTTCTTTAGTAGATAGGAAAGTAGAATTCTAAAAAAGAGCTAAGAAGAAGTAAAAAATCACCTGGTTTTTCGTTTAAACTTTTAGGTTCTTACAGCATGACCGTTTGAAGCAATAAGCCATAAGTCATATCCATCTCTAAATCTACTAACTCCAATTCTAGCTTTTTCTCCTTTGGGATTATCGAAAGAATGGACTTCTAATGTATGTTTTATTTCCGGATGGTCATCTATCGCAGGTATACTGTGTGGCCAACCAAGGTCCATATTTTCTACTTCTCTGCTCTTGCTAACGCTTCTTTCCTGGATTGAGCATCTTCATATCCTGCATACAACGCCCCCATATCAAGAGATTCTTGTTTTGACATATATTTTGTTGTCATAAAAAACCTACAAAATAACCATATTTAAACCTTCCCAATTCTAGTCTTTTCCTGCTGATTACCCACCATCATCCCAATATTCAACCTAAAATTTATACAACAAGATAGCAAACATCTTAGCTATGACGATTGGTTTTTCTTTAATCTTTCTAT
Organism: Nanobdellota archaeon; assembly: GCA_022561055.1. GTDB lineage: Archaea > Nanobdellota > Nanobdellia > Pacearchaeales > GW2011-AR1 > JADFRY01. Next base: position 7,010 of record JADFRY010000004.1, on the reverse strand, counting down.
GAATAGCTAAACTCACACAAATATTTACTAAAACCCACAAGTTATATTAATTTATATTAATTATCCATCTTATTACTGTCTCTACATTACTTTTTTATCCAAAAATTTTTATACTTCCTAATATTAAAAATTCTATGAAATCCCATACAAAATATCTCACATTTAATACAAAGAATAAAAAAGAAATTGTTAACATAACTTCCCAAGTTGAGCAAGCTGTTAGTGAGTCTAGAGTCAAAGAAGGTTTTTGTTTGGTAAATGCAATGCACATTACTGCATCTGTTTTTATTAACGATGAGGAATCTGGCTTAAAACAAGATTTTCTTGAATGGCTTGAGAAACTCGCGCCATATGATGTAGAAAACTATCGACATAATTTAACCGGAGAAGACAACGCACACGCCCATTTGAAAAGAACAATAATGGGGAGGGAAGTTATTGTCTCGATTACAGGTGGTAAATTAGACTTTGGTCCCTGGGAGCAAATCTTTTACGGAGAATTTGATGGTCAAAGAAATAAAAGAGTCTTGATTAAGGTAATAGGGGAATAATGTAATAATTATTGAGTGATAACAAAATAGAAAGGTTTATAAACCGTATAATTCTTCTTTAATTACTTAGTTTAAGTTGACTTCGGTTGACTTAAGTTGGGTTATCTCGACTTCGGTTGAGATATTTGGGGTTATTGAGCTTCGGTTTGATAATCCCTTTAATAATTTATTTTAACAAAAACTACTTAAACCGTATATTTTTCTTCAATTAATGCAATACATCTCAAAAATCCTAATGACAGAATTTGTCACGCATGACACAAAAAGATTTGTAGTTGAAAAACCTGAGAACTATATCTTTAAACCAGGCCAGGCAACAGAACTCTCAATAAACAAGTCATCTTGGGAAAATAAAAAAAGACCATTTACTTTCTCTTCTTTAAATGAAGATAAGGTTTTAGAGTTCACAATAAAAATTTATCCAGAACATAATGGTGTTACAGAGCAATTAGGAAAATTATACCCAGGCGACCAATTAATTCTCAGAGATATTTGGGGAACAATAAGTTATAAAGGTCCTGGAGTTTTCATTGCAGGAGGTGCAGGTATAACTCCCTTCATTGCAATATTTAGAGATTTAAGAGAAAAAAATCAATTACAAGGAAATAAACTACTATTTTCAAATAAAATTTCAAAAGATATAATTTTAGAAAAAGAGTTTAAAGAAATGTTAGGAGAAAATGCTATTTTCATATTAACTAGAGAAAAGAAAAACAGTTATGAACATGGCAGAATTAATAAAGAATTCCTCCAAAAACATATTAATGACTTTTCACAAAACTTTTACATTTGCGGCCCAATGCAATTCATCGTTGATGTAAAAAAAGCACTCGATGAATTAGGAGCAAAACCAGAAAGTGTTGTGATTGAGATGTGATTTTATTTTTTCACAATTTTTTTATACTCTGCCCTAATTTTTTCATGTTCTCTTAATAATTTTTTATGTTCTTTATGATGTTTTAAAAATAAAATTAAAAATATAAATATTGAAATAATCATTATTATTGCTGTTATTATTAGACTTATATTTTCTTGTGTAAAAAAAGGCTTTTTACCAACTTCAAAAAATGTACTTGCACTAGCTACTTTTTCATCATATGTTATCCTTACATAAAATATGTATTGTCCAAATTCAATGTCTTCTGGAATATAGAAACTCTTGATTAAATCTAATTTCGTTTCTATTCCCACAGTTTCTGACTCTGTAAGTATTACTTGACCATCTAAATCTCTTATTTCATATTCAACAAATACATCTACTCCTCTAAGAGCTCCTAAATTAAAGATTTCTACATTAGTAAACAATTCTTCTCCAGGAAGAATTGTCTGGAATTCTAGTGGTATTTCTACTTTAACATCAAATAAAGCTTCCTTAGATTCAACTTCTATTGCAATCGGAATTTCTTTTTCTATACCGTTAGCTTTTATAATAAGTTTTCCAAGATACAAATTAGGAATCGTATCTTCTCTAGCAGTAAATTCTAGAGTTATTGTTTTGGATTCATCAGATTCTAAATCAAAACTTGTTTCACTCATTTTTATAAACTCATTAATTCCTAAACTTTCTAAAGTCATACTTAATTTTTCTCTACCTTTATTTCTTATTACTATCTCCTCTTTCTTAGTTTCTCCTTGGAATAAAGAAACTTGAATCCTATTTTTATCAAATTCAAAGTTTTTAGCTGGTTTCTTACTGCCTGCAGAAGGTGCAGCAGCAGCAGAAGGGGCTGCGGCTACAGGAGTTTCTTCAGCAGAATAAATACTAAATTCTGTTACATTAAATACTAAATTTCCACCAGAAAAACTTTCCTTTGTACAGATAGTTGAAGGACATACATTACCATCTTTTAATATTCTAGGGTCAGAAAAAGTTAAATTATAAAGTGTTAAAGTAGTAGATACATTGAAATTTAGTATGGCTGTGGCATTCAGTTCAATTCTGTTAAATGATATATTCGTATTAGCGTCAAGATCAAGTGTATTATCAGAAGTATCAGCGTTATCTGTAAGATTAATCGTACCATTAAAGTCCATTTTTCCATATTTTGCATTTTCTAAGACAATGTCAGATAAATTTTGTATCTCTTGAAATGAAAAAATATTAAAGTTAGTTGAGTTTCCTTTGTTAGAGACCTTATATTCGGTGTATAAAATCGTGAATAGACTTATATTAATACTAAAAGTTACATTTTTTGCTGTTTCATTTCCATCGGTGTTGTTTGCAAATAAATATAAAGTATGATTGTCTTCGGTGGTATTAAAGAATATAGAAGAAGTTATTGTTATATTGGTTCCTTTATCTAAATTATACCAAACTGTTCTCTCATTAGATGATGTAAAATTCAATAAAAGAGATTCATTAGTAAAATAAGTTTCATTTTTTGGGCTTATTATCGTCAGGGTAGGTAGCGGATTTTCAACAGTTACTGAAATACCCACACTCGAAGTTGCTTCTCCTGTCACAGTCTCTCCAGTTATCTGGGCAAGAACATCTATATTAGTAACTATTAGAAATAAAAGAAATAACAATACAATAAAAAAAAGATTTTTCCACCTCATGCAATAAAAAGCAGGACGTGATATTTAAAAGTTCTCTTATTGTTGGCTATATGGGAAGTAAATGAAAAAAGAAGGACTTTGTGATATTTAATGTATCAAAATGGCAAAATTTTAGGGATTTGGCTTGGAAACTTTCTACAAGCCCTCGTTGTTAAATCCATTTTGTAAAGTAACATTTTAACTACTAACCTACCACTAACAACTCTATCAAAATTGTTCTGTTACTATTTTTTCAGAAATAAAAATATCCAAAAAGTATTAGACGCCCTATTTTTCAAATGAATTAAATGGTAAGCTTTAATTACATAGATATTACGCTAAGAGGTTCACTTTACACTTGTTTTTTACTTAACTTGGGCAGTTTGAATCTCTCTTGCTTTTGATTTTTTTCTTATCATCCACATGATTAAGAAAATTACTGCTAGGATTATAATTCCAATTATTATATATACCATGAAAGTAGTTGTAGTAGATGTTATTCCTTCACCTGGGACTTCTGCAGGTGCTTCTTCTGGTGGTGCAGGTTGTGGTGGCGGTGGTTCTTCACCAATATTCACGACAAAAGCTTGTATTATAGAACTTCCAAAACTAAGTCCTGACCCTCCCTTTCCTGCTGCTGTACTAAAGCTTAATCTTACGTTGTAGATAGTGCCCACTGCTGCATCATCTGGGATAGTTATTCTAGTATTGACTGAAACTTTTTTTCCTAGGAGTATGATATAAGTATTTTCTGAATCTGTTATCTCTATAATTTCAGAACCCTCCATTATCTCTACTTTTGCAGTAGTATCTCCTGTTGCTCCGCCATCTTGTATGACGAATCTAAGCTCGCTTACTTGACCTGGATAAAGTTCAATCTGTTTGTACCCAGGAGGCGCAGACACCCCAAAAGCAAGCACAGAACTGCTGAAAATTAGAATAAATACTCCTAGAATTATTCCTATTTTCATGCTAATAATTATCTGTTTCTGATTTGTTTTGGTTGACATTTTTATTTATATATTTTACAATATTATGTTCCTATTTTAACTTTATGTTACTCTTATTGTCCACGCTCCTTGCACTGCTGTGGAATATGATTGCTGGCTTAGTTCTGTTCCAGCAAGTAATAAACAGAAGAATAAAGTCTCTTGTCCTGTCTGGCCATCATTTAATGAAAAGTTTCCTCTTGACATGTTTCCTGTTTTTAATGTCACAAAATTTCCTCCTGCATGTGTGAAATTCATTCTTGTTGTTGATACATTTTGAAAATTACACTCTTCATTGCTGCCAGTTACATTTCCAACAGAAAAGTTCCCAGAATAAAGTGCTTCTGAACTTGTTACTTCTCCAATTAGGTCAGTTGCATTTATTTCCATAGAACCATCACCAAAGTCTTGATTTCCCGTATTATTAAGTCGGAGAGGGTCATTATTAGATGTTGTATTTACATCTCCTCCGGCTATAGTAGCAAATGTTATGTTTCCTGGACCCGACACAAACGCTGTTAATGAGTTTATAGTAATTTCTGCAGTACCAGTACCTAAAAGAGCACCACTATAAGTGCTGTTTTTACTATATACAGTATTGCTACCAAGGTCAGTAATGCTAGCATTAATTGTCCATACTCCAGCTTGACTAAACCAAGAAGTATTAATAAGACAGGAAAAGTTTGCATTAACTCCATCCGACACAAGCAATGTACATGTACTATTATGTACTATTGCCTCACCAGCTCTTGAAATATTTAATCTTGCTGTGCTAGCATCTAAATTAGTAGCCCCTTCTGTATCATTTGCACTAAAGTTAATATAAAAGGCCGTATAAGCCGGGCCTTCTGTTAAAGTTATTCCAGATAATAATTCAGGAGTCAGATTATAAACAAAAGTTATTTGAGGAGCAGTTCCGCCAGCACCTACCGTAATGTTTATATCAGCTCCAGACGTTGCTTGCCCTGTTACTTTATTCCAAATATCAGAAAAAAACCCAGCATCTACGGAAGAGCTTATTAGCAATATTAAAAATACCGCCCACATAATAATATAAATACCTCTCTTTGTTTTTTGCATCTTACTCTTTTTTAATAGTAATCGATTATATTTTTAGGCATTGACTCTTTTTAAATATTTCTCTACTCCCCTTTATGTAATTTTTTTATTGCCCTTGAGTAAATAGTCTGGATATTTCTTTGATCTCTATCAAGCAGTTTAGCTATTTCACTATACCTAAGACCTTTTTCTTTTAAGTATACAACAATAGATTCTAATACAGTAAGATTCCTATCCTTGAATATTTCAATTGGGAAGAATGTAGAAGTTTCCTTAACTTCTAATGCTTCAGGTTGCTTTTCTGTTGCTTTCTTATAAGATGTCCATATTGTTCTATCATCTCTCACCAATTGTTTTGCAATTTCACTATAGCTCATTCCTAAGTTTTCTTTCATATACTTGACTATTGCTTCTAAGCCTCCAAGTTTCTTACTAAAGATTGTCGATGGAATATTTTCTTTTATTCTTAATTCAAGAACTTCAATTAATTCTTTCTTACCTATTTTGTATTTTTCTGCTAGTTCTTTAATAACAAGGTCAAGTGTTTCTTTCTTGCTTAAGCCATATTTATCTCTTAATTCATCTATTAGAAGAGTTAATGCTTTAACTGCTTTATCTAGTTTATCATCCCTTATACTCTTTCTCTTCTTCTTCCTTGTAATAACAGCAGCCAATAGTATTCCAGAGCCAATTCCTTCAAGGAATAATATCTTTAGCAATGGACCTATCCATAATATCCTAATTGTCCATGCTCCTTGACTAGCAGTAGAATATGGTTGCGCACTTATTTCTGAACCGACTTGCAATAAACAAATGAATAACTCTTCTTGTCCTGTCTGGCCGTCATTTACCGAGAAGTTTCCACGAGAAAGATTTGCTAGCTTTATTGTTACAAAGTTTCCTCCTGCATGTGTGAAATTCATCCTCGTCGCATTAGGAGCAGAATCACCTCCACTGCCTCCAAAATTACATTCTGCATTTGAACCGTCTGAAACATTTCCAACAGAAAAGTTTCCAGACCAGAGAGCGAATGCAGGATTCTCTTCACCTATCAAATCTGTCGCATTAATTTCTATGCTCCCATCTGCAAAATCTTGGTTTCCAGTGTTATTAATCAAAAGAGGGTCATTAGTCGAAGTTACATTTATGTCCCCTGTGTTTATACCACCGAATGTCAAGTTTCCCGGCCCTGACACAAATGCTGTTAAAGAGTTTATGTTAAATACTTCTGTATTATTATTGGCAAATTCACCTGCCGAGTCTTTTATACTAGCATTAATCAACCATTCTCCATCTAGATCGAACCAATAAACAATAACTTCACAAGAATAGTTTGCATTATTTCCAGATGCTTGGCTCGAGATTTGAGAACATGTATTGTTAAATCTTACCGGCTCTCCGCTTCTCGTGATGTTTAGTGTTGCCGTACTATTGTCTAGGTCTCCAATGCCCTCTGCATCATTGACAGAAAAGTTAATGACTAAAGTAGTCGAAGATGGTCCTTCATTTAATGTCACTCCAGATGCGAGTTGAGTGGTATCATTATAAACATGAGTTATTTGAGGGGCGTTATTTCCATCAGGTCTTTCTCCGATAGTATAATTAAGGACATCCCAAAAACTGACATTGAATATTACAGTAGCCGCATTCAAGCTAGTGAAATTACTACAAGCAGGAGAAGTTGTAGTATCACATATAGATGTGCCATTTATTAAAATTACAGGGTCTGTAAATGTTCCTGGCATGCCATAAAATGTAATATTTGCCGTTACATTTAATGCAGACAAAGCAGTCGAATTAGCGAAAGCAGAGTTATTTCTTATTTCTGTATTTATGCTTAGATTAGTAATTCCAGTTGAAACTAATTCTGGAA
>JADFRY010000003.1 GCA_022561055.1 Nanobdellota archaeon | reverse complement strand
ACTGAAGTGAGGGATGTAAGATCATTTAATAAGTTAATTAATAGAAATGAAGGAGGAGCTTTTGATTTATGGAGAATATATGGAAATATTGGTAGCTTTCTTAAGAATCAATTGGGATTTGGTTCGGAAAGTTTCGAGTCTCAAGGTGTTGCGCATGTGACATTGAATGAGGATATGGGTAATCTTATTCCTCTTTATTGGATAAATAATGGTGCCGGAGGATATTCAGTTGATTTTGAAGGCAGAGATCTTGGGGATAGAAAACTCACTGATGGAAGACCCGATGTGATTTTAGCGGCTAACAGAGTTATTAAAGATAAGTTAGTTGGCTTGCTTTCTGAATCTTCTAATTAAAAGCCTCATATTATTATAAATTTCTTAAGTAGAATAGTTTTGTATAAAAATATTATTGTTTTAGGCTATTCAAGGTTATAGTCTAATCATATAACACAGCAAGAAAAGCAAAACTTTAAAAGTGTATCAGACGGAACTAAATTTATAATGGTAAAAAAATCTTTACAACTGTTAAAAAGTGAGATAGCAAAATTTCGAGACCTCATTTATAGTAGAATATATATTATTCCAAAAAAAGAAAGAAATGTTGTAAACCAATTTCATAAACTTTACTTCGATTCTCATCGTTTCGGTAAAACTTGGGGCAATACATTTTGGTTGGGTACCATAACAAAGAAGTGTCCATTAGATCTTTGGATTTATCAGGAGATTATTTTTAAAATAAAACCTGATGTAATAATAGAATGCGGAACATTAAAAGGAGGAAGTGCTTTATTCTTAGCTTCTATGTGTGATTTAGTAAAGAATGGGAAAGTTATAACGATAGATACTAAAGATACAGAAAGTCTGCCTCAGCATAAAAGAATAAAATATCTAATTGGTTCATCAACTTCTAAAGAAATTATAGAAAAAATTAAAAGTTTAATCGGAAAAAATGATAAAGTAATGGTTACCCTAGATTCGAATCATACCAAACAGCACGTCCTCAACGAGTTAAGAATATATGACAAATTTGTTACAAAAGGGAATTATTTGATAGTTGAGGATACTCAACTTAATGGCCATCCTGTGATGCCTAATTATGGTCCGGGCCCCATGGAAGCGGTTAAAGAGTTCTTGAAAGGGAATAAAGATTTTGTCGTGGACAAAACTAAAGAAAAATTTTACATGACATTCAATCCAAATGGCTACCTGAAAAAGATAAAATGATTAAAGAAAAGAAAGAAGGTATTAAAAAATACAAAAACTCGAAGTAATGAAGAAAAATTTTAAGAGGAAATGATGATCTCTTGGTTCGAAAAACACAACAAGTTATCTTGGATAATTACACTAATTATTGTAGTAATGATATTTTATATCTCCTCTATAGAATTTGAGCCTAGCGTGCCTGGAGGAGGAATAAGTATTTATCCTACACTTTATCATATTGTTGCATTTTTCTTTTTAGCTTTATTTCTATCCATTTCAATGGTAAGAGGTAAAAACACTGGATTGTTTTTTTTAGTTATTATATTATCAGTAACATATGGAATTTCTGATGAATTACATCAATTTTTTGTTCCTGGTAGAAACACTTCAATATCTGATGTATTTCTTGATTCTGTCGGAATAGTCTTTGCGATTATCTCATATTTTATCTACATAGAATACAGAAAAAGAATAAAGACTTTATCATAATTTTATATTTTCTTTAAAATATCATTAACTATATAATGCATATTTTCTTCTATTGGTTTTTCAGTATCTATTAATTTAGCTCTAGATATAGATTCATATAAATTATATAATTCTTTTATCATTTCAATACTTAAACGATCCCTTTGACCTTTTTTTCTTTTTCTTATTGTTGTAGGGGAAGCTTTCATTACAAAAACTATATCGGGAGTTGGAGTCAAAAATAAAAGAAATTTTCTTAAAAAAGGATTGCTCTTTCTGAAAGTTAGATAAATATATCTATCAGTTATAGTAATTCTTCCTAGAATTCTATTTTTATAAGTTTTAATAATAGAATAAGTTCTGGTATATAGTCGCTTTAGAGCCGAGGGTTTTTTTCCTTTTGAGAAAGGAGTAGCAAAATGAATTAACTCTTTTTTTAAACCATGCCTTTTTAATGCTTCATATACTGCGTTTGCATAAGTACTTTTTCCACTTCCATCAGGGCCCTCAAAACATATCACTCTTCCTCTCAATAAATAATAAAGTCTTCTTCTAATCCCTGTATAAATTATTTGACTAAGCTTTTTTTTATTAGGTATTGGCTTCCCATCATAAGGAATATAAAAATTCTTATATTTTTTTATTTTAGGAAATTTATCAGCTAAAAGAATATCTAAATGTATCATTCCAAGGTCTTTGTCATAATAATAATAGAATAAGTTAGGTTGAGTGAAAGGATAAAATACAAATCCCTTGCTTTTAATTATTTTCCTTGCCAGATTAAAATCTTTTTTTGTTATAAGAATATCTACATCTCCGCAATTAAGTGTTTTTGGAAGATGTTTGTACTTGCCTCTAACACAATAATTTACTTTTTTTTTATTAAAATCGTCAAATAAATTTCTTACAAAACTTTTTGTCATTAAGCTGGAAAATGATAACATTTTATAAAGGTAATGGATTTCCAAGATTTATGGAAAATGATGATTGAATTATTTGGCCTCTCCAATACAGGGAAATCCTATCTCAAAAGAAAACTTGAAGAAGAAAGATATTTAGTACTGAAAACAGAAAAAATATCCTCTTTTATAAAGATCATATATTTGCTAAAATATTTACTTAGACACCCAATTAACACTATTTATCTTTTTTATATATTAAATAATAATCATTTAACTATAGATAGGCTTTCTCTAAACAAAAAATTAAAGGTTTTAATAATGAGGAACTCCTATCTTGCTTTTGTTTTGTCTAAATATGAGCAAATTAAAAATGAGAAAGAAAGAATTTTTATAGATGAATTCTCATTTCAGAGTCTTTTCATGATACTCCAAAATAAGTCATCTGAAGAAAATATCCAAAAAATAATCAGAAAGTTACCAAAATCAGATATTTTATTTGTATTCGAAGCTAACAGAGAAAAAAGACACAAGGCTTATAAAAAACTACATCCATATAAGAAAGGAGCCATACTGTTGCCAGCCAGTTGGATAGATAAAAGTTATGCCAAATCATTGATGGAAGTTATGGAATATAATTTTGAAATAATAAAAAAAATAATTTTAAAAAATTACAATGAAGATAAAGAAGCTGTCTCAGAAATAAATAAAATTAAGCTTCCAAAAGAATATAAAAGAGATATTAAGATTTCTGTATACAGAAAATAAAATTAAATATTATACAGGCTATTTGTTTTCTGGATAAAAAACTTAGAAGAAGTTTTTATATAAACCCTTATAAACCAAGATTATCTGCTTTTTTACATGAAAATCGCACATGTTTGCCCATTTTATACTCCGGCTATTGGTGGTGTAAAGCAAGTTGTAGAAGAATTAGCAAAAAGACAGCTTGCAGCGGGAAATGAAGTTCATATCTTTACTTCTGATTGGGATAAGGAAAGAAGAGTCAAGAAAAAAGAAGAAATTATTGATGGAATTTATGTGCACAGATGTAAACATATCTTTAGAATAGCTAATTTTGCAACTATCTGGCCATCAGTATTTCTCAGACTACTGAATGAAGATTTTGATATAATTCATAGTCATGTTTTTGGTCATGTACATTTTGTACTTGCCGCCTTTGCATCTAAAATAAAAGGTATTCCACATATACATACAACGCATTGTCCATGGACAGATGCTTTTAGATCCCTCCCTGGGAAATTAGGAATCTTAATTAGTTACAATATTATAAGCAGAATAGCCTTAAAATTTACAGATAAAATTATAGCAATAACTCCTTGGGAAATCAATTTTATTAAAAAATATAGCTCAACGAAAGACCAGATAGTTGTAATACCAAATGGCATGGGTGAGATATTCTTTATTAAAATAAAAAATAACGATTTCAAGAAAAAACTAAATATTAAAAATAAACTAGTTCTTTTCTTTGGAAGGCTTAACATCACAAAAGGCCCTGAAAAATTTGTAGAAATTGCACATTCTATTCTTAAGGAAAGAAAAGATGTTACTTTTGTCATTAGAGGACCTGATGAAGGAATGAGGGAAATAGTAAGAAAAAAAATAGGAAATGAAAAAAGAATTATATTGCTTCCCGAAACTCGTGATAGAAAAGAAATAATAAAAATGTATCAGGCGGCAGATGTTTTTGTTTTGCCGAGCTATAGGGAAGGTCTTCCTTTAACATTATTTGAAGCAATGGCCTCTGGAAACCCAATAGTGGCAAGTCCTGTTAATGGAGTCCCTTACGAAATGAAACAACCGGAAAATGGGTTTTTAGTAAAATATGGAGATAATCAAGGTTTTAAGAAACGAGTAATAGAATTATTAGATAATAAAAAACTTAGAGATAGAATATCTAAAGATAATATAAAGCGCTCAAAAGCCTATCGCTGGGATATTATTTCTAAAAAGACTATAGAGCTTTACAAAGACATTTTAAAGGGGAATAGATAGAATTATTTAGCCAGTCTAAAATCTTTCATCTTTCTTCCATATTTAGTAGGATCTCTAATATTAGCCCAATAAAAACTTTCTTGTCTTAATCTGCAAGCTAAACAATACCCACAATGCTTATTTTTCCCTATATAACAGCTAAATGTATCTCCAAAGTTGATTCCTAATTTTTTTCCTAAAACAATTAAATCTGATTTATCTTTGTTCATTAATGGCGCCTTAACATTATAATTCCCGGCTTCTGAATACTTAGTAAGATTTTTTATAGAATTAAGAAATCCTTGACTTGTATCTGGATATCCTCCTCTTCCCTCTGACTTAAAACCTACAAAAATATCATATTTATTTTTTTTCTTCATATAGAGAGCTTCTGCCATTGCTAGTGCATAAACAAGAAATATAGCATTTCTATATGGCACATACCATTTTAAGCTTTCTTTTTTTGTATCTTTAAGTTCTTTTCTCTTAACTTTCTTTATATTTCCTTGTTTATTAATAAGAGAATTAGAGATATCTTTTAATTCTGGTAATTTCATTTCAACAAATTTCGCACTAATTTTTCTAGAGCAGACTTTAGAACATTTTTTCTCTTCCTTTATAGACTTCTGCCCATAATCAAAAAATAAAACTATCAAATCCTTATAATTTAGTCTTTTCTTAACATAATAGGCAGTTGTAACACTATCAACTCCTCCAGAGCACAAAATTATAGCATTCCTAAAAAATTTTCTTTTATTTTTCATTTTAAATTTTTTGGACCAGAAAATCTTTAAATTTAGAAAGATTTTTTAGGTTTTCATTATTTTAATGGAATAATAAGGTTTATAAGTTTACTCTATAAACTTTAAGTAATGAAAAAGAAAGCAAAAGACCTGAAGAAAGGAGATAAAATAAAAATAGCAGGCAAAAAAGCCACTGTTGAGGAAATTGAAATTTCTGAAGTTGCAGGCAAAGCTGCTATTAGAGAAAAACAAGGTAAAAGGAAATGTAGAATAGAGGCAAAAACAGAACATGGAGAGAGAATTATAATAATAAGGCCAGATGACTATCCTTTCGAAATTATTTAATGAGAAGAATAAGATGATTCATGTAATTATAACCTCATATAAAGAGCCCAAATCAACTTTAAGAGCGGTTAAAACCTTTCTTGACCAAAAAATTAAACAAGATTATGAAATCATTGTTGTAGACCCTTTTCCAGAAACTGAAAAATTTTTAAAACAAAACCTACACAAAAATGAACAAAAAAAAGTTAAATTTTTTCTTGATCCTGGAGAAGGCAAAGGTTACGCTCTTAATATTTTATTTCAGGAACTTGCTTCAGAGAATAAAGATGATATTTTTATTTTAACAGATGGAGATGTTTATGTTTCAGAAAATGCCGTATCAGAAATGATGAAAGCTTTCAAAGACAAAGAAATTGGTTGCGTTACAGGAAGACCAATCACTATTAATCCCAAAGATAACAAGTATCATTACTGGGCTCATCTTGCTTTTCAAGGAATTGATAGGTTTAGAAATAATCTTTCAGAACAAAAACAATTCTTCGAATGCTCAGGTTATTTATTTGCAATACGTAAAGGAGTTATTTTGGATTTTCCTCTTGAGACTTCAGAAGATGCCATAATTCCTTATTTATTTTGGAAAAAAGGATATAAAATTGTTTATGTACCAAAGGTAGAAGTTTATGTTAAAAATCCAGAAAATTGGCACGACTGGAAGAATCAAAAAATTAGAAATATAAAAGCCCATGAAAATCTTAATAAAATGGCTCCAGATATGTTAAGAACCAAATCATTATTAAATGAGATAAAAGAAGGAGCTTTTTTTGCTATTAGACAACCTACAAATTTTAGAGAATTTTTCTGGACCCTCCAATTATATCCTGCCAGATTATATATTTATTTTAAGGCGTTTCAAGAGTTAAGACAAAATAAAGGTTATCAAGATGGCTGGCGAACAACAGAGATAGAGTCAACTAAGCCCTTAGATTAGTTTTCTTAAATTCTTCTAACTTCATTTTTAACTCTTCCATCGATCTTACTACTGGCATAGAACCTATCAAAATAGCGCTCAAGTAATCTAAAGCTTCTTCAACCGATTCATCTGTTTTTAGACCTATAGCTGGAATACCTTTTGCATAAGCATACCCTAATTCCCAAGCAGTTCCTGCCCCAACATGTAAGCCATCTAAAGTTGCAATAACCAAATCAATATTTTTAAATCCTTCTATTATATCCCCATTAAAAATTCTTTCTACATCTTCAATGCTCTGTGCAATTCCAACATCTCTATGAGGAAGAAAGGTATCAAGGTCAATACTTTTACAAAGAGAGTCTATTTCCTTTAATATCTCTTTCTCTCCTTCTGTCCAAAACTTCCCTGCTATGTAGATTTTCATAACATACTAACTTTCTAATAACCTTTAAAAAACCTATGATTCTTCCTAACGCATGGTAAAAAAGATATTGATTATAAAATTAGGTGCAAAAGGAGACGTAGTCAGGACACTTTCAATTCTTCCCGCGCTAAAGAAGAAATATCCAGAATCAGAAATTTACTGGCTTACAAAACAAAACATAACAGATTTACTTCAAAATCATCCACTTATAAGTAAAGTTCTAGCCATTCCTTTTCACACTACTGAGAAATTTGATATTTTATATAATTTTGATATAGAAGAAGAAGCGACAAAGCTGGCAAAAGAAATTAAGGCTGATGAGAAATATGGATTTTATTCTGACTCTGGCTATCCAACAGCTTTTAATCTTAACGCAGAGTATTATCTTAACACTTTATTTGATGATGATCTCAAAAAGACAAATAGAAAAACATATCAGGAAATGATGTCTGGAGCTGCAGCACTTCCTTATAATAAAGAATACTGCCCAATTTACTTGAATGATGAAGATAAAAAATTTGCAGAGGATTTTTTAGAAAATAATAGTATCAATAAGGAAAAATTAATTGGAATTCATATGGGTACAGGTCCAAGATGGCCTTCAAAAGCATGGTCAAAAGAAAAAATAAAAGAATTTATTATTAAGGTAAAACAACTTGGATATGAAGTTATTTTATTTGGAGGTCCTGATGAGATAAATCAACATGCCGAATTTCTTCAAGAACTAGAAGATTCCAATATAAAAGTATATCAAAATAATCCTTACAACTCAAATAGAGAATTTGCAGCATTAGTTAATTTATGTGATAAAATTGTATGTTCAGATAGTCTTGCCCTCCATATATCTATTGCTTTAAAAAAACCAACTATTTGCCTTTTCTTTTGCACAACTCCCCACGAGATAGAAGGTTATGGCTTTCTAAAAAAAATAATTTCACCAATGCTTTATGATTTCTTTCCAGAAAAACAAGATCAATATAATGAAGAATTAGTAAATAGTATATCTGTTGAAGAAGTTTTATCAGCTTTATAAAATTAAAACCTCAACAAATAAAAACCTCACTTTCTCCTTAAATTAATGGAAGAATCTCAAGAAATTGTTGGAAAAAGAGTTGAAAAAAGAAAAAAGAAAATAAAAAACTGGCTAAAAAACCCATATAATCTTATCTTTATTGGGATTTTGATATTTGCAATTATTATTAGATTATATTATTTCACTTTAACAAGCAATCAACCAATCTGGTGGGATGAAGCAGATTATCTCGCTTATGCAAAAAATTTAGCTGGATTTAATTCAGATTGGATTGTAACACCACAACACAACTCTATTTTTCCATTTATTATTTCACTGTTTTTCTTATTTGGATTCTCAGAAGCAGCAACAAAGTTCATGCTTGAAATAGTCCCTTCAATTTTGCTTGTAATTTTAACATATTTTTTAGTTAACCTTTTATATAGTGATAAAAGAATTGCTCTAATTTCCTCTTTTTTAATGGCAACTTTTTGGGTTGTTTTATTTAATAGCATGCGTTTTCATCTTGGTGTTCCAGGACTTTTAGTAGGACTCTTAGCAATTTACGTTTTTTGGCAAGGATATGAAAGGAAAGAAAAGATTTTCGGAAAAATTGATCCTAAATGGGCCGTTCCTATAACAATTTTCTTAGTCGTCCTTACTTATACCATTAGGAGAGGATATTTCTTATTCGGATTTTTCTTTTTGTTTTATGTTTTATCAACAAGAAATTGGAAAGACATTATTAAGGATAAGTATAACTGGATTGGTTTAGGTGTTTTCGCAGTTTTCTTCTTTATAGTAGAGAAATTTATCTTCACTTCCAAAATAGGCGGAGTAGCAGCAACATACATTAATACAAAAAATCCAATAACTCTACTTCCGTTTGATGTTTTCAAGTCATACTTTATTTTTGGCAGTTTTTTAAGTAACCTCCTATTCTATTTGTTTTGGATTGGTGTTGCTGTGTTGATTTTCAGTGTTTTCTTATCTTTTGGCCATATCAGAAAGATTCAAAGAGGAAAGGTAAGAGGAGATATTTTTATGCTTATAACAATAATTATTACACTTGCGTATTTTATCTTTTTCTTAAGAGCACAGAATTCTTTTGGTGAGCCTAGGTGGTATTTACCTTTAGTTCTTGGGGCATTTATATGTATATCAAGAGGAACTCTTGTTATTGGTAATTACATAAAAAAATATAATAAAGTGATTGCTGTCATACTAATCATTACCTTGATAGGTGTTGGTGGTTATTCTCAAATACAACAAGCAGACAGCATTATAAAAAATAGGGCAGGATCTTTTGAAGGACTTAGAGAAGCTAGTTTATATGTTAAGGGAATCTCTACCGAGGATGATATAATAATAAGTCAGCCAGTTCCTCAGACAATTTATTACTCTGAAAGAAAGGTTCTCCAGCCAGAACAATTAGTAGGGGTAGAAGGCAAAGACTATACTTTTGAAGAGTTTCTAGAAAAGGTAAGGGAAAATACAGATGTGAAATACATATTTGTTTCCTTCTCTGAACCAGGACATCCAGAATGGATGAAGCAAATTAGATATCAAAACGGACAAATATCAGCCTGGGAAATACCTTTTATGGACACAAAGATAGATTTTTCAACTGGGCAACAAGATATTAAACAATCTAAAACCTATGAAGATATTACATTTACACTTTTAAATGTAAAGCAGGATGTATTTATTTATGAGATAATTAGGAGTTAAAACTTCGTTTTTAGAAAATTAACACCATAAGCTAATGTATTTAGAAACGCAAAAATAGGAAATGTAAAGGAAATAAAGTCTTTAGATTCTGAGAACAGTTTTGAGGAGTAATAGAAATTCGGAATTATCGTTAAGTTAAAGAGAATATTTTTTATAAAAGCTACACGTTCTTTTGCCGTCGATGGAAGGTAAGAGAATTCTCCTTCATTATTAAACTGGAATTTTTTTCCCCAAAAGAATTTCTTCTTTGTTAGTGTCAAAAGGTTATTTTCTGCATAGTGTTTTGTTGCATTAGGAATTATCATAAGCTTGGACTTTCCCGACTTAATCAATTTTCTTACAGTTACTATGTCTTTCTCATAACCCTCTATCTTTTCTAAGTCTGATTTTTTGTAGAAAAAGCAGTTGCCTCCAGTCATTGTCATATTATCTACCTGCATAGGAAAGATTTCTATATTTGAATGAGACTTTAGTTTTCTTATGTTCCTAATAAAGTCCACAGATCTGTAAGCAAAAAAAGAATCTGTTCCAACAAGAGAAACATATCTTACAATTCTTTCATCAGAAAGGTCGTGTTTTAATCCTCCTAAAATACCTATTAAGTCCTTATTTTTTTTAAAAATCTCTAAGACTTTTTCTATTAAATCCTCTCTTTGTAATAAGTTATCCTGATCAACAACACCTATAATCTTTCCCTTAGCTCTTTTAAAACCAAGCCATTTTCCATTTCCCTTACCTTCAGGAAGCCTGTTTTTATTAAGAATCAACTTGACACGTTTATCTCTCTTCATATACTTCTTAACAACATCCCTTGTTTTATCAATACTCATACCATCAACACACAATATCTCAATGTTTTTGTAGGTCTGGTTTAAGATAGAATTTAGGCATCTAGCAACAAGATCTGGTGCATTATAGGTACAAACAATGATAGATATTTCTGGTCTCATTTGCTTTCTCTAATTATTGAGCTGGTTATATGTATATATAAATCATAGCATAGTAAGGCTTATTAACTAATCAAAAAGAGTATTTCAATGAGAATAGTAGTCACAGGGGGATCGGGATTCATAGGAAGCAATTTTCTTAGATTTATGATAGAGAAATATCCTGAATATGGGTTTGTAAATATCGATAAATTAACTTACTCTGGAAATAAAGAAAATCTTTTTGATTTGGAAAACAAAGAGAACTACCAATTCTTCCAGGAAGACATATGTGACAGGAAAGCTATTGGCAATATTTTAAAAGAAGGGGATGTCTTAGTTAATTTTGCTGCCGAGTCACATGTCGATAATTCTATCCTAAATCCTGGAATATTTATACAGACCAATGTTTTAGGCACACAGTCTCTACTTGATACGGCTAGAGAAAAAAAAGCTAAACTATTTATCCAGATTTCAACAGATGAAGTTTATGGGTCATTGGGTTTTGATCAAGAATCTTCCTCGGAAGATCACCTTCTTGTTCCCTCTTCCCCTTACAGTGCTTCAAAGGCTGCCGCAGAGCTTCTTTGTGTAGCGTGCATGAAGACATTTAATCAGCCTATTATTATTACAAGATCTTCTAATAATTTTGGGCCTTATCAGTTCCCTGAAAAAGTTATTCCTTTGTTTGTAACAAATTTACTTAAAGATAAAAAAGTTCCCTTATATGGAGAGGGAAAAAATGTTAGGGACTGGATTTATGTTCAAGATAATTGTGAGGCGATAGATTTTATAATACACAAGGGAAATGTTGGGGAAATCTATAATATTGGTGGCAGCAATGAATTGCAGAACATAGAATTGACTAAAGAAATACTAAAACAAATGGGCAAGGATGAATCTCACATAGAACATGTTGAAGATAGATTAGGACATGATTTAAGATATTCTGTGAATACTAAGAAAATAGAAGACCTTGGTTGGAAACCAAGATTTGATTTCCAAGGGGCTCTAGCAGAATCGATAGAGTGGTATAAAAACAACGAGAGTTGGTGGGGGCCTCTAAAAAACACACCAAACAGGAGAACATCATAATGACAGTAAAATATTTGATATTTGGAGATGGGTATTTAGGAAATAAATTTGGAGATTTCTTAGATGATAGTTTAGTTTCAAAAACAAGAATAGAAACATTAGAAGATGCTAGAAAGGAAATAGCCAAACACGATCCAGAGTTTGTTATAAATTGTATGGGAAAAACAGGAGTTCCAAACGTCGACTGGTGTGAGGACAATAAAACTGTCACTTTTATGTCTAATGTTATAGCACCAATCTATCTCGCTTTGGCATCTAAAGAAATAGGCAAGACAATGGTACACATAGGGAGTGGCTGTGAATATGAGGGAGAAAAGGGTGGGGAGGGGTTTAGCGAAACAGATGAACCAAACTTTAGTGGAAGTATTTACAGTATCTCTAAGATAATATCTGAGAAGATCCTAGGTGATTTTGATAACGTTTTACAGTTGAGGATAAGAATGCCACTCGACGATGAACCAAATCAAAGAAACCTAATAACAAAACTTCTCGGGTATAAAAAAGTCCTTGTTATGCCAAACTCGATTACTTATGTACAGGACTTATTACAAATATCAAAAAAATTAATGCATGGTGGACACAAAGGAATATTTAATGTTGTTAACAAGGGTGCAATTACACATGATGAGATTCTTAAGAAGTATCAGGAATTTTCAGGGAAAGATTTAAATTTCGAAACTATATCTTCAGATGAGTTAGATAAGATGACAAAAGCCAAAAGATCAAATTGTGTTCTCTCGACTAGAAAACTTGAGAGTTTTATGGACATTCCTAGTTCTGAAGATGCTGTAGAAAGGTGTTTAAAAGAATATGTAAAAAATGAAAAACTTGGAGGTAGTTTGTCATGAAAGGAGTTATCTTAGCAGGCGGCACTGGTTCAAGATTGTTGCCTCTTACGAAAGTTACTAACAAACATTTGTTGCCTATCTATGATAAGCCAATGATTTATTATCCAATTGAAATTTTAAAAAAAGCAGGGGTTAAAGATATTTTGGTTGTTACTGGAACACACCATGCTGGTTCAATATTTGCGTTATTGGGAAGTGGAAAAGATTTTGGAGTGAATTTTACATTTAGGGTGCAGGATGAGGCTGGAGGAATTCCACAAGCAATTGGCCTCGCTAAAGAATTTATCGGAAAAGATAAATTTATTTCGGTTAATGGAGATAACATTCTTTTTGAAGATATTAATTCTTTTGTAGAAGAATTTGAGAAGGGGAATGAAGAAGCTAGGATTCTTCTCTATGAAACAACTCCAGAAGAAGCGAAAAAAGCAGGAGTGGCTATAATGGAAGGGGATAAAGTTGTAAAGATAGTTGAAAAACCAGATATTCCTCCGACAAACCTTGTTTCTATAGGGGTTCTCATGTTTACTCCAAGTGTCTTTGATATTATCGACACGCTAAAACCAAGTGCAAGAGGAGAGTTAGAAATTTCAGATGTTCAAAATGAGTATATTAGAAGGGGCACACTAAAAGCGAGTAAGCTATCCGAAACGTGGTTAGATGCAGGAAGTATAGAAGAACTAAGTAGGGTAAATAAAGAAGTTGCTGGAATTAGGGGGAAGAAGTAAAAAACTAGTTCATAGAATTAGATAACCAGTTTTTGTTATTCTTATACCATTCTATTGTTTTATTAAGTGCGTCTTCGAATTTTGTCTTCTGTTCCCATCCTAGAGAATGGATTTTATTCGTGTCAAGAAGAAATCTTCTGTTATCTAATTTCCTTCCAGGAACGAATTCAATAGAGCTTTCGCTTTTTCCCAATCTTTTTAATATTCTTCTTGTTAGATCTATGTTTGTTATTTCATCAGAAGTACTTATATTATAGGCTTCTCCTACCTCCCCTTTATTAAAAAGTATGTTTAAAGCATTACAAAGATCCTCTATGTAAATATATGTCCTAAAGTTTGAGCCGTCTCCATAAAGGGGTATTTTTTCATTTTTTAACAGGTTGGTTATAAACCTAGGAATAATTCTATCTGGATTTTGATATGGACCAAAAACATTACAAGTCCTTACGATAATAACTGGCAACCCATAAGCGTGGTGATATGTCATCGATAAAACTTCTGCGGCAGCCTTGGAATCTGCATATGGATTTTTAGGATTGAGTCTATCTGATTCCTTAAAACACCCTTCTAATTTTTCACCATATACCTCTGATGTACTGAAATAGATGAACTTTTTTACATTATTGTTTTTTGCTGCTTCTAATAAAAAATTCGTTCCTTCTATATTTGATCTTATGGTTCTCTCAGGGAATTTAATAGAACTATCGACACGCGACTCTGCAGCAAAATGAAAAATACAATCAGTATTTTTTAGCAGTCCTTGGAGTTTCTTTTTATCACACAAGTTTCCTTCTACTAATTTATAATTTGCCTTGTTTTCAACATATTTTAATCTACTTGATCGGCCTTTACTAAAATTAATGAAATCATATTCAGGATATTTCTCTATCATAAATCTAAGAAAATTGCTTCCTATGAATCCCGATCCCCCTGTGACTACTATTCTCATCTTATCTATCAACCCACTTAAGGCTTTGGTTTTATAAATTTTATTGGTATGGATTATAATGTGGTTTTTTTCTAATATGTTCGATAAACCCGTAAATAAATCCTAATCCGTAGGTAATGTGAATTATTGGGAATAAAAATGGAAGGAAAAAGATCGCCGGCAGATCTCTGTTTTTCATTCCCTCATAGATAGAGAACCAAATGTCCAATATCAAATAAAGCATCAGGGGTGCGAGGAAAAATAAATTTAACAAGAAGAGAGTTGGAAGAAAAGCAAGGTAGATCACAAATAGAGGAGGTACTAAATAGGAGGGCATTGCTAAGGTTTCTTTAAAAGTCTCTTTTTTAGGACGAGCAGTTGCATAAAAAAATATTTGCCTTACAAAATCTTTTAATTTTGCTCTTCTTGGCTGGTAGGTTATAAGTTCTGGAGAATAGGCTACCTTGAATCCTGCTTTTACAGCGTCTTTTATAAAATTAGGGTCTTCTCCGGGATAGAGGGATTCATCAAATTGAACTTTTTCTAAGACTTCTCTTTTACACGCTAAATTTGCAGCAGTGAAATATTTTTCATCTGCATCTAGAATTTCCTTTCGAACATTGTACCTAGCACTCGACTCTGCCGCTCCGAACATAGAGCCTAGAACATACCCACTAATTTTTCCGAAGCGAGTTTCTCCTTTTGGTGTTAAATGAGGGCCGCCAACAATATCTATTTCAGGGTGTTTTTCAAAAAAATCTATAACTTTAGTTGACCAGTTGTCAGCCAATACCGTATGCATATTCGCGAAAGCGATTATTGGTGTTTTAGCTTTTTTTGCTCCCCTATTTCTATTCGTAGAGGTGTTAGGACCAGCTTCTAGTATTGGTATGCAGGAAGGATCTCTTTGCTTTTTTATACTGCTTACAACCCCTGTTTTCCTTCTCGGATCTATGGGTACCACAACAGATATCTTCGCCCTCATTTCACCACCTCTAATTCAAATAAGCATTCAGCACAAGGCAAAACCCAACAAAAAAATCTTTCGTACAATGCAGGATTTATGTTTATTAAGGGATTGAAAATATAATTTAATGAAGGAAAAGCCAATCTTGTAAAGTTAAGCTTTCTCTTAACAATTTTAAATTTTGGTAATCCATAAAAACAATCTTCAGTAAAATATTCAAATGTAAAATAACTAAATAATCTTTTATGTGTTGGATCTCTATAGCTGACCCCACAAGAAAAATGTGGCACTCTTATTATAATTTTAGCTCCCGGCTTACATATCCTTTTTAGTTCTTTCATTACTTTAATTAAATCATCCATATGTTCAAGAACATGAGAGGTATAGACCACATCAAACTCATTATTTTTAAAAGGATAAGGAAACTTATTAAAATCATGTACAACATCTATACCGGGAAGTTTTAATATATCCATATTGATCCATTTTTCATTTTTAGTGCTCTTTTTAATGTCAGGTCCACAACCAAAGTTTAGTTTTTTCATTTTGGAACAAACCCCACTAATTTATCATAAATTCTTATAAATCTTCTTAAGGGAGAGTTTAAAATTCTTAGCCTAATTATAGCAAGCGCCATCCAAGGACCCGACTGCCAGAAGTTTATTGTAGCATATCCTTTATCTGCCCATATTGTTGGAACTTCTTTTATTCTGAGACCTCTCTTTCTTATTTTATAAATT
This sequence comes from Nanobdellota archaeon, assembly GCA_022561055.1. Lineage (GTDB taxonomy): Archaea > Nanobdellota > Nanobdellia > Pacearchaeales > GW2011-AR1 > JADFRY01. The sequence goes on along the minus strand of JADFRY010000003.1, from coordinate 89,944 downwards.
AACTCAACATCAAAGGCAAATTTTGTCATGCCAATATTATTTATTACGGCTTCTAGTGCTTTATGTCTAAATAGCTTTGCACCGCATTGTGTATCTCTATAAGGCATTAGAAAAATAGAGCGAATAAGTATATTATAAACTCGTGAGGCCATTATTCTGGCAAAGGTATTTTTAGGTTTGATAACCGCCCCCCTTAAATAACGGCCAGCAATAATCCCATCGTAATTATCTATTTTTTTCACTAAATCGTAAAAAGCTTCTGGACTTGTGGCGAGGTCAGCATCTACAAATCCTATTAGATCATTATCTCTTCTTAATGCATCTTTAAATCCTTCTATAATAGCATATCCCTTTCCACCCTTCTCTAAATTTAAGTAAGAAATTTTTTTATTCTTTAAAATAGCACTCCTAACTATTTCTTCAGTTTTATCTCGAGTGTTATTTATTACTACCAAGATCTCATAATCTAAAATTTTATTTTTTTTAAGAGCTTCAAAATAATGATAATAAGACTCTAAGGTTTTCCCAATTCTTTTTTCCTCATTATGAGCTGGAATGATTATGGATATAGTTTTCATTAAAATTTATAAAAGCGAGGCCTTTTAAAGTTATTTGACTACTTGGACACAATTCTATCTTTACTCACTATATGTATCTATTAGTTTATCTACAATATCTTCATTTACTTCATATGGGCAACGACGCGGGCGTAAATTCTCACTTAAGATGTGATTTGTTTCATTTGTAGGATTTGTTGTTTTATTGGTTAATTCAAAACCAGAGGCAAGTAATATATTGCGAATTTCTTCATCAGGAAATAAATTACAATCTCTATGAGGAATTTTTCCTGGCCCGAGGAAAAAAGTAATTCCTGCTTCTGTTATTATATTGCTTATGTTGTAGTAATATGCTACATAACGTCTAACACCCCCAGTTCTATCAAGTTCCTCTGCTATACTTTTCTGACTTTTTTCTATACAGATTATGTATATATTTACTTCCGAAACAGACTCTAATTCTTTAAAAGAAACAATTCCCTCTGTTCTCTCTTCTAATATATTAAAAGCATCTATAATTCTTTTTTCTTGTTTGACTCCACAGGCTTCCCTTGAGAAAAAATAAGTAACTGGCATGTGGCCCCAATGCAACCCTTCCGCATTAGGGAACTCATCCTGGATAAAGTTAGAATCTCCGATAGAAACGGCACTTTCTTCAGTAGACTCTATCTCATTATCATTCAATATAAAAATAATAACTAATCCTACGATTATTATAATTACAAGTGGAATAAACAATCTACGTGAATTCTTCTGCTTTTTTCTCATGCTGAAAGTAGTTCATTTTACCATATAAAATTAACTAATTACTTCTTTAGCAAGAATATAGCACCCCATAGAAAAGCCGCTGCTGAAGTTATTAAAGCAAATGAAAATTCAATTAAGTTTGAGTTAAATACGCTGAGAAGAATAACTTGAATTACTATAAAAACTAATAAAAGCCAAGATGATTTTAATATTCCAAGGGAAAGATTATAGAGTAAGATTAGATTGGTCAATGATAAGAGACTCATTGCAATTGCCAAATAGAAAAGTATGCTAGCAGCTTCAGGAATATATCTTCCAGCGAAGAGCCAGATAATTAAATCTGCAAAAAAGAAAATAAAAACTAATGCTAGAGCTATTAATACCACTAAAATTGCAATAGAATTTTTTAATACTTTAAGAGAATCTTTAGGTTTTTTTGTTTCACTAGATATCGGAAACATAGCTTTGCTTATTGGGTGAGTTCCAATAAAAATAATTTTTGCTATTGTTGATCCTATAGCATAAACTCCTACTATGTCTGGACTAAAGAATCTTCTTGCTAGAATTATATCAAAGCTTAAAAAAAGCACAATGGCTAAGGTTGTTATAAAGACAGGTTTTGTATATGTATATATTTCTGGAGTTTTTATCTTTTTTTCTTTTGTGATAAAAATATCTCTGAGGCTAAATAATGAAATTAAGAAAGCCCCGGCAGAGCCTATAATCATTCCTAGAAGAGCCCCAAGTACCCCTATTCCAAGAATTACAAGCCCAATAGAAAGTACAAGTTTAATAAGTCCTTCCCAAACCATATTTATTCCAAGAGAAGAAAATTGTTTTCTGCCTTGGAGAATCCCCCTTGTTACAGGTATGAAAAAGGAAATAAACAACATAATCCCTGTTAAACTAATCAAAGAATAACTAATATTCAAAAACTGTGCAATAAATAAACCAATTATGAGATAAATAATTAAAATTATTATTGAAATAGTTCCTGCCTTACGAAAAGCTTTTTTCGCAAGATTTTTTAGTTTTCCCCTGACTTTCTCTTTTGTCGTATACTTTGATAAAACTGTTTGGATAGATTCACTAAAAATCGCAAAAATGATAATTAAGGAGATTAAAGTTGTAAGGACACCATATTCTGCAAGAGTTAGGAGGCGCGCCATGGAAATATTGAAAATAAAATTAAGAAAATTAAATAAATTAAAAGATATTAAGAGAATTATACTTCCTTTTAATAAACCTTTATTCAATTTAACACTCCTTAGAATATTCCATTTTTAAATATTATAAATCCTAAGATAATAATGAGAATCTGAAAGCCCCATATAAAATATACAACTCGCTTCTCAGTTGCCTTCCAGCCTAGTTTTTTCATTAATAAAATCGCTATATGATTTAAACTATAAATCTTTTTATAAGCCAAATCTAAACTCCCATCTTTTTTTGGTTTACCGAAAGATTGTTTTACTAATTTTCCTCTTAGTTTTAATCCAGTTTCTATTATATAAGGTATAAAGAAGAATACAGCTATTTTTTCAAAATTACCTAAAATAGCAATAATAGCTATTAAACCGCCGACAGCATATGTTAATGAATCGCCAGGATAGACCTTGGCAGGATAAAAATTATAAAGTAAAAAAGCAAGTAATGCAGCCGCCATACATAAAGCAATAATTGTAAGCCATGGGCTGCCTATAAAGAAAGCTACTATTCCTACAGCAAACATTAATAAAATTCCCTGCCCTGCTTCGAGACCATTAAATCCTGCTAAAAAGTTAAATGTCGTGGTTGCTCCTATGATTCCTATAGGGATAATTATTAAAGGATAGATAAGACCCAAATCAATTGTTCCTAAAAGAGGAATTCCTACTTCAGACTCACCAGCATTTATAACTATCAGAGGTATGGCTGCCAAGGCAACAAGAATTAACCTTGTTCTTTTTCTTAAGCCTATTTTCCATCCTAAAATATCATCTACAAATGCTATAAACGTTATCAATAATATTGTGCTTAAAAGAGCGAACAATTCAATAAAGTTTTCGCTTGTATTAAAAATAAATGTATTCAATGCTATATATAGTAATGAACCTAATACAAAACCTGTAACGACAGTAACTCCTCCAGCTTCTGGCAATTCTGTTTTTTTAAATTTATTAATATCCTTTCCTAATAAATTTGCTTTTCTTGCCCTTTTTATCCAGCTTGGAATCATAAACAGAGTTACAAAAAAACTTACTAAAATTGGAATCATCAAAATATAATTTACCATCTTAAGCTATCTGCAATGATTCAGGGTATGCAGTATCTATAAACTCTTCTTTAAATTCCATATCTTCAGGATAATTTATTTCCCATATTTTTATAGGACCTCTAAATCCTCGGAAATATGCAAATTCTTCAACATTAAGACCTTGTGACCTTAGATTATTTATAATGAAATCACTCTCTATGTGAGCAATCTTGAAGAATTCATTTTCTTCACTATAAAGATAGAACTTTGCTAATTGGGACTTAACAGTTCTCCTGCTTAAATAAAGTAAAGCACCATTAGGATCAATTTGCACTTGCCCCGCATTCTCATCTATTTTTTGCATTAAGAAAATACCTGCCTCAATGCCTGATCCAAAATCTATGAATTCGCCATTATCATATGCATATCTCAGTGGTAAGTTATATTGGTTTTGTTGATAAATATAAATTCCTAAAGGCTGGCCAGATAATTTTCCTGAATTATCTCTTTCAACTAATATTCCACCTATTCCTGCTCCACCCCCAGGTAAAAATATTTTTGAATCATTTTCTTCATATAATATGTCTTCATCAAGAACACTTCCTCCGCGATAAAAGAAAGTTATTGAGTTTTTTGTTTCTTGGGTTTGAGTGTTATCTTTCAAGAAAATATGGATCCAACTTCTTCTGTCGTAGTTTTCATCACTTCCAATAGAAGAAAATGCAGTATATTTTCCTATGTCCGTTGAATCAATTAAGAAATGAGTTGTATTATGAGCATATAAGAATTCTAAGGCTTGCATCTCATCAGGTCCTGTTAAGGCATACCTTCCCATTAAATGATTCCAATAAGATTGCGCATTTCCTCCATCAAGAATAGTAGCTCTCTGTCCAATTGTTTGAATCCAATACCCATAATCCCACCAATGTCCAAAAACAGCATTTTCTGGGGTGTTATCTCTTACCCAAGACATTGCTTTTTGCCATTGTTGATTATATACCGAGGGTATGTAACCTTGAGCAGTACTATTGCTTATCTTATAAAACTGATAACCTGAGAAAATAACAGAAATTATTATGATAGCAATTATAAACCAACCAACCCATTTACTACCTTTATCTTTAATTTCTTTTGCTTTGCTAGATATAGAAACCACAAAATAACTCACAATTATAGAGGCAGATGGAACAAGCATCATTATCAGTCTTACCGCTCCTCTTGCAGAGACAATGCTAAAGAAGAAAAAAACAAAAATAAATATCATGCCAAAATCTATACTCTTAAATTTATCTCCAAGCCCTTCCATGTGGTACTTATAATAATAAAATCCCATAATTCCCAAAAATATAATTACCCCTATGAAATATAGAGAAAGACTGGTGAAATTCTCTCCGTTTAATATATGATTACTTCTGAATCTGCTGAATATAATCGCAACAAGAAAAACAAAATATCCCGAAGTTAAAATCCATCTCTCTTTCTTCCTTAAAACTTTAACCATATTAAAAAAGAGATATATTGAACCTATAAAAAATAACCAGAAGAAAATAGGAATTCCTATTATAATAGGACCAAAACTATTAGACCACTCATTAAAGTAAGGCTGCCTGTTTTCTGCTACAGTTACACCAATCCTGCTTACTGTGGGCTTTACCAAAACTTGTGTGATAGTATCAGCCCTGTCAAAAATAAATGTAGGACCAAAAAATACCGATGCGAAAATAATGGTTATTAAGATTGTCACACTAAGAGAGATTATTTGAGGAGGAACTTTTTCAAGTTTATTTAATTTAAAGTAATTTTTAACTTTCGTGCCATATATTATAAGATGAATCGCCATAATCAAAAATACTAAGAAGGCAAATCCAGTAGTAACAGAGCTCACTAAACCAGTTATAGTATACCTAGAGCTAAACAATGGCATAATAATAAAAGCTGAAAATATCCAGATAGAATATATATAAAATTTTTCTTTGTTTACCTGACCAAGAACAAACGCTATAAAAGTACTGAGGGATAAAATAACAAAGATAAAATTAAATCCTCCCCAAATAAAAGCCATTCCAGCAGTTGACGTCCCAGCTAAAATTGCCAAGATATATTTACCATATTTATGTTTTGACTTCCAGGCTGATAAAAACAAGTAGAAAGACATAAACAAAAAGAAAAATGCTGCAGATTCTTTTTCAGGAATGCCTGCTATTGTTCTCGGTAGAAGCGGCGGAAGAACAGTTAAGAAAAAAGAAGATACAAGGGCGATAATATTTGCATCTCTTTCCCCAAGTTTATCAATAAATATCTTTCTTACTAAAAAGAAAAAAACTATTACTGTTATTGCAAAAAAGAAAACAGGATATAAGGCAGCAGATTGTTCTACAGATATGTCTTTAAAATAAGAAACAATGTTATGAAACCAAGCAATCATATATGGGTGGAGAAGTAGTTCAGCTTTAGTATTAAAACCTATCGGAACATTTCTCATCATATCAAGAGAAAAAAGAGTTCCATTTTCTACAATGTATTTAGCCCATCTTAGAAATAAGAAAGGATCCAGATCTGGACCAAGAGTCCATCCGCCAGTAGTCACATCACGTAAACCAGAGAGATTTCTTGTTCTAATTCTTATAGCTATCCAAACAATAATCGCTAAAACAACATAACTAATCCAATTATACTTCTGTTTTACAAAGTTAATAATTTTCTCTTTTCTCTCTTTGATAAGTTTATTTTCCTCTATAGAATTTTTCTCTTTTTTCCCCTCAGGTGGCTCTTCGCCTTTCTTTTCTTCTATTATATTATCTGCTTCATCCATTATTCAAATAATCAAAAACCCTTATATAAATCTTTCAATAAAAATCAAAAAAAGATAGGAGTTATAAAAACTTCCAGAATCGAAGCCACAAAGAGCAGCACGACAGACAGTATTATTAGATTTAAAGAATCTTGAAGTACACTCCAGAATCTGTCTGTGCCCATTTCGTGTCGTATCACTGCAATTGATATTATTCCTCCTGCCAGAGCTCCTACGAAATAAGCTGCAATTTCTGGCAGCCCATGAATCATATACCGGAATAAAGCGAGCGGAAGAATATTTAAGTTTGACTGGGTAAATATACTGATAGCAGCTGCAATAACACTAGCGTTCCACGCAAGAATAAATATAGCACCTGCACCAAAAATAAGAGAAAAAATAAGTGTGAAAATTAAAACATAGATATTATTTGAAAAAATTAAAAATAATCTTTCTTTATTTGATAAAAAAGCCGTTGGCGCAGACGTGCCTTTGACACCAAATTTTTGAACGCACCCACCAAAGTTATCTGGGCTATTGATAGCACAAAAAGTTTCAATCTGCTCTTGAAAACTCGTAGTAGTTGGAAGAATAATATACCAAAATGAGAATCCTACTACAAATCCCATAAAAAGCCATAAAAACGCCCATATGGCTTTTCTGTGTTCTCTAAGTAACCGCAACGCCCCCATATGCTGAGTTGCTTTGTTTTCTTCTAATTTTATAACGTAATACATAAAAGGGAGCGAGAACATAACGGTAAAAGTAACCACTAAAATCCCTGAGCGCGTCGAAAGAACAGGGTCTTGCACAAAAATCCAATTAACTAGTAAGATAGAAATGCTTGCATAAAAAATTCCTATGAAAAATAACTCCCAAGGCTTTCTTTCCGCTTTTTGCGGGCTTATTAACATTTCTAACATAGTTCATTATCTGAAATCTAACTTAAATAGTTTTTTATAGATCAAAAAGTCCTTGGCCTGTTTAACTTTCAGCCCTCTTAACTTCTTTCATCAAATCTCCCAAACCCTTTTTTACTGAGGTAAGATTATCACTTAAATTATGTTTTATTTCTTTTAACTTATTAATTTGTTGCACGATTATTTTCCTAGCTTCTTCAGGACTCTTTCTTATTAAAATACCTGCACCAACTTCAACAAATAATTTTTTGTCTTTAATTTCTGATTCAATAAAAATTCCTTTTCCAAGAGGGGCTAGCATACCACTTTCTTTACTTTTGTCTAACTCATCAAGGCCAATATCAAAATTTTGAAGTTCAAAAACCTGTTGCTCAATAAAATTAAGCTTTTCTTCAATTTCATTAAAGTGCCTATGCAGCAACCCGGCTTTCAATATCAATTCTTGGTCCATTAATTTTTCTCTCTAAGGTAGTTTAAAAACTTTCCTGAAAACAAGACTGAAAGCTATTGCAGATCCGATGTAATACCAAAGCCAGTTTCCAGCAATAGTTGTCTCTTCAAAAATTCCTTTTATCCACCAGAAAACAACTAAAACAGGAATAATTGTGATAATCATTGGCTTCATACTATGTTTAAAGTTTTCTCCCATATGGCTCATCAACTCTTTCTGCAATTCCATTGTCTTAACAGAATCTCCCCGAGCGGCTTTCATCTCCGCATTTAGTTTCTTTTGTTTTTGTTTCATCTCCTTTACTTTATCCTTGTCGAGAACAAAATAATTAATCAAACTAATAAAAAAAGAAACCATACCAGCAATTACTATAATACTCCAACGAGGATGAGTCTGGATTATTTCTATCACCATTTTTATATTCTTCAACTAAGAAAAAGAAAAGGAGTTTTTAAAACTTCAGTTCTTCACAGAATCAGGTTTATTTAATAATTTTTCTCAAAACAGGATGCATGTCAACAGCATGTTGTTGAGCAATACTTTGATAAAGCTGATACATAATCATAATCGCAAGTAAGATTGCTGTTCCAGATGTTAAAGTACCTAGAACGTCTGCTATAGCTGCCAGAGCTCCTATAGCCAAACCACCCATCACTGTTAAAGGCATAATATATCTTGCTAAAATACTTTCTAGGATTCTTTCATCTTTCCTAAAACCAGGTATTTGTAATCCTGAAGAGAGAATATTTCTCGCCTGCCCTGAAGCATCCATTCCAGTAGTTTTAACCCAAAAGACCGAGAAAACCATGGCAAAGAACATATAAAATAATAGATGAGTAAGGCCCTGCAAAAGTTGAACTGTTCTTAAACTTCCTGTAATTATAGATTGTAATAAGTTAGAAGAGCCAATCCAATAAGCCAGCCCAGAAATAGGTACTCCTTGGGAAAAACTGCCTAAGAAAGTTGGTCGTCCAAGCCAATTTTCCATTAAGCCAGCAAACAGTTGTATGTTAGCAGCCAATGCTGCAACGAGAATTACCGGAATAACAGAAGCATAAAAGAATGCCAAAGGCCATTTTATTCCATAACCTCTTAACCTATCATAACTCAAGGGAACCTCTACTTTTAAACTTTGAGTCCATACAACTGCTAAAAAAACAATAACAGTCACGACAATAACAGAAAACGCTAATAAAGCCTCTGTTGGCGCACCATTAATAATTGACTGTATAATAACTAGAATTCGTCCAGCGCAAGGAGTCTCACCAAAATTAATCAAGCAATTTTCTCCAGCAGTTCCTATGAATTGAAATAAACTAACAAATAACTGCAGAGATACTCCGGCAACAATGAACAATGAAACCCCAGACCCAAAACCCCATTTACTCACAACTTCGTCCATAAACATTATTGCCAATCCTCCAAGAATCAGCTGAAATATAACGAGACCAGTAAATCCCGGCGTTGCTTCTAAGCCCCTCATCAAAACAAAAACAAATGATTCGAATAAAATAAAGAAGAGAACCCCTATTTTTTGAATGCCCTGAAAGAATTTTTTTCCTTCTTCAGTTTTCGTATCAATACTTAAAATTCCAGAACCAACTAGCAATTGCAAAATAATAGATGACATGACAATTGGGCCAATTCCTAAACTAATTACACTTCCAAAGTCAGTTCCGAGAATAACGGCTAGAAACTCAAATCTTTCTAAAGCATTTGCGCTTAAACCATGAAGCGGAATATTAAGTAAGATAAAAAAAGCCCCAAGAATTATCAAAGTCCATTTTAGCTTGGTATTAAAGCTCACTCTTTTTTCTACAGGCTTCTTTACCTCAGGTAAATTCTGTATGATTGTCTTTAACGCCATGAATGATTTAAAGAAGGCGAGTTTTTAAAACTTAGGACGTAATAACCTCTCCGCCGGCTTTCTTTACTGCATCTCGAGCTCCTTTAGAAACAGCCTTAGCAACAATTCTTAATTTAACATTAACTTCATTATTTCCTATCACTTTATAAGCTCTCAAATCAAACTCATAAATTCCTTTATTCTCTTTTGCAACTCCTTTCTTGACAAAAGAATCCAGATTATCAACGATGTTTTCTAAACTAATAATCTTAACTTCCTTTTTAATATTCTTCCTGAGAGCCTTATCCTTTCCAAAATATTTGTTTCCATATTTTTTCAATACAAGAGTTTTTTTTTGGTCTGCCCTTTTTCCTGTTCCCGCTTTTCCAACTCCTCCTCTGTGTCCCTTGCCACGAGCTTTCTTTTTTGCACCTCTGCCATGCGTATGACTTCCTCTATGTCTACTTGATTTTTTTCTTTTTTTAATTTCCATTATATCTACGGCAAGGATGATAAATTGCCGTCCTCAAAATTTAATTCTTTAGTACTATTAATAAAAATATAATTATTAATATTAAACACCACATTAATTCTTCTTATACATGGATTGAGTCGCATTAACATTTTCATATTAGATAACTCGCCCTTTAAGGCAGGTTATTAATTGTTTATAGTATTTCATTTTTCCATTTCCTCCAATTCATCAATCATATCTTCTTTTGACATACTTTTTTCTCTTTCCCTAACTATCTCTTCTGGAACTTGAATAAAACTATTAATTTTCCAGCACTTTATACATTCTTGAGGAGAAATCTTGTCATATTCAGTATGTCCACATTCACATTCCCACATAAAATTTTGTATAGTCATTATACTTTCACAACATCCTTTCAACTAATTCATTTATTTTTTCTTTATTATCTCCTAAGACTCCTTTTCCAATTCCAAAATGTTTTTTACTTTCAATCCCTCTTCGAGGAGGATGTAATCTAAAAAATGGTTTTAGTCCTTGCTTTTCCAAACTTTTCTTTTCAATTTCATCAACAATCTTTTTAGCATCAACGCTCTTTCCCTTTTCAATACTCTTGCCTCTTAAAACAATTAATTTTTCTAATATTTCTTTTTTTATTGTTCCATAAGCTATATAATCCCTAACTCTTTTCAATAACTTTCTATTAAAATTATTATCTTCTAAAAGGATAGCAGAATATTTTCTTCTCAATCGCATTCTAAATAATGTTTCTTGAATATTTCTTGGAATTCCTATCATGCCTGAAATTCTTATTATTAAAATCATATTTTCATTTTTGTTGTTTTACTTAAAGCATCAATACACGCTTTAGCTAAGTTAAATGTTGTTCTTATGTGTCCCTTACTAGCACCATAAACATCTTTAATTCCTACTAATCTTAGGATTTTCTTGCATTCATCTCCAACGACAAGACCAGTTCCCTGAGGAGCAGGAATTAATTTAATTCTTACACTGCCGCATTTTCCTTCAACAACAAAAGGTACACTATGCTCTTCATTACATAAACAATCAAAATTTCCACAACCCATTTTAATTTTTATAAGATTAAGTTTTGCTATTCTAATTGCCTTTTTTCGTGCCGGTAATGTTTCTTTCGCTTTTCCATATCCAATACCAATATGTCCTTTTTTATCACCGACAATTGCCATGGCAGAAAAAGTAAGAATATTTCCCTCCTTTGTCTTTTTTTGTGTTTGCCTCCACACTCTTCTTTTTCCACCTCCAAATTTTCCTTTAGCTTGCCCAATAGAAATTAACTCGCTTTCTAAATTCAAAAGAGAATCAATAATTTCTGGTTCAAGAATTTTTTTTCCTTTTTCAAGAATATTATCTACATCTTTTTCTTTTCCGGATTTAACATCCTTACCTATTTTTGTTTTAGGCACCCAGGCGGCAAGTTTCTCACTTTTTTCTTGCTTTTCTAAAGCAGCTTTTCTTTCCTCATAACTAATTTTTATTTCTTTTTTTATTCCTTCTTTCTCTCCTTCAGCAACGATATTCTCTACGCTTTTCCCTTCTTCTTTTTCTAATTTCTTAAGTTCTTCAGGAGTTGGCTCTACAACATCCTTCGGTTCATTTACTGTTTCTTTCTCTGCCATATTCTTACTTCAAACCTCCTTTAATTTTTTCAATTAAATCTGCAGTTTTTTCATTCTTTTTAATTTCTTCATCACTAGGTAACGCTTCTTTGTTATAAGGAAGCTCTATTCCTGAATCAATAAGGCCTTTCAAAAAAGCATAAAGGCGTGATTTTTTGACATTTCTATGTAACCCAATATCAAATATGGCTTCTTTAATATCTTTTGATTTTTTTCCAAGCAAAAAGCCAGTTAAATAACAGGCAGATAGATTTTTTAGACTGCCTTTCAATTCACTAGGCCATCCATGAGATAATAAATCCTTAGAATTAACACTAACAATTACTTTATCTTGAGCAATATCAGAAATAACTATCTGGCCAATAATATATCTATTTGTTTTTCTAACTATTGCTCTCGGTTTTCCAGATTTTAAGAATCCAAGTCTTGCTTTATAATCAGTTTTTCCTTCTTTCCTTCTTCGTCTTATAGTTCTTCCTATTTTTTTCATTGTTTATTGTCTTTAAGCAAACTTGATATACTCTCCTTCATATGTGCTTTACTCCTGAATTCTTTCGCTCTAATCTCTTTCCTTATTTTCCTATATTCTTCAAGACCCAAAGCCCCTCGCTTTTTGAGTTCTAAAGCATAAGCCCTAAGTTTTCTCGTAATAATCATATAATCCCTCTTTCTTGTCTTAACCTTTTTCTTTATGCTCCCCTTCCTTCTTCTTGTTTTTCTTTTTTTTCTTTTTTTAGACCCTTTAATTTCTTTTATAATTATTGCCTTATCTTTTACAAGGTCTCTAATGTCTTGTTTAGTAATTGCTTCTTTTATTTCCTCAAGTCTTTCTTTATTAAACAAAATCCTATCTTTTCCAATACCCAGTGTTCTTACCGCCAATTCTTTTTTATTATTTAGTTTCATTTTCCTTCCTCAAATTCTTTATATTAGATATTTTTAATTTCATTTCAAGAGCTTTTTTTATAATCTCTAATCTTTTCTTAGCCCCTACCCTGCCAATAATAAGAATAGTTTTTTTATTTGTCTTGTCAAGGTCTTTCACATTATAAACTAAATAAGGCTTCATACCTCTAATTTTGCCAATTTCTTTTTTAGGAGTCTTTTGTCCCACTGTTGGCAATCGCGGATAACCAAATCTCTTCTCTCTCATTTTATTATCTCTTCCCTTAGGTCGCCTCCATTTTTGTAACTTTTTCCTTTTCCTGCCAATTTTTGAAAATCTATTACTATCAGTTCTAATAAATTTCTTTTTTTTCATTTTCATTGTTAAATTTTACCTCTCGGTTTTTCTGTTAAAAAAATGCCGTCCTGGAAAACCCTCTTGTCTTTTTTAGGAACTCTTGTAGCCTTTTCTATATTCGCAGATGTTTGTCCAGCTTTTTCTATATCGCGACTTGAAATTGTAATTTCATTGCCCTTTACTTCAACATTGACATCAGAAAGTATATCTGCAGTTCTACTTTCCTTTTCTCCTAAGAAATTACTAATAACTACTTTATTTCCTTCAACTTTAACAGTCATCGGAAAATGAACATGACAAATTTCTAACTTATAAACAAATTTTTCTTCTAAACCATTCAACATATTTTGTATGTGAGAAGACGCAGATTTTATCATCGCAATAGTTTTTTTATTAGCTTTTTCACAAGTTAATCTTATATTACCGTCGGACAACTCTATTTCACTGCCGCGAACTAATATTTTTCTAGATGTCTCTATATTCTCCTTCTTACATTTCAGAATATTATTATTAAATTCACAGTTTATTCCTTCAAGGATTTTTATATTTGTAGAATATGGATGTCTCATTTTAGTAAAAATAAGCAACAACGCTTCCTCCAAGATTTTTTTCTATAGCTGTTTGATGAGTCATTAAACCTTTATTTGTTGATATGATAAGTATTCCAATATTTCTTGCTGGAAGATATCTTCTTACATATTTATCAATCATTTTTGTTTTTACAACATATCTAGGTTTTATTGCTTTACACGAATTTAATTTTTCAAATTCTACATCTAAATGCGTTCCATCAGTTCTATACTCTTTGATATATCCCTTTAATTTTCCGATAGCTAAAATTGACAATAAAAGTTTAGAATGTCTTTTAATAGAGGCAGAGCTCTTTCTGGCTCTTTTTGCATTCATAATCTGGTTCAATGCATCTGCGACAATATCCTGGCTCATTTTAAATTCCTAACTATATTTTTTAAATCCTATTTCTTCTGCAATTTCTCTGAAACAATGCCTGCACAAATGTAAGTTATATTGATTAAGATGGGCGCCAAATCTCCCGCACCTTTTACACTTCTGGGCAGCAATTCCGGTTTTTCTGTCTCTCGGCTTGTTATGCTTCAAAAATCTTTTAGCTATAACAGGTTTAGCTTTCAATTGCCTCAAAATTTTATTCCAATCTGAAGCTGTCATTTTAAATAAATACAGTCTTAAACTTTTCCTCCATAAATTTTATTATTTCTTCTTTAGAAACATGTTGTTTTTTGGGAATATGTCCTGATTTTATTTTCTTTTTTTTAACTCTTAAACCAGCCCTTTCAAAAACAACAGTCACATTGAATCCTCTTATTCCGATTTCTCTTACATATTCTGCGCCAGGTATTTCTATATATTCCTTTATGCCAAAAGAGAAGTGATTATCATTAATTTGATTTTTTCTTAAAGTATTATCAATTGCTCCTAAAAGTTTTCTTAATAAAGCAATAGATTTTTTTCCTCCAAGCGTTACTCTAGTTCCTAAAGGCAAACCAGGTCTAACTCCAAAAGCAGGAATTCTTCTTCTTGGACCAGCCTTTACTATTTGCGGATTCATGCCGCTAATAAGAGCTAGAAGCTTTCTTGACTTTTCCAAGTTATCTCCTGTCGCTCCTGCGCTTAAAACAACTTTACTAATCTTCGGTGTTCGCATTACATTCATAATTTTTTGTTTTAATTCGTTCATATTACAATTACATGACTTTTATCAAGTTCAACCTCCTTGTCACTATCTTTAAATTTGATTATTACTTTTCTGCTGCCCAACCCTTTAACTACTCCAATCAAACCAACACTCCTCCCAGAAATAACAAAAGAGTTTTTTCCCTTTTCAAAAGAAATTACTTTTCTTATTTTTCCATCAAAATCGAGTTCAATTGAATCCCCAATATTTATATTTTCATTTGATAGAATATTGGTTCCATCATGAAAATTTAATTGAATCTTTTTACCTCTCAAGATTTTTTTATTAATTATCTTACACAATCTTACACTATCTTTTATCTCTTCAAATGAAAATTTTCCGGTTGGTAAAATAGTTAATCTATATTTTTTCCCTATCTCCAGAACATTAAATAACCTTATACTTTCCTTAGGGTTTTTAACGATCTTTCCATTTATTTTTATTAATTTTTCTTTTATTATTTCCTTAACTTCTTTGGCAGTTTTAGCCAAACCCAACATATCTCTAACAGCAATAACAACAGGAACACCATCTTTGATATGACTAGAAGCTCTTGCTACATATTTCGTTCCCTTTCTTCGTATAGGCAATTTTTTAATTGCCTTAGCTCTCTTTAGATACATTTTTTTCCTCAGTTTTGTTTTCTTCTTTAAACTTTTCTACTTTTCCCCTATTTAATGCCTTAATTCTCTTTCTATCCTCGAGATTCAAAGATTGAATTTGTAAATTACTTGCATTAAGATAAACATTAACTTTAGTTCCATCACTCTTTCTTCTGTTAATTCCTTCAATCGTGACTTTACTTTTTTTAAGGTTAACTTCAAGAATTTTACCTTTCTTCTTAGCAAAACTTCCTCGCATGACAAGCACTTCATCTCCCTTTCTTATAGGAAAGCTTCTCTTGCCATACTTATTCCTTAATTCTTTCGATAGATGTGCGTTTAAAAACTTATGCTTCAAGTGCAAAGGAGCATTTAATCTATATTTTCTTTGTTTTCTTGGCTGCTTACTTGATAACCAATGAGTAGAAAATTTTTGTTTCATAGTACTTAGTTTATAACACAAACTGTGCAATCTTCCCGACTGCTTTCCACCTTTCAGCTACTTCTTTTGCAACAGGGCCTTTAATTTGTGTTCCCTTAGGATTTCCTCTTTCGTCTTTTAACAAAGCAACAGCATTATCTTCAAACATTACTCTTTCTCCAGTTTTTCTCCTGTAAGGTTTTTTCTGCCTTATTACAATAGCGTCAAAAACTTCTCCCTTCATATCAGGCTTTCCAGCCCTTACAGAAACCTTGACCCAGTCACTTATCTTGGCATATTGTTGTGTTCCTTTAGAAACCTTTCCTTTTTTCACACTGACTATTTTCCCAATTCTTGCCCCGCTATTATCACTAACCAAAACATGACTTCCTATGTTCAAACTACGGGTTGCTCTAGCTGATATTGGTCTCATCATTCCTCCTTAAAACATCAATAACAACAAAATGAATTATCTTACTCAAAGGTCTACATTCTCTTGCTTTAACATAATCTCCAACTTCAATTTTCATGCCTTCTGGCACATGAGCATGAAGTCTTGTTTTATTTTTAGCGAATCTTTCATATTTAGGAATATAAATTGTTCTATCAAATTCAATTACTACTCTTTTCTCAAATTTTTTTGTTACATAACCTTGAAACACTCTTCCACGAGTTCCAACTATTTTTTTCTTTTCTTTTCTCACTTTTATTTCTTTAGTTTTTTCTATCATTCTCTACGAAAGTCTACGACTTTCCTTTTTTCCATCACCCTTTTCGCGTTTTTAAAGCTTAGCTTTTAAGCTAATTAATAATTAACTCTTCAGGAAAACCAAGCTTAACCAAAATCGGTTTTACTTGTTTTTTGTGGTTTCCTTGGAGTTCAATTATACTGTCTTTGACAGTTCCCCCGCAAGCGAGTTCAGCTTTTAAAGTTTTTGCCGTACCCTTTATATCAATGCTCTTGTCAAAACCCGATATACAGGTAATAATCTTCCCGTATCTTCGTTTCTCAGTTATCACTTTTATCTTCTGTTCGCTTTTTGCGAGGTCTTCCCACGCGATAGCCTCAACAGGCAAGCCAGTTCTTGGATCTATCTCCATGTTTATTTTATTTCAACTTTCCTTGGATTTTCAGATTTGTTGAACATACTAACTCTATCATATGTAAGAAGACGCGCAATTGCTCTTTTAATTTCTTTGGTTTTAGCATTTGTTTTGTTTGCACTCACATTTGCTTTTATTAATTCTAATCTAAGGTCTTTCAGCTTTTCATTCCTTGTCTTCTTATCCATTCTTTTAATATCTTTAGCCTTTAAGATTGCCATTTGAACTTATTTCTTCGTCTCCTTGCTTTTCTTCTTAACTGTCTTATTTGATTTTTTTCTTGTTTTCTTCTTTAGTTTTTCTTTATCTTCATTTTCTTTCACATCTTCTTTAACTTTATTTCTTAAAGATTCATCAATAACAATCTTGTCATGAAAAATGAAATCTGGTAGGAGAATGCTCACTTTAATCCCTACAACTCCCGAAACAGTTTTTGCTTGTGCTATAGCTTTTTTAACTAGTTTTGCAGGATCTCCCGTCTTTTTCATATATCCTTGAGCAAATCTCCAGGTCCTTGCTCTATCACTTGGCAATTTCCCAGATAACACGAGCTCTGCACCAAGGGCGCCAGCCTTCATAATATCTTGCAACATCCTATAAGCTATTAATTTAAATTTAAGAGAACCTCTTCTTTCAAGGTTGAGTGCAATCGAATCGGCTACTAACTGCGCGTCGAGGAAAATATTCGGAATGTCTATTATCTCAATATGGGGGTTATCAAGACTAAATCTTTTTTTTAAGACATTTGTTAATTCACCAATTTTTTCACCCTTTCTTCCAATAACCAAGCCAGGCTTGTTAGTTGAAACTATAATTTTCTCTCCAACAGGATTATACTCTATTCGAACATCACTAATTCTGCCCTTGCCTAAAGAATTTTTAATATATTCTTTAATCCCCAATTCTTCTTCTTTAAACTTCACGAATTTTTTCTCTTCCATTTTACTGCTTTTTTACCTCTGAAATTTCCCTTGCTTTTAATATAACATTGGTTCTTTTTGCTCGTCTACTCCTGCTTCTCATGGGTCTTGACGCCCAACTTGCCGAAGCAAAGTAAATTCTTGTTTTGTCTAAGTCTAAGCCATTAACAATACTATTACCTCTAAGTGCTTTCAGAACATTTATAAAAAGTTTAGTTGCTTTTACAGGATATCTTCCAGACATAATTCCCTTTCCTTTCCTGTGAGGAATCTCTCCCTTGAAAGGAATTGCTCTTTTAAGTTTGATAACTTCTTCAATATCTTTAATAGCACCATCTATCTTTTTATTTTTTATGAACTCGCAAATGTAAACTCCTTGTTTTTTAGAAATATGTAAATTTCTTCCCCAAGCAATTGCTTCTTCTTTCTTAATCTTAGGTTTTTCCTTTTTCCTTTTTCCTTTTTTTTCAGGTTCTTTTTTTTCTGCTTCTATTTTTTTTCCTTCTATCTTCTCTACTTTCTCCTCTGTTTTAGTCTCAACTACTTTTTCTTTCTTCACATTTTCTTCATTTTTTATTTTATTTTCTTCAACCATTTTATTTTTTCTTTGCCCTCGAACCTTTAGTTGCTCCAACTCCTGCAGATGAATGTGTCACTTTGCTTCTTGTTAGAGCGAATTCTCCAAGCCGATGTCCAATCATTTCAAGAGTAATATCAACATCCTGGAAAGATTTTCCATTATGAACACCAATAGTCATGCCAACAAATTTCGGAACAATAACGATGTCCCTCAAGTGAGTTCTGATTTTCTTTTTCCTTTCAATTTTTTTCTCACACAATTTAATAAATTTCTCAATAACATCAAAGTTTCTTAGAACACTTCTTCTGCTTCTCGCAGTTAAATATTTAGCAGACTCTCTAACGTCAAGACCTTTCAGAAAATCCAGACTTTGTCCTCTGTATTTCTTTTCCTTTGACCTAACTCTTACTTCTTCTACCATTTTATCTTTTCTTACCTGTTTTTTTCGGTCTTAAATGACCAACCTTTCTTCCAGGAGGAGCATTTCTTTTAGCAATTTTTGATTTGATTCTTTTGCCTCTGCCAGAACCAAATGGATGATCAACTGCATTCATACAAACAGCAGAAACTCTAGGCCACAATTTACTTTTTGCTTTCTTTTTGTGAAACATTTTTCCTGCTTTCATAAAAGGTTTTTGCTTTATTCCTTCTCCTGCAACAATTCCAATTGTAGCTCTGCAATTTTCATTTAATTTAACTTCTTTTTTATTTGGCATAATAATTCCAATTTCATTATTTTCATATTTTTTGTAAACAACAGCACTAATTCCTGCGGTTCTTATCATTTTCCCCCCATCACCAGGGTTTCGTTCAATATTGAATATTTTTGTTGCTATTGGAATTTCTTTTAATATGATTATATTTCCTTCTCCAGGCTCATTTCCTCCAATCATAATCTTCTGACCTTCAAAAGCACCGGTAAATGCAACATTAAAAAATATTTTTTCATCAACTTTTGTTTTAATTAAAGGTGCAGAATGTGCAGCAGAATGAATTATTTTTACAATTTCAGCTTCTCCTCTGTTTGAAGGATACCCTACTCTATATTTAAAAGCCTTTTTTCTAACTCTATAAGTTAAACTTCCTTTTCCTCTTGCCTGTTGTATTATTCTCTTTCCCATAATCTTGCTTCTCTTAACATTTCAACTTTTTCCTCATAATCTTTAAATAATGGTCTATATATTTTCATATCAATATAAACTCTATTAGGATTTTTTCTTACTGGATTAATTCTTATTATTCCATCTTCATCAAATTGAAGCATTGATTTATCAGATCTCCAACTAACAATTGATTCAGGTTTTATATTACTCCTCTCTATAAAAGCATATTTGCCATTTATTACCCATTCATAAACCACCCGAGCAACTCTTATTGCTCCTAAAGCAACCTCCATAACATCTCTAATTCTAGCATTTGCTAGATCCTGTTCACTCGTTATTCGTCTATATTGTAGTTGTATTTGCATTTATATCATCCCCAACTTCGTGGCAACATCAATTGCCGGATTTGATTTGTTTAATTTAACATATGCAAGTTTTTTGTTATGTCTAATTAACGTTCTTACTTTATCGACTTTAACCCCAAAACTTTTTTCAACTTCTTTTTTTATATCAGCTTTTCTGTATCTTCTTTCAATTTCAAACAAAAGAGCATTGTCCAAGTCAATCATTCTAACTGCTTTTTCCGACGTAATTGGTTTTAGTATCATTTGCGTAACACCTCTGGTATTGATAATATATTATATTCTTCAAATAAACCTTTACCATAAAGTATCCTTGATAGACATTCTGCAGTCAACTTAGCGTCTTCTAATGCGTTATGAGGTTTACCTTCTTTAATTATTTTATTATCTTTCATTTGAATTCTCTCGTCTTTCATGCCACACATTTGTAAAATATTTGGCAGATTCATTTTACTATTTCCTTCTTCCATTAAAAATTCTCTATTAATCTCAAAATATTTAACTGCTGCAATCACATGCAAATCAAATGTTTTATATCCAAATGGAAATTCTAATCCATACTTTTTAGCTCTTAAAAATAAGAATCCATAGTCGAAAGGAGTATTATGAGCAACCAAAGTTTTATTCTCAATCTTTGCAGCCCAATCAAAGAAGTTTTTTAACAAATCTTTTTGAGGTTGTTTATTCTCATTTCTTAATTCCTTTTCTGTTTTACCTGTAATCATTAAAGCTTCTTTAACTATTTCATCTTCTTCGTCAATTCTTGATTCTTCTAAAAAAGTATTTTTAGGATTATCAAAATCAACTGCCCCTATCTGCCAAATCCCAATTTTTTGAGGTTCAAAATTTCCACTCGTTTCTATATCAACAACTATCATTTTTTATCTCCTAATTCCTCTAAAGCTTTTTCAGTATAAACAGTCAATCTGCCCAGAGGATATAAGTCTAAAATAGAAATCTCATTTATAGATTTTATATCAACCCTGCTCATTTTTATTTTTTCATCTTTTCCTTTAACTAACAAAAGACCAGCATTGCTTTTGTATTTCCTTCCTCGTGATTTTCCTCTTCCTGCCCTAATTTTCTTATTTTTAAAAATTATAGAATTAAATTCTCCTAAAATATTTTTTAACATGCTCAAAATGTCTTTTGTCTTAGCTTCATCCAAACCAGATTCTATAACAATAGGAACTTTAATATTCAGTTTATTAATGCTGTCATATCTTTTTAAAATATACTTATCATCGGCTGTCGCAGCAAAAGCCGAATTCATGGCGAGTTTAATTTCTTTTTTGTTAATCTTTTTTTCTTTTCCTATGCCTTTTGGAGGATGCGATCTTCTACCTCCGCGAGTACTAGAAACTTCCGCACCAATCCACATAAATTGCGTACCACGTCTCCACATTGTTTTTCTCGGGATTCTTGATATTCCTCTGCCATAATGTCCTTTCCAATCGTGCCTTTTGTGACTTATAGTTCCAGATGCTGAATGTTTTTTTCCAGCTTCAGGATCAGTTGCATATGGTTGAATAAATTTACTAACTTCAAGATACTTAGCAACAATATCTTCTCTAATTTTGCTCGCAAAAATATTAGGTAGCTCTACATTTCCTTTCTTCTTACCTTTTATGTCATATAGTATTGTTTTTACCATTTCATCTCAACTCCAAAAGTTCATATTTCTTTTTAATTTGTTTTTTAGTAGGGCGCATAGCAGGAGTAATCAATATCTGTCTTTTTGAAGGACCTTGCACGCTTCCTGCAAGAATAACGTAATTATTTTTAATTACTCCATAATGTTTAAAGCCGCCTTTTTTATTGATATTTTTTTCTTTCACATTTCCAAAATCAATAACTTTCAAATTATAATGTATTCTTGAGAACATTCCCAACTGCCCAGCCATTGGAACTCTAAAACTAACACGCGCTGGATGCCAAGGACCAAGACTTCCTGGCCTTCTAACTCCTTTTTCTGACTTGTGAGGTTTTAATTTTATTCCAAATCTTTTAACTGGTCCAGAAAATCCTTTTCCTTTAGTTAAGCCACGAACATCAACCAAATCCCATTTCAATATATCATTCAAGCCAATTTCTTTACCGACCCACTGTTTGATAAAACCCAATTTATCATTGGAATTAATAGCAACTTCAATAATATCAGGACTTTTCTTAAACATACCTTTCAAAACAGAATAAACAATTACTCTAATATCATCAAATCCCTCAATATGCTCTAATTTCTTAGCTTCTTTAGGAACTCTCACTTTTCTCTTTAAAACTTTGTCATTACTTACAACAATCTCTCCAATAACTATACCACTTTTATAAAACCTAACAGAATAAATTTTCATATTTGGAACTTCAAGAGTTGTCGTTGGTATTGCTATCTTTTTTCCCTTTGTCATAGAATGCTGTGTATTGTCTTTCACAATTGCAGAACACATACCAACTTTATAGGCAATAAACCCAAGCAGTCCTTCAGAATCAAGTTTATTCTCAATTATAGGTTTCCAGTTAACACTATGTATGGCCTTGCTTGCTCTTTTCCGAGGCCAAAATTGTAAACTTCCATATCTTGGTCTTGATCTCTTAGGCATATTATCATCTTAAACTGGTGCAACTCTACCATTTTATACTCAATTATGTTCCACGCCTTAACACTATCGAGAAAAATTTCAGGTATTTAAAGCTTGTGGGAAGGTTTTTATCCTCTCGAATTTAATAAACTCATGAAAAAGAAGAATTTCTTATTTATATGCACCGCTAATGAACAAAGAAGCCCAACAGCTGAGGGGCTTTTCAAGAATAATAAACAATATCTAGCAAAATCATGCGGAATTCACCCTCTTGCAGCCAAGCCAATAACAAAAGAAGCAATATTATGGGCGGACATTATTTTCTGCATGGAGGATATTCATAAACAATATATAATCCAAAATTTTCCCAATACATCACAAGATAAGAAGATAGTTGTTCTTAATATCCCAGATATTTACATTAAGAACGATCCTGAACTAGTTAGAATATTAATGAAAAAGTTGAAGGATTTTTTAGAGTGAGGAAGGGTTTTATAGGATTTATATAATCAAATAACAAACTCCTTCTCTTCAGATTTTTCTTTTCCGTCAACAATAGTCATCCTGATAATTTTGCCTTTTCTCTTTGCAAGCTCTCTTATCTTAACAGGATTATCAACATCTTCAGGAAAAATTATATCATCAATTATTAACTCATGCTCTATTGAAACTTTCTTAACATTCTCAGGAACATCCCAGAAAAAAGCATCTTTAACCATAGGCCAGTATTTTTTATCCAAATCCAAAGAACAAAATTTATCATCAATTTTATCAGCTTTTTTCCCAGGCCTCGGCAATTTTTTCTTTATCTTCAAAACAATATCGGGATCCTCAACATTTAATAAATAAAAATAAGCATCTTCAAATTTTTCTATTGAACTTTCTGATATTTCATACACAAAATAACCAGACTTTTTTCTTCCTTCTTTACCAGGAACTTTTTCTTTTGTTAAGATCTTTCCAGAAAACTTTACATCTTTATTCTCTTTAACAAAATTTACAAAGTCATTAGCTAATTCAAAACTTGCTCTCAATTTTATTTTTCCCACCTTATTCAAACTAATTAAGAATCTTCTCTTATAATCTCCTTTTCCAAATCTTACAAAATATTTATGAACTTCTTCATCGCTCTCACCACGAAAAATTTTCTTTATAAAAGATTCCATCTTCTAAAAAAATAATGATGCTTTATAAAACTTGACCTATAATATTTAGTTCCGCAATCGTCTCACCCAACATTTATAACTTCAGATTACTTAAGAAAATTGAAAAGATGGAGATTCTAAGGAATCTTTATAAATTTAAAAATTATATCATAACATGTCTATAACGAATAGAGAAATAAGAAGACTTTCTGTCCTTGCCCTAATATCACTCTTAGTCGTACTATCTTTCTTAGTCTTAAGACCAATCTTGCTTTCTATAACCACCGGCTTAATTCTCGCTTACGCGTTTATCCCGGTGTATAAAAGAATTTACTCAGTTTTGAAGGAAAAGAACACCTCGGCTTTAGCAGTATCCATCTTGGTATTGCTTATTTTATTCATCCCTGCATGGTTTTTAATACCTTTAGTAATACAACAAGCATTTGACATGTTTACTTTTACCCAAACAATTGATATTGTTGGTTTTGTTAATAAGATCTTTCCAGCAGCTTCAGAGCAATTCCAGAAAGAGATAACCTCGGTAGCAATAAATTTCATAGGAAAAATAACTTCTGCTTCTCTTAACGCCTTAGTGGGTTTCTTGCTAGAACTCCCGACTGTCTTATTGCATTTAGCAGTTATTATTTTTGTTTTTTTCTTTACATTAAGGGACCATGAAAAGCTAGCAGAATTTGTTTCTGGAATATCTCCATTTAAAAAAGAAAAAGAAAAAATTCTTGTTAAACAATTTAAAGAAATAACATCCTCTATCGTTTTTGGATATGTTGTGATAGGTATAATACAAGGTATTGTAACAGGAATCGGTCTTTTGATATTTGGAGTGCCCAAAGCAATTCTTTTGACAATTTTTGCAATATTTGCATCTATTATCCCGATGATTGGTCCATGGCTTATATGGGTGCCGGCAGCAATCTTTTTATTTGCAACAGGAGGCGCAGGAGCAGCGATAGGATTTACACTTTATAGTGCAATTTTAGTTTCTTCTATTGACAATATACTCAGACCTTACATAGTTGCAAGAAAAACAGGCATATCTCCAGTAATTGTATTAGTCGGAATGATTGGCGGATTATTTGTTTTCGGCATACTTGGAATTCTCTTAGGACCGCTAATATTATCTTATTTAATTTTGTTCTTAAGAGCTTATAAAGAAAGAACTCTCTCTGATATGTTCTCACCAGAATAATCAAACTGCCAAACTTTGCTAGCATAGAATAATTTTTATATATCTGTATATAGGAATTACAATGAGAAAAACTGTAGATTATTTAGGTCAAGTAGTTAATTATATCAGGAAAAATTTAAAGAAGGGCTACACTAAAGAGTCTTTAAGATGGGCTTTAGTTAACCAAGGACATTCAAGAATTGAAATAGATAAGGCATTTAAACGGACAGAACAAGAAATGGCAAGAGAAGCGCCGGTTTTGAAAACCAAACCAATAATTAAGTATGAAATCATCGAGCCAAAAATTGAAAATATCAAATTAAAGAAAAGACATTTCTGGAATAAGTGGATTGGATAGTTTAATTCACAGAAGCTAATTCAAATGCATCTTTAAGTTCAACAACATCTTTTTCTCCTTCACCTGTTCCAAAAAGAATAAATTCTCTACCTAAAAGTTCTTGTATTCTATCTATGTATTTTTGTGCATTTGGAGTTAGTTTTCCATTTTCGTCAACAAATTTATCCCAGGGTTCATATTCTTCAAAGATAGGATTAGCATCATATAGTACATCTCTATTATGAAAGGATTTGTCCCATCTATTATATACTTGTCCATTAATATTATAACCAGTTACAATTTTAATCTTTTCACCCATTTGTGCAAGACAATTTAATCTATCTCCACAAGTTCCAATGAGATAATCAACATCAGCACTTTCAATTGCATGTTTAATATAAACTGCATCGAGCCATCCTAAGTCTCTGGGTTTTCCTGTTGTTGTTCCTCTTTCACCAAATTTTTCACGTAAAATTTCCTCAAGCCTCGGATCCATCTGAGATACGAATGGCCTGTCATGCCCTACACTGCTTTCATATAGTTTTATTACACCAAGTATCAAATCAGCTCTAAAAGGAACTATCGAAGGATTTGAAGAAGTAACTCCTGGGTAAAGTCCTTTATCAATGTCTAACCTAAATCCTTGAGCTCCTTCTCCTATCCAATAGTGTGTACCGTGTCTTCTAAGCATATCACTCTGAAGAACAGAGAATAGTGCAAGAAATTTCATTGCTTCTGCGTAAGAGTCAACAAATTGCTCTATACTGCCAAAGCTAGTAGGCATTATCTCAGAAAATCTTTTTTCTTTTAAGATTCTAATGAAAGTATCCCGATTTAAGAATTCTTCAAAACGAAGGCCTATCCGGCCGTATTTATCAACAGCTGTTTGTCTTATCCCGCTTCCTGTTGAAACATGGTTTTCTTTTTTAAGATCTGGTAAATCGTCATCAACATGATATTGCAATGTAACATGGGCGTTAGATGCAATACCAAAATTCTTCGGAGAGATTTCGACTCCTCTATTTTGCAATTCTTGAATTTCTTCCATTCCGGTTTTTGGGTTAAATAAAACACCTTCACCCAAAAGATTATATGTTTTAGGAAAAAAAATTCCAGAAGGTATTTGATGTAATTTGAATTTTTCACCATCGATAACGATAGTATGGCCAGCATTTGCACCCCCCTGCCAACGCTGTACTAAGACAGGAAACCCATCACTAGAAGCCATATCAGATTTACTGAGTGCTTTCCTAGCATAATGAGCTATTCTTACCCCCTTTCCTTCATCACCACACTGTAAACCAATCAAAGCTATCTTTTTTTTAACCATTTATATCATTTTAGGCCCCTGAATAATTAGGAGATTCTTTAGTTATCTTAACATGATGAGGATGGGATTCAGCTTGACCAGGCACCGAGAGTCTCATAAAATCAGCTTTTTCCCTTAATTCATTAATTGTTGAAGCTCCAACATAACCCATGCCGTTTTTTAATCCACCGACATATTGGAAAATAACATCTTTTAATTTACCTTTATACGGAACAAGTCCTTCGACACCCTCTGGTATGAGTTCTTCTTTACCAGCATCTTTTTGCCCATATCTCTCTCGTGAACCTTTATGTTCTTGCATAGCGCCAATTGAGCCCATGCCACGATAATTTTTCCATTGGCGCCCTTCCCAGAACACAATTTCTCCAGGAGATTCTTCTATTCCAGCAAGCATACTACCTAACATAATGCAATGTGCTCCCGCTCCAATTGCAATAGTAATATCACCAGAAAATCGTAAACCCCCATCTGCACATATCGGTATGCCATATTCATCTGCAACAAGAGAACAATTATAAATTGCCGTTACTTGTGGGCATCCAACACCAGCAATAACTCTTGTTGTGCAAATTGAGCCAGGACCTTGTCCAATCTTAACCCCGTCTGATCCTGCTTCAATTAATCTCCTCACCGAATCTGGTTCAGAAACGTTTCCAGTAACTACATCTAAACTTGGGTATTTTTCTTTTATCATTTTTAATGTTTCTATAACTGGTTTAGAATCTCCGTGAGCGGTATCGATAACAACAACATCAATATTTTCTTTTACAAGTTTTTTAACTCTATTAAGGGTGTCTTCTCCTGTGCCAATTGCTGCACCAACTCTTAATTGTCCCCTTGCATCGATATTATATTTTTGGGAACTTTCCGACTTAATTCTTTTAACATCACTAAAAACATACATTCCAGATATTTTTTCATCATTATTAACTAACGGTAATACCTTCTTTTTTGTTTTTGTCATAATATTATATGCTTCTTCTAGTGTAGTTCCTAGTGGAGAAGTTATTAGTTGTGCTGTCATAACTTCTTTTGCAGGAAGAGAAAAGTTATCACAAAGATCAAAATCATTCTCAGTTAAAATTCCTATTAATTTTCCTTCTTTATCTAACACAGGAAATGTATGAAACCCATAACCTTTCCTATTTCTTTTTTCAAGAATATCATTTATAGATTCTTCTTCATTAACACAAATAGGATTTTCAATTAAACCATTAAGATGATTTTTAACTCTAGCTACTTGAAATGCTTGCTCTTCTGGATTTAAATTTCTATGAATAATACCAATCCCACCCAGTTTAGCGAGTTCAATGGCAAGCTCATGTTCTGTAACAGTATCCATAGCAGCACTCACAATTGGAATTTTTAAAGGAACATTTTTAGAAAATTTTGTTTCAGTAGATACGTGATCGGGCATTATTTCAGAATAACTTGTCTTTAATCTAACATCATCAAATGTCATAGCAACATGCAAATCATTCATATGTTCAAAAAACTCTTTTTTTCTCATTTGTCCTTATATAATCTACAGAATAAAACAGATATATAATTATTATGTTAGTGAAAGATAATTATGTTGAACTTTACTAAAACGCCCGGACCCGGCTCACGAGAATCAAAGATTCTCGGATCCTTCAAAACAAGTATATTTTGAAGTAATCTAACCGGTAATACACTTAGATTCAGAAAATAAACGCCCGGACCCGGAATCGAACCGGGAGATCCTTTCAGAAACTCGCTCTCAAGGCGAGCGCAGTACCATTGTGCCATCCGGGCATGTTGAAATCCTTCGATGAGGGTTAAATTATACAATTAACATTACTTTTAAGGTTTTGGACATTCCGAACCTTTTTAATATAAATATTTAAATAGGAATTTAATCCTCTAACACACATGTTAAGGAAAGGCGCCAATTTTCTAAAGAAAGCATATGACTATGTAATGTGGGATATTATTTACACTGCTATGTATGGAACACTAGCTGGAATTGGAAACGCAGCAGCAAATTACCAATACCGAGGAAGTATCTTAGAAGGTGTCCATAATGATAATGTTTATCATGGATTTGGAGAGGGATTTATCAATATGGCTGTTCCAACAGGAATACTTGTAAATTTTGCATACCCTGTTTTTTTTGACCGATTAAAAAAAACCAAACATTTTAGGTTTTGGGCTAATGCATTAAACATTAGTGTCATGAATGGTGGTTTTTTAGCATTGCATTTCGCTTTAGGAACAGAAAATCCTTTTGCCGCACAAGTTTTGCCACTTATTGTTGGAACTGCAGCAGTTAATATACATGTTTCTGCAATTCGACAATCAAATAGACAGAATGATTTAGAAAGCAAAGTTGAAAATTAAAAATAAAATTATGTCTAACCAAACAAAGACGCGAGGCCAGCTGCAGATTCAGATTCTTTCTTTTCTTCTTTTTCTTCTTCAGCTTTTGCTTTGTCTTCAGTATCACTTGTACCAGCAACGGCTGCAGGCGCACTCATAGCAACACTCGCATTTTCCAACTCAGCTCCGATATCAACGCCCTTTAAACTAGCAATTAATGTCTTTACTTTTGATTCATCTACTTGCGCACCAGTTGCTTCTATAACTTTCTTCAAATTCTCTTCGTTTACAGGCTGACCAATTTTATGCAACAACAAAGCGCCATAAATATATTCCATCAGTTTGATTCCCCCAATCTGTTATCATCATATGCCAAATTCTGGGCAACACAACTTAATCCATCTAATGTTCGTGCAATCTTTCTTGCTTGATTTATAAATCCCAATCTCAAGGCAGCCGTATAAGTATCAAAGAGCCCACCATACCTTACATCTAACTTATGTAATTGTTCCGTGCTTAATTTAAATCCATGATTAATCATTTATCCATTGTCTCCTATTTTTCTGTTTTATCTTTATTATTTAAATCTTCCTCTTGTTTGTCATCCTTATTTAAATCTTCTTTTAGTTTTTCCTTTATCTCTTCCTTTTCATCCTTTTTCTCTTTAGTTATTTCTTTCTTTTCAACTTCAATCAAGTTACCTAGTATCTTCTCTTCACTCGCGGCCTTTGCAATAAAGTAACTAATTGTTTTATCAGTCAGATATTCTACATTAACTGCAAATCCCAAAGCCTTTTTAATTAACTCTTTTAATTCTTCTAAGGTTCCTTCTTTATCAATTTTTATTCCAATATAAATCTTATCTTCTTTAGAATCATATGCTGCCAACGGCACAAAACCAACTTTCATTGGCTTAATATTTAATTTTGTAAGCACATTGGCAACATTAGCATTAATTATTTCTCCTTTTTTTGTAACAATTGCTCCTTTCATAATCTCCAATTTACCTTCTTTAACAGCAACTTTCAAACCAACTCCAGACAACTCAGAAATTGCCGGTCCAGGCATGAGTTCTGTCGGGCCTGGCTCAATTTCAATATAATCGGGAGCAATATCTCCGGCACGTGCTTTACTAGGGCTTTGATTATCATCTAACAATCCTGCTAAATCAAAAGGGTCTAACTCTGAAAAGAAAATAACAATATCTGGTCCTAATTCTTTCTTTAAATTTTTAATATAACCTCTTTCTATTTGGTCAATAGCTCTGCTTATTATACGATTTTTTACAACTTTAATCTCTGCTTTATCTCTTAATTTTTTCTTGATTTCATGAAACTGCTGACCAGGAAGACCTTTAGAAGAAGCAATTAGCACAGTTCTGTATTTCTTAATTTTCTCTGTCAGTTCTTTGACTAATTCAATTTTCTCTTCAGGCACGGTCCTTTCTCTCGTAATTTCTTTTTCTGCATTCATCACATGTCCACCTCAATTGGTTTACTCATTGTGAATTTAAGCAAAACGTTCTTGACATTTTCCTTTTTAGTCGGAAGCGCGTTAACAATTGCATTATAAATAGCCTTTATGTTATCAATAATTTCCTCGTCTTTCATATTTTCTTTTCCGGCAGCAATTTTTATACTTGTTTCCTTCGCTCTTATTTTAATAGATTTAGAAATCTTTTTTAAGAGAGTTTTAATAACTTCAGGAGTCTCTTGAGTTATAATTCCAAGTTGAGGGGAAGGCATTTTTCCTGCCGGTCCCAAGTCCTTGCCAAAAGTAGTTGCGACAGCAGGCATCAATGATGCGTTAGCAATAAAAAAGTCAAAGTCATCAACAAGACCTTTCAAAATTTTTTTATCTTTATACTTTTGAAATTCTGGTTTTGTTATTGTTTCAACAAGTTCATTTTTCTTTGTCAAGAAACCACAAACTTTCTTGTCTTTAACTTTATGCGGAATATTAATAACAAGAGCGATGTTATCTCTCCTGAGATTGATGCCTTTAAGGTTAACAACTAAGTCTACAGTCTGTTCGAATTTTCTTTTCTTCTCTTTTCTAAGCTCTTCTAATGCTTTTTTCAGTTCCATTGTTAACCTCCTACATCATGCCAGACATTCCTAGAAAATATAATGCCTGGATGTAGTTATCGGTTAATTCATCGAGAAAATCAGGATTTATAAAGTTTTGGCTTTAACCTAAATACCAAGTAGGTCTTGGTTTTTGGTCTACAAGTTTAGCATTTAATGGAAGTCGAACTATACTCGCAAATCCATTTATCATTTCTTCATGTAATTCTTGTGCTTCAGCTCTGCTCCGAGGTATTTCTGGAACATCGCTTAAAAATTGAGCAATATGTGATATGTATTCCATTGTTCTAGGTTCAGGCTCTCCTCTTTCTCTTCTTAAATGATCCCATAATTGTTCTATAGTATAAATTCTATATCTAGAAATATAAGCTGGACCGAAAACTCTGGCTAAGTCTTTTCCTGCTTGACTTCTAACAGTTTTACTAGTAAATCCTGCTTGTCTTAATTTCCTTCTGAAATCAACTTCTTTAAGTTCATATCTGCGAGATTCAGCAGTATTTTTTCCTAAGGCATAAGGAAGCGCGGGCGGTAACAGATGTCCCCAAGTTTTACTTTCTATAAATGCCCTTACCCTACCTGCATAATTGCTATGATGGGCTCTGAACAAATCAGGGAAATGAGTATTAAACAAATCATTAGCCCAAATATCAACTAGACCATTTTCGATAGTATAAAACAGTGCTTTCTCTTTATCCACTCCAATAACTTCAATTACAGCGAATGAAGGATCAATCTGCTCGGCCAATCGCAAATGACAGAATTCATGAATAAAATTTGCCAAATAAGGTCTATTTGGGTCAAATTCTTCTAAACTTCTTTGATCAACTTTGGAATGATAAAATACTTTATGCTTTCTTTCTTCTGGATCAAATACACAACCAATTAGACCGTCTCCCAACTCATATTCTATTGGTCCTTCTAGGCCAATCTCTCTTATATAGGGTGTTAAAATCTCAGATATTTCCATGCCGAAGTAGAGCTTGAAAAAGACTTTATAAATTTATTCCTCATCCAACTTATCCAAATACTCTTTAATCCTGTCAATAGTTTGCGGAATCAAGAAACCCTCAATCTTCTTCTCAAAAATTTCGGAGAGCGGTTCAAACTCTGATAAACGATAAAGATTATTCTTTTTGTCTACTATCATGATATCTCTCAATCTTTTCAGCTGTCTTCTGACATTGCTTTCTGCCAGACCTTTCTCATCCAAAGAATTTTCTTTTCTTATTTTTCTAACGATCTCTTGTATTTCCACAGACGTTAATTCTTTCCTTTCTTTCCTCGCATTTTCTAAAGACAATAAAATATCAACAACAACATCTCTGGAGTCTCCCGGTTGCAAAAGCCCTAATGACAAACAAATCTTTCTAACGAGCTCTCTTCTAGAAGAATCATAAGGCCTTTCATATTTCCTCAATGTAATCTCACTAAGAGGCACATCTCTTACCATTTTCTATAAACCAAAGAACAATAATCATTATAAATCTAATTATTTAAATTCTAAAATGGAATTAATCGCATTTATTGGAAACGACAAAGAAACTTGGGGCCAAGTCACAGGATTGATTAATCGCGGGAACTGGGACAAAATTATCTTGGTGAAAACAAAAACAGCGAAATCTTATCCGACTCCCAAAAGCGCAGAATCAATTATCATAGATTCTTCTAAGTCTTTAATAGATATCAAGAAAGATTTAATGAACAAATTAAAAGGAAAATTCTCAGAGTTTGATGCTTGTCTCTCAATCGCTTCAGGAAACGGCAAAGAACACATGGCTTTAATCTCTGCACTTTTAAGCTTACCCGTCGGCATAAGACTCGTCGTGTTCACAAAAAAAGGAATTGAATTCATTTAACTAATCTAGTCTTTCACTAAATTAATAATGCGTTGAGAAGCTTTAGAAAAGTTTAAGTCTATATGGACTCTTCCCTGATTTTCTTTAGCAAGTCTGTGCACTTTTCTAAATTCACTATCTGGAATTCCAGGCATAGGTACAAAAATTCCATAACCCTTAGCATTTAGCCCAGTTTCCACATCACTTGGTTTATCTCCAATAAAAAAAATCTTTCCTTCCCTAGTTAATTTATCCCAATATAATTTTAAGTCACTAGCAGCCTGTCTTAACATTCCTATGCCTGGCTTTCTCATGTCTGTTTCTTTTACCCATTGACTATCTAATGGAATTCCCCTTTCTGTCGCATAATCTTTTCCAACATAAGGACAAGAATACCATCCGTCTAAAACCACACCATTATCTCTTAATAAATCATCTATTGTTCTATTAATTTCATCAGTTCTCTCAGGAGGGAAGTATCCTAGTGCTACGCCTGCCTGATTTGTTGCAACAATAATCTTAAACCTAGGATTACTTTTTAAAATTTTAAGTCCATCAACCACACCCTGACAAAACTCTAATTGCCTTTTCCACGAGTCATCTCTTCCAAGATAACCACTATCTCTAATAAGAGTATTATCTCTGTCTAAACCTATTAAAATATGACTCATGTCAAAAATCTTTAATTACATATATAAAAAACTATTTAACTAACAAAACTGATGAACCATTTGATCATCATCAATGCAAGGAAAGCAAGGATAACCCAAGTTGTAAATGCGAACGCTTTTTTACCAAACTTTTCACTTCCAGTTATGCCCCAAATTGTTAAATAGAAAAATCTTCCTCCATCTAAAATAGAGACTGGCAACATATTGAAGAGGGCAACAAGAATATTAATTATAACAATCCACCATAACAAATCATATATAAATTGTGGAAAATTGTTGTCCCACACAGGCTCATAATGAACGAAAGGATCTCTTATTTTTTGAATCAAAGAAAATAAACTTCCTACAAACCCCTTCCTATTTCTCTCTAAAAATCCAACTCCAAGATAAGCTTTTCCATCCCTTTCAGCAAGTTCAATAGTTTGTTTTATCTCGTTATCGTCAACTAATGTTATGATTTCTATACTGTCTCCGGGTCTGTTTCTCTTTATTTCACGACTAAGTTCTTGAGGACTCGTAATCTGTTCACCATTAATTGATAGGATAGGGCTTCTTAATCTTGCTCTGACAGCAGGCGCGTCGTCAAAAACAATTATCTGTTCTGCTTTCAATTCAATAGCCTTCTTCAAACTTTCACCTCTAACTAAAAATAAAGTTCCATCAGCAATTATTTCATTGAAATCATCCTCAATTAAGTCAGGGATTTCTGATATCTCATTAATATTATTATTCCCGACCATTGTTATCAAACTAAGATTAATAACTGCCTGAGGATAAGTATTAAAATTAACTCCTGCAGGAGCAAAACTTATGGAAAAAAACCACCATAAAATTAAAACAAACAAAATAGACATTACAACATTAGCAAAAGTTCCTGCAGCTAAAATAGAAAGTTGCTGGAATTTCTTAGATTTTTGCATTTGTTTTTCATCTGGCTCAACAAAAGCTCCAAAAAATGGCCCAAAAAATGCAAGCCCAGTTGTTTTAACTTTTATTTTATTAAGCCTTGCAAAAATACCATGAGAAAATTCATGTGAAACTGCAACAATAGCCAATGCAATTAGGAAATAAGTAAAGAATAAAGGAGGAAAAATAGATTCTAAATTAAATAATCTAGGAAAATAAGGTATTAATGGCGCAATTGGGGGAACATTTCGCAGTTGTTCAGGTATCGGGGATGTAACATATAGATATGTAGTAAAACTAATAAGCCACACTATGAAAATCATTAGCAAGTAACCAGAAGTAATTACAACATATTGCAACGGTTTCAATATTTTTTCAAATTTTTTCGCAGTCCAATCAATAAATCGCAATCCGAATTTGCTGTAGTAAAGAAACAACCATCCATGCCGTTTCAAATTTTTTCTGTCTTTATGAAGCAAAAAAATTACAA
The DNA here is from genome assembly GCA_022561055.1 of Nanobdellota archaeon. Taxonomy (GTDB): domain Archaea; phylum Nanobdellota; class Nanobdellia; order Pacearchaeales; family GW2011-AR1; genus JADFRY01. The sequence continues at coordinate 55,317 of JADFRY010000003.1, read as the reverse complement.
CTATTGTAAACAGTACCATGAATGCCAAATCATAAACAATAAAACCCACCATATTACTTTTATTCCTCTTTATTTTTATTTTTTCTTAGACTTTATAGGTCTAAAAACGTGCTTGTCACATCTTCTGCACTTGATCTTTTTTGATATTACTTTTAATGCGTCAGTTCTCATCTTTTGTCCGCAGTTTTTACAGACAAAAACATTTTTGTATAATCTTGTTTGTGCAGCAGCTATTTTTGTTGCCATCTACAACCTCCAGCTGGTCGCCAAGAACTTACTAGTTCTTGGACGCGCTCAAGAATGCAACTTTCAGCATTCTTGACGTCTAGGAGTCCAGCAACCATTGCTTTTTTTATCATCTTATAAAACTCTCCTTATTCCCTTTTTACCTTCGACATCCCAATACTCAACTTGTTTTTCAGGAGCAAGCTCTCCTTTTAATTCTTTAGGATAAGATAATTCAAGAGTTTCAAAACTTTCTAAGTCCATTACAGAGGCTGTTCCATTAGAGACATTCAAAATCTGTCCCTTTTTTTTATTAATCATTGGTACTTCAAATCTTTCATGGCCCGGAACAGCCAAAACCTTTTTTTTAGAATTAAAAACCCCCACAGCCTCAATTCTACATTTAGCGTGTCCGTGTTTACCAGTCTTGCTAATATCATTACTCCTAACTATATAAGGTTCACCGTCGATATTTATAGTTGAGCCAGGTTTAGCCTCTGTCGCATTAATTAATTTTAAAACCATATCTCCTTCTCACAAGAAACGTTTATAAAACTTATTATTTTCAGAGTTTACATGGAAACAACAAACAAAAATGATTTCGTTGAAATAAAATTTACAGGTTATTATGATGGAAAGGTATTTGACTCTAATATTCCTGAAGATTTAAAGAAACTAAGTCCAGAAGCAAAGCCAGAGAAAACAATCGTCATCATTGGTCAAGGAATGGTAGTTTCTGGTTTAGACAAAGCTTTAGAAGGGAAAGAAATTGAAAAAGAATATAAAATTCATGTTCCTTACAAGGAAGGTTTTGGAGAAAGAAAAAGAGAACTAGTAAAGACAATTCCTCTTAATGTCTTCACAAAACAAAATATAAATCCTTATCCCGGAGCAACTCTTCTTTTAGATAACATGCTTGTCCGCATAATAACTATTTCAGGAGCAAGAGTTATAACAGATTTTAATAACCCATTGGCTGGCAAAGACCTTGATTATAAATTTAAAATTATTCGTAAACTCCAAGATGACAAAGAAAAATGCAAAGCATTTTTTAAATTCTTTTTTAAAATTATACCAAAATTTAATATTCAAGATAATAAAGTAATCATTGAAGGACCCAAACCAATAGAAGGCATAGTTAATTTTTACAAAGATAAATTTAAAGAAGTCATGGGAAAAGAGTTAGAGTTTAAGCTTGAGGAGAAAGAAGAGAAAATAAAAAAAGAAGAGAAAGAAACACAGAAACAAGCCACGCAATAATCCTATTACGCTTGTATAACAATTCTTATAAACATTCTTAATTTCGGTAAGATATGGATGAAATAACCATAGAAAGAGAGGGTCCCAAAGATGTTGCATCTATTGATCAAGAGCTAGAATCTTTACTTCAAACCCAGTCAACGAGAATAAAAGTAGTTGGTATCGGTGGTGGGGGAGGTAATTCTGTCTCAAGAATGAAAGAAATAGGAATTAAAGGATGTGAAGTTATAGCAATGAATACCGATGCCCAGGATTTACTTTACACTAATTCTGATCATAAAATCCTAATAGGGAGGGAATTAACAAATGGCCTTGGTGCTGGCAGTAATCCAAAAATAGGAGAAGAAGCTGCCCGTGAGTCTGAACAAGAAATTAGAAAAAAATTATCAAATTCAGATATGATTTTTATTACATGTGGTCTAGGCGGTGGAACAGGAACCGGAGCAGCTCCAATAGTAGCAGAAATTGCAAAAAAACAAGGAGCTTTAGTCATAGGAGTGGTAACTTTGCCATTCACAGTAGAAGGGCAGAAAAGAATAGAAAACGCACAATATGGTTTAGAAAGAATGGAATCTGTTACAGATACTTTAATCGTTATTCCCAATGATAAACTTCTTGAACTCGCGCCAGAATTGCCTTTACACACAGCCTTCAAAGTTGCAGACGAAATCCTTACGAATGCGGTTAAAGGCATTGCAGAACTAATTACATCATCTGGATTAGTTAATCTAGACTTTGCCGATGTTAAAGCAGTTATGTCCAACGGAGGTGTTTCTCTGATAGGCATAGGCGAATCAGACGTATCTGAAAACAGAGCTTTAGAAGCGGTAGATAGAGCAATTAATAACCCTCTTTTAGACGTAAATATAGAGGATGCAGGAGGAGCATTGGTAAATATAATTGGTGGCCCTGACATGTCATTAGATGAATATAAAATAGTTATGGAAGCAGTCGGAAATAAAATCTCCCCAGATGCAAAAATAATCTCAGGAGCGCAAATCTCAGCTGACATGGAAAAATCAATCAAAGTCATGTTAATTGTCACCGGCGTAAAAAGCTCTCAAATTCTCGGATCTGATATGACTTTCTCAAAGGGAGAGCAAGACCAATTAGAAGAAGAGCTCGGAATTAAATTTATTAAAGAATAACTTTAAAAACATCTTTTCTTTTTTCTATTATGGTAAAAATCGCTCAAGAAATAAAATCCTTTTTTTTGCAATCAAAAAGAGTCTGGCACATTTTGAAAAAACCCTCTGCCCATGAATTTAAATTAATTTCAAAAGTATCGGCTCTTGGTATCTTAGCTTTAGGCCTTGTTGGATTTATTATTTCTACAATTATTAAGGTTTTTACTGAATAACAAGAATTGAAGAATATAGTATATCTAAGGGATTGACTGAGAAGAAGGACATTGAGGATAATGTTGGGGAGTTTGTGAATGGGGAAGAATGAAAGACATAAACGGAAATGAGTTAAAAGATGATGTGGAATATATAATTCATTGTAAGTCAGACGGCACTATTGTTGCCCCCATACCTAAAGAATATGCTCATAAAGAAGGCGTTAGACCCAAGCTGACCCATTATAGTACATGGGCGATGGTTTACAATCCAACCCTAAGAAAATATGGACTTCAACTTAAGCAACCCAAAAAGCATGATGGTGCTCATAGTCCCAAATGGGATGTGGGTGTTGCTGGACATAATTGTTATGAAAAGAAAAATGGAGAGTATAAACCCTTATCATTTGAGGAGAATCTCATAAAAGAAACAGATGAAGAAATAGGGTTAGACGTTAAGGTGTTTTATTCACTGAATGAGTTTCTGGAAGCTTCTAAAGAATTAAATGGAACTATAGGTTATATATGTGAGAGATTCCATTATAGGACATCTATTAATAATGAATGGGTTGGTTTTGGACTTATCCTAACCACTAAGACTGATTTGGAGTTTAAGGATAAGGAAGTCTTAAAGTTCAGATGGCTAAGCCCAGATGAATTGAAGAAATATCTAGATGAAGAAGATAATTATTACTCTGCTCTGCCCATCATTTTTGAGAAGGCAGAGAAATTTAGACTAAAGTATCTAACCTAAAATTACGTAAAAAAAGTAGACTGAATTAGGGAGACTTATTTCATAAAGCTTGAATAACAAGAAACTTTATAAACCCCTCAAAACCTTTAAAATTACTACTTCTCTTATTTTATATTTAGAGATGTAGCGGAACTAGACAAATGATTTTCATAATAAAAGTAACGACAAACAAGGAAGGGCGCGCATTGGAGATGATTACAGAGAGGGCTCAAAAAAAACAACTTAAGGTTTATTCTATTGTTAAGCCGCATGGATTACGAGGCTATATCATTCTAGAAGCAGAAGACAGGGAATCAGCTGAAGAAGCTGCATTTAATCTGCCGTATGTTAAAGGAATTATTGGCAAGACTGTTACTTATGACGAAATTAAAAATATGTTACAGCCAGAAGCCGAAGATTTTAATATTGAGATTGGAGACATAGTTGAGATGATTGCAGAGCACTTTAAAAAAGAAAAAGGCAAAGTCATGAGGATTGACAAAAAGAAAGGAGAAGTTGTCGTTTCTCTTCTCGGCGCAGCAGTACCAATTCCTGTCACAGTCAAAATTGATAATGTTAGAGTCATAAGAAGGGAAGAAGAAGAGAGAGTTAAGAAGGAAGAAAAATAAAATGATAGTTAAATTAATTGTTGATGGCGGTAATATGAAACCAGGACCAACAGTTTCGCAACAACTTGGTCCTATGGGAATTAATCTCGGAAAAGTGATAGAAGAAGTTAACAAGACAACTTCTGGTTTTAAAGGAATGAAAGTTCCTGTTGAAATAGAAATCAATACAAAAACAAAAGAATTTACAATAACTGTTTTCTCTCCACCTGTTTCAGAATTAATAAAAACAGAATTAAAAGTTGAAAAAGGCTCGGGTCTTCCTGGTACTACAAAAATTGGAAACTTAGCAATAGAGCAAATAATTACAATTGCAAAAACAAAAATGCCAGACATGTTAGCTAGAGACTTAAAAAAAGCAGTTAAATTGGTTATCGGTTCATGCGTTTCATTAGGGGTTTTAATCGAGGACAAAGAGGCAAAAGAAATAATAGTTGATGTTGAATCTGGAATGTATGATGCAGAAATTAAAGAAGAAAGAACAGAAGTTTCCCAAGAAAAGAAAACAAGACTGGAAAAAACATTTTCAGAAATAGAGGCTAAACAAGAAGCTGCTGCGAAAGAATTAGAAGAAGCCAAGGCTGCGGAAGAGGCTGAGAAACTTGAGGAAACAGAACAAAAGCCAGAAGAAGCAAAGGAAGAAGAAACTGAAGAAAAAGAACAGCCTCAAGAAAAAACAAATAAGTAAGCTTAAATACCACTTCTTTTATTTTTAGTAAGGGGTCGTAGTCCAGCTTGGTTAAGACTACAGGTTTGGGACCTGTCAACCTGGGTTCAAATCCCAGCGACCCCATTCCTACAACATATTTAAAAACACTACATTTTTAGTTCTTTGAACTCAAATGGCAGCAAAAAAGAAAAAGATTAAGGCATCAGGAAGATTCGGCAGTGGTTACGGAATGCGAGTTAGAAAAAAACTTAATAAGATAGAATTTCTGCAAAGAAAAAAACAGATTTGCCCTTACTGTTCAAAGGCCGGCGTAAAAAGAAAAGCAGCAGGAATTTGGCATTGCCGAAAATGCAATAAAAAATTCGCAGGCCCGGCTTATGTGCTAGAAAGGCAGGTTTAAAATGGAAAATGTCTCAGATTTTAAAGATAAAGAATATAATAAAAAATATAAGAAAGCCCTAATTTCTCAGTCTCATGTAGTCTTTCCAGCCATTTTATCGGAGTTAGGTGAAATTAATGGCAAAAGAGTTCTTGATTTAGGTTGTGGTTCCGGGGATTTCTCTAGTATGCTATCAGGAAAAGGCGCGAAAGTCGATGGCGCAGATATTTCTGATACTTGGATAGAAATGGCAAAGGAAGACCATAAAGAAGACCCAAATCTTAATTTTTTTGTAGCAGATTCTTCGGACATTAATATGATAGGAGACAATCAATATGATGTAGTTATTATGAATATGGTATTTCTTAATATTAGCTCCAAAGAAAAAGTTGAAAAAACTTTTGAAGAAGTTTCTAGAATTCTCAAACTGGGAGGAGACTTCATATTTACAGATTTGCATCCTTTATGTAAGATGACTCCAGATACACTAACAGGACACCAAGAATTGTTAGAAGGGTTTTCATATTTTAAAGATGGCTCAAATTTCAAATCAAAAGTCAAGCCATTAGATAATCCTTCAAGCATTGATTTTTTCAACAAACATTGGACAATTGAGACATATACTAAATTAATAAACGATTTTGGAATGCATATTTATAGGATTATAGAGCCTTTTCCAATCGAGGATGCTCCAGAAATGTACAATGATTACAAAGTCCCAGAATATATTATATTTCATTGTAAAAAAGATTAAATTTAAAAACCCCTCTTCCTCAAAACATTCATGGCGCAGTATAAATGTTTCAAATGCGGCAGGGCAATTTCAAACAAAGTACTTGAAAAAAGATTTTTATGCCCGCATTGCAACTCAAAGATATTTTACAAACCAAGAAAGCATATAGCAAAAATTAAAGCAATATAATATGAACATAGATGAACAAACTGAAGAAATAATTCAAGAGCTTCAGATTCTAGAACAAAATTTACAAGGCTTAATGATGCAAAAACAGGCTTTACAATTAGAATTAAATGAAACAATAAATGCCCTAGAAGAAATTAAAAAAACAAATGACGAAGTATACAAAGTCATAGGGACAGTGATGCTAAAGGCAGACAAACAAACTATTCTCAAGGAATTAGAAGAAAAGAAAAAAATTCTTGAATTAAGAGTAAACGCTATTGAAAAACAAGAAAAACTTATTGAATCTAAAGCAGAAGAACTAAAAGAAGAAACAAAAAAGGCGCTAAACGCAAAAGAGAAAAGCAAATCTTAACTACTCCTAAGTTTACCGAGTAACTTTAGAACATAATTATAAATCAATACGATAATATTTATATACTGTTTCATTTAAAATAATCTATGGCTTTCAACTTAAAAAGATTGTTTGGCAAAGACAGTTCTGAAGAGGATTATGTTGAGATTGACCTTGCTCAAGGTGAAGAGAAAAAAGACAAGGTGCGTGTAAGACCCTTTACATTAAGAAGTTATGATGATGTGAATGAAATTCTTGATTCTTTGCGCGAGGGCTATACGATAGCAGTGATTGACATTAAGCCTTTGAAAGCAAAAGATGTAATAGAATTAAAAAGGTCAATTTCTAAAATTAAAAAAACAGTAGACGCCCTCGAAGGCTCTATCGCAGGATTTGGTGAAAACACGATTCTCGTGACCCCAGAATTTGCAGAAGTTTATAAAGCTCCTCAAAAACCGATAAAGAAAGACCCTGTAAGTTTTTACTAATTTCTATTAGCTTTAAATGCTATCTCAAATTCAAAGAGGCAGAGAAGTATGGTATGACTCCATGCGGAGAACCATAGATTATTATTCCAAAAGAGATCTTACGTTGGAAGGAGCATTGGAATATTTACATAATGATGAAGATTCTCAGATTTTGACTAGTCCTAGTATGTACATAGGAGCAATGATAGAAACCCTTAATCATCCAGTAATGTTTGTAAGGGCTATGGGTTATTCTATAGAGGGATTCATAAAAACCTTTTAATTTACCTATGTCCTATTATATATAATACAATTACTTCTGAGCAATTGAGAACAAACTCTTTATTGCAACAACAATTGTCGCAGGAACCAGCATTACCAACAAGGCGCCCAAAGTCGAAGAAACAATATTACCTATTCCAATTTTGAGGAATTCAATTCCTGCAATTCCTTCAGCACCCATAAAACTAACTATTACCAAAGAGACGGCTGCCATTAAAAAAGTATTAACGTCTTTTGCAGATACATTGACAAAACCAACAACCAAGCCGAGAATGACTAGTACGGCAAGGATAAGAGGATTAAGCTGTCCAAGACTTGCACTTAAAATACCAACAGCAAGAGCTAAAACTACTCCTATTAGAAAAGCCCATGCCCCAAATAAATTTTCACGCGCACGAATTACCATTACAAACCTTTACCTCTTTCTTATCTAAAATAATGCAATTCAATTTATATAAACTTTATGTCTGTTATGTCAAAGACTTTTTGATCCTCGAATTTTATCAAATTTTTTACTACTAAAATTCAAGATAAATTAATCGAAAGATTTATAAACCAGTGTAATCACAAAGTTACAACAGAAAAATGAACATTACCAAGAATTTATTAACATTTCTCGGAATTTTTGCATTCATGATTTTATCAGCCGGAGTTGTGGATGCTCAGATAGTTTTCCCAGACAACGTTCAAGGTAATGAGCTTACTATTAATCATGGAGATTCTTTTGATGTAACTTTCAACCTGAAAAATGACCATCTAACAAATAAAGTTAAGGATATTTCAATAAATTTAGTAGAACTGGATTTAGGTATTGGAAGTTGGACAGCTGCAAAAATAGGTTCTTCTACTTTAACAATTTCTCCCAGTAACGTTGTAGATTTAGGGAGTATAGAAATCCTTCCTGGAACATCTTCAGATTTAATTACCTTAACCTATAAAACCAATAAGTTCACAACAGCACCCAATACTTATTCTGGAAGCATTTCATTTTCAGCTATTTATGATCCTACTGGTGGAAGCCCTCAAATACCAGATATAGATCTAGAAATAACAGTAGACAGTTCACCTTCCCTCTCAATCACCCCCAAAACTCAAACGAGAGATATTGGTGAAGATGCAATAATAATTATTAACAATGATGGGAATATTAATTTACTTAATATAGTTCTTTCAGAGACAACAAATTTTGGAGCTAGTTTCTCTTCATCCAATTTCGGTTTAATCTTAGGAGCGTCAGGGATTGATGTCACAGTAATTTTAGATTCTCTTACTAATCTTAAGTTCGGAAATAATAATATAATAGTTCAAGCTAAAGATTCAAGTAATCCAGAAGCAACAGATACAGCTACCATTACTGTTCAAAAAACCTTCTGCAGTAACGGCCAGATAGGTGAGGAAAATCTTACTATAAGAGACATCGATATAAATAATAAAGGCAAAGGAAAAGATGATGAATGGCAACTTTTAGACACTATAGAAATTGAAGTCGATGTTAAAAATATAGATGATGAAAATATAGATGATGTATTTGTAGAGCTCGCTTTATTTGATTCTAGTGGAATAAATGTCATAAGAGACTTAGACTTTGAGAATAAGGACGAAGAAGAATTTGACATAGGAAAAATAAGGGATAAAGATACAGAAACCGCAAGATTCATATTTAAAGTTCCTGCTGATTTTGATGATTTAGGCAATTATAAATTTGCGGTAAAGGCTTACAGTGATGATTTAGGAGAGGAAAATCTATGTGTTGACACGTCAAATGATTTGAGTGATAGGTTCTTCGATAGGATTGAGGTTGTCGAGGATGAAGACAACATCATAGCTGTAGACGAAGACAGCATAGTAATAAATCCTAAAGAAGTTATTTGTGGAGAAACAGTTTTTGTTACTCTTGACGTATTTAATGTTGGAGGCGAGGGGGAAGAAGACCAGACTAGAGTAACTATGGAAGATAAAGACTTAAAAGTTAATGAAGAATTTATAATCAGGAAAGACCTTGACGAAGGAGATAAGGCTTCTGTAGAATTTAGTTTCATTGTTCCAGATGGAATAGAGGAAAAACAATATACTCTAGAATTCAGAACAGAATATGATTATAAGAGAGGAGATTATTTTGATGAATCAGATGATACATGGATAGCTTCTCTTGAAGTAATTAGTTGTGGCAGAACACCATCAATAACCGGCAACGTGATAATCTCAGAATTGCCTTTAGGTTCGGCTGCAAAAGCAGGAGAAGAACTTATTGTTAACTTATTGATCACAAACTCAGGAACAGAAGCATCTAAATTTACAATCAATGCAAAAGATTATAACTCGTGGGCTGATTTAGATTCCATCTCGCAAAAAGAAGTATTGCCTTTAGGTCCAGGCGAAAGCAAAGAAATTAAATTAATATTTAATGTAAAAGAAGGCATTTCTGGCGCACGATCTTTCACACTCGAAGTAAGAGATATAATAACAGGAGAGATTGAAGTCCAGCTAGTTGAAATTGAAGATATTGAAGGCGAAGACAAAGGATTCAGTTTTAGCGGGCTTCAAGGAAATAGTCTTATATGGTTAATCGCTATAATAAACATAATCCTTATAGTATTAATAATACTCGTGGCTGTCAGACTTTCGAGAAGATAATCCTTTGTTTGTTTTATGTAAATACTTTTCTCTATAACAAATACTAAAAAACCATTAAATATTATTCTCATCATCCAATTAATTACTAATATTTAATTGAACCTCGCTTAGTTATGGATAATTCAGTCTTCAAATCTTATTCATAAAGTTTTCAGAATAAAATCTCATTTTGTTTTTTTTATACCTTATGGGTTTGCCACAGGATAGTTCACTTTAATAATCATCTATATTTTAAGGCATATGTCAACAGAAATAATTACCTTTTTAAGCGCGGACCTTCTAATATTCTAATGAATAAAAAAGGGGTTTTCTTTCTTTCTTTAAGATATCTTATCTTAATTATTTTAGGAGTTCCAAACCTCTATATTTTTTATTTAATATTTACTCCTTTAACAACTTACCCGGTTTTTTGGATTTTAAACTTCTTATACGACGCAGTTCTATTCCCTGGAAATGTAATATTCTTTAAAGGATATTATGCGAGCATCATACCTGCCTGTGTTGCCGGTGCAGCCTATTATCTGCTTCTTATCTTAAACTTAACAACGCCAATGAAAATAAAAATAAGAGTAAAAAGTCTTGTTTTCCTCTTTGTTACATTTCTATTACTGAATATTTTGAGAATAATTATTTTCGCTCTTCTCTTGTTCAAAGGATACCAGTATTTTGATTTAACCCATGCAGCGACATGGTACTTCGGAAGCACGATTTTAGTAATACTAATCTGGTTTAGCAATGTTTTAATATTCAGAATAAAAACCATCCCTATTTATACCGATATAAGAAATATAATGAAAGACTTAAAAATAAGAAGTATTAAAAGTAAATAATATGCTAAAAGAATTGTTCACAAACTTTGTAGAATTTTTGGTTCAGACAGTTGGATCCTTAGATTACGTCGGAATTTTTGTTTTAATGGCAATTGAGAGTTCATTTATACCGTTTCCCAGCGAGGTTGTTCTTATTCCAGCAGGAGTCTTAGTCTCGAGAGGAGAGATGATAGCCAGTTTGGTATTTTTATCAGCTTTGCTCGGAAGTTTAGCAGGCGCATTAATAAACTACTTCCTCGCATTACATTTAGGCAGAAGAGCAGTAAATAAATTAATTTTCAAATATGGAAAAATATTTTTCTTAACTGAAAAAAGCATATTAAAATCTGAAAAATATTTTGCGAAACATGGAGAAATAACAACTTTCGTAGGAAGATTAATTCCTGTAATCAGACAGTTAATTTCTCTTCCTGCAGGATTTTCAAGGATGAATGTGCCAAAATTTATTTTCTTCACATCTCTTGGAGCAGGAATCTGGGCAGGAATTTTAATTTACCTCGGGTTTATATTCGGGAATAATTTAGAACTCATAAAACAAAATCTGAGTTTCCTTACTTTAATTGTTTTACTTATAGCATTAATAATTATTGTTCTTTACATAATAATAAATATTAAATCTCGGCATAAACTGACAAAACAATAACTTATCTAACTTACTCTTTTATTCTTCAAACTTTTTAGCATCAATAATGCTTTGCACCCTAAATTTCTCGGTCGCTTCTAAGATTTCACAATTAGCTACAGTTATTTCATAACAATTATTATTTATAGTAATTTTGGTTTCTTTTCCTTCGACTATCAGAATTACTACATTTCCGGGCTTGTTTTCACAAGTTACCCATTCTTGTCTCTTAGCCCCAGCTTCAAAAAAGCCAGGGTCTCCACCCTTTACATTAAATTGATTATCACTAAGGAAACTAGCAAGATCTGCTACAGCAAGAACACTATAAGGACACTGTTGTAAACCACTGGCATTCACAGAAATATAAACCCTTTTGCCTCTATCAAAGATAATGTCTTTCCCCTCAACTGGCACATCAAGAGTCCTTGGATCATTCCTTAAATATAAATTATATTTTATTATTACTCCTTTATTTTCAAAATAATAAGAATAATGATAAACAGGAATTTCTCCAAGTCTTTCTTTGGTAAAGATTAGACCTTCATATTCAATTTGATTAAAACCTTTAAATATAGAACTTGCTACCAAAAAAATTATAACTAAAAAAGCTATAAAACCAACAATCCATAACAATTCTTTTTCTATCTTTCTTTCGCCCTTTGTTTTTCTAAAAAGTCTTTTCTTAACTTTTTTTTGAACGCTTTTTCTTACCATGTGATTTAATATTTTAAGGGGTTTTAAAGTTTTCTCTTGTAATTTATAATAAATAATAAAAGAATAGTTTTTAAAGATAATTTATGCCATTATCTTTGTTAGTTTAGCAAAATTAACATTGGCTGGAGATGTGCCAATAATTTCATCAAGGTTAAGATGATATCCGAGAGCGCAGGTATCAGGCGTAGTATCGTATCCACTAACAAAATAAGGAATTTCATTAGAATTGTCAGAACCAGTCCCTGCCATTACATTTACAGTTATCGAGTCTAGAATATTATGATTGCAGTCATGCACCTCTATATTCCATCCATAATCTAAACTAGATAGACCTATGCTACCCCAAGCTTCATACAGAACAGCATCTATTCCTGTGCTATCTCCTAGAGCAATATTACTTACATTTTCAGCGTCTGAGGTGAATGTTTGGTCTGTTTCATTTACTCCTACCAACCCCATTAGCCCTCCAGTATTATCCTTAACCTTGATTATCCAAACAACTTCGTGGTAGCTTGGGAGAGTTGACGAACTCCGTGTATTAAGATCTCCACTAGCGGTAGCTGCTGTGCCTGTTGTGTCGGTTACTAATTCTCCAGCAGTATGAGATGCGGTTCCCCAATTTCCTCTAAAAAGAACATGTTGATGCGTTTCGCTTCCGCCTTCAGTCCCTGAGGTTGTAGAACCCCTTAAAAATCTACTCTCACCATTTAAATTAGGAAGTATCAAACCATTATAAGGACTATCTGGATCGCTAAGATTTTGACCATTGGCTTCAACCCAACCATCTGGTAAAGTAGGGGTTCCGGTAAAAGACTTAAGCCAAGGTTGAACTGTTCCTACAGGGACATTTCCAAAACCAGATGTTTCGCTACTAACAAGTAAGGGATTGGCAGGACTGTCTCTTTCTTTATCAGCATTAGAAGCAATAGAAACAGAAACTGAAATTAGCACCACCACTGCAATAATACTAAAAAGATAAAATGATTTAATACCTCTTTTCATGCTATTTAATGCAGTTAGTTTAATTTAAAAATGTTTCGATTCAATTTAAGAAACTACTTATACATAGGATACACTAAATTACCTTCAGAGTCTTTTTGGAACTTGCCAGCAACCAAATGATCACATTTGATTTTGTATAACAATAACTTTCAAAACCTGATTCTCTAGCTTTTGTAATGAAATAGATGTTAAAATCCCAAAATCCTATACAAAAAAGCATCGACCGCTAGCAAATCTCCCTCTATGAAGATACAATTTTCTTCTTGATAGACTTTATTTTCTTCTCCTTCTTGCCAAACTATTAAGTTTTCCTCACAGGTTTTCTCAGGCAAGTCTTCTTCGCATGACTTATAACATGCTATCTGAAATCTTGAAGCATAACGGGCAAGGTTAATCGATATTTCATTAAGAACCTCATCACTGTCAGAAACCAAATATAAAGGAACACCAGCATAATTATTAATATTCATATTAATATTAACAGGAATATCTTTAGTTAGTTCTTGAGGGTTTGTAAAATAAAATTCTTGCCCACCAGAATTAAAAACCCAATACCTACCGTTAAAATTAAAATTATTTTGATCTTGATTACTATTTTGATTATCAGAAAAAGAAGACCCGCCAGAAAACAGAGCAAACCCAACCACACTAAAAACCATTAAAAAAATTAACGAGCCACCGACAAGGACCTTCATTCTTTTTTGGCTTTTCTCAATTTCCTCTGGCGATTTTATTCTTCTCATAATATAACCTATCTGAATAAAATATACAATAAAAAACAGTTTAAAAATGTAATTAATTTGTCAAATTAATAAATTTAATTATCATAACCTACTTTTATATATTATCTCTAAAATAATATGATAATTCGTTAATTTAGATGGGTGGTTGGACTAATATATCAACTGATAATTCTTTATCAATTATCTGAATTATCATTACCATATTAAAACAAAAAATAAAAAAAAGAAAGAAAAAAAATAAAAAAAAGAGTTTTTTTACGCTGTGACTATCGAAGCACTAACACCAGTAGTACCTTTCCACTTAGTATTAACATCGGTAGTTACATCTGTTTGTGTTCTGAAGAATGTTGCAGCATTTAGTGTATCACCTTGCCCATAACCTGCGACAAGTGTGGCAACCTTTGCACCAGACCAAGGATTAGAGAATGTTTGAACAATATATTCTCCAGCACCAGCTCCGGTAGCAGCTGTCCAAGCATCACCGCACATAGGTGAACTGCTTCCTAACAAAGTAGCAGCAGCCGAATTAATACAACTTCCACCTACGACAATCAAGTTTTTACTTTGCATACCAGATGCAGCAAGTTCTGTATCCATAACAGATATAGTTCCTAGCTCAGATCCTGCAGAAACAGAAGTGGTATCGCTTAAGAACACTTCTGTATATGTTTGGGAATCTCCTTCAGGATATAAGATTTGTACCCAATCTTCGTCAGGGTCTGTATAGTGTAGAGCCCTAGGAGCAACATCGTCAATAATATACATTTCGTATATTTTACTGCTATCTCCAGTTTCCAATCCAGTAGGTCCTCCAGTACCTGCCTCGTTTACATGCTTGACTTGCAGTGCATTACTGCTAGTGTCATCAATAGTAATATTGAATTGTACACCAGAACCAAGGTTGTCGTCTTTATCTTCTCCATCAAAGAAGCTGAAATAAGTGTCATAACCGTGTCCTGCTTTTGAGGAAAATACATTCAGACCGTCTCCGGTTCCAGTAACGTTGAGTGCGCCAAGAATGGCTTCGTCTAGATCTGCGGCAGATGGAATCCATCCATCACCATCATATGCAATAGTATCATTTGTAACAAGGAAGGGCAAGTAGATTCTCAATCCTCCTTTTGTATAAACTGTATTAAAAGTTATATCAGGTCCACCACGCAGAACAGCCCATTGATCAGTAGAGTTGGCTTCAAGAGTGTCAATAGTAAAACTAACATCTCCAAGGTCAAATGTATCTCCTACAACTCTCTCATCCCATATCTCACCAGTCACAATATTTTTGATTGTTGTTTCATTTCTATTATCACCTGTATCTTCTTTGACGTTAAGGTCCAAATAGTAAGATTGTGAACTTGTACTAGTATTATAACTAACAACAAATCCTGTATGATAATCACTACCACCTTTCTTCTCAAAGAACCATAAAGTACCGTTATGGCTTGTAGCCAGCCTATCATCAGCTGCTTTTCCAATGCCTGCAAAGTCTCCTGTAACGTTCGAATATAGGAAATCAATACTGGCAATACCATCTTTTATAGGCACTTTCATTTCCATTGAAGTATCTTGGTTCTTTTCAATAACAACTATTTCTTCAGTTGGTCTGACTAACTCATTCATACTGAATTTCAATCCACCCAATCCAGGCATTAATAAGTCAAATCCAGGAGCGATAAACTCCTCATCATCAGTTTTCCATTCAATAACTATTTTATTGATCTTTGCTATACCCGATGATCCGCTTGCATGATAGAGATAGGACTTTACATCACTGACAGAATCGTCATTAAGCTCAATATCACTCTTATGCTCAAACTCAAGCTTTCCTGTACCTAAGCTGAACTCAACAGTACCAAGCTCTCCAGCAACTTCAAGCTTTCTAATTTCTGTTACTCCTACATAAGTGCCATCAGGTAATTTTTCAGTTTCTCCCTTTGCTAAGGTACTTGTTATCTTCCCATTTATCGATAAAGCAGTACTAGTTTTATCTATGAAGTCAATACTAACCTCAAAAGATTCACCACCTAAAACATGAGTCACAGTTTCTCCTTCTTTGATCACTCCTCTTACAGCAGAATCGAGCAATGTAAGTTTGCCTGTTCCGCTTTCAGTACTGGTTCCATTTTTCCAATCGGAAATATAAAACTCTTTTCCAAACATAGGCAAGAAACTACCTTCTAAGTCATCTAAATCTCCACCACTGCTGGTTCCAACAACATCAGATTCCGCATCATCAAGGAAATCAAGCGTATAATTCAAGACAAATGTGCCTGAAGTGAGCTTAAATCCTACAACAGGAGTCCTTTCACTTAATCCAGCAAGAGTCTCATAATCAGAATCTCTGAAATGAGTCATAGTAGCAGAGCCCAATTTTATTTTTTGCTCATAATCAAAAGTATCACTATCATCTGCAACATAAGTTCCATCTGCCAGCATTACTGTAAGATCCTCATCATCTACAGTAGCTCCAAAAGGACCATTTATTGCATCTCCTAAGTTCAGACGATTACTTGATTTATCTAATTGGACAAAATCTCCTCCTGTTGGAGTTCCCGTGCCTGTAGCTTGCTCAGCAAGCGTAGCAGACAATGAAGTAGTTATGTCTGTTACTGCAGTTAAGTCCAAGGTGTTACCATAAACAATAGCAACATCGGCTGCGCCATTTTGAACAAATGGAGCAGGATAACTTGCAGCAGCGGCCAAAGCTACAGTAGAAGTAATCATTACAGTAGATGCAGCAACACTAGCAATTTTTCTAAAATTAAATATCATATATTTTTTAACCTCCTTTCAGCTTTGTACTTTAGACAGTCTCGCAAGACCCCTCTTCGAGGAAACCATATTTTATTAATGGCTTTGTCAGAGTGCCAATAGCATAATTGTGTCTATTAAACACTATCAATAGTACTCCACGATGTGAAGTAATCAATCAACCCAATTTTCCTTTAAAAAGCTTTCTACAAAACCCCCCCCTATAGACAGCATTTCTCGTTTAGCAAGTGTTTTTATTTATAAAGCTTTTGGTATTACTTAATGATTAAATCCTTATGTCATAAAGATTAAATTCAAGCTTTTTTTAATATATGGTAAAATAAAACATATATAATAAATAGAAACATATAAATAGATAGTATATATTAAAGATATAGTTATAAAAATAACATATATTAAAAAATGGCAAAAAAGACAAAAACAAGGGATATAACTATCGTCGATGAAAAGGGAGCTTTCTCAATTTTATTTAAAAGATTCTCAGGAGATAAGAAAGAATACGATTTTGAGGGTTTGTCGGCTTTAAGACATCTGCTCTCAAATGAAAAAGCGCGGCTTTTACATGTAATAAAGACAAAGAAGCCGAAATCCATCTATGCCTTGGCGCGAATCCTTGAAAGAGACTTTAAAACAGTTAGTGATGACATAAAATTATTAGAAAGATTCGGTTTTCTGGACTTGATTTCTGAGAAAACAGGCAAAAGAGAGAGGCTAAGACCAGTTATTGTGGTGGACTCTATAAAAATAGAAATAAAAGTCTAATTCTGGCAGATTATTCAAATCCTATCTCATAGAGTCTAAAATACTTATGGAACAATATAAAGTCGCTTTATTTAGAATCTTTATTATTCAAAAATAGAAATAATTGATATGTCAAGAATTGCTTTTTATACAGAGAATTGAAAACTATACACTTTAATGGGTGGTTCTCGACATAATCATGAGGCTAGCTTACAACAGAGGAAAATATATGGATATTTGATAATTTCAATAGCACAGCTCCAGAGTGCTTTCAATTACCCCAGGAAATGCCGGGCTTAAATAACTAGCGCCCCTTATCCTGCCGGTACAATTTCCTTTCGAGAGAGAGATTATTTCTTCTTTGCTGGAGTCACTGGAATATATCGAGTTAAACTTATATGCTTTGATAGGCCTATCAGAGCCGACCTGCCAACTTGCCTCAAACAGACCTTTGAGTGTTGTATTCAGCACGTCACATGATGTTTTCTCGTTCAGGCACTTGCTTCCTTCTAGGCATTCCCCAAACAATTCCCCAAGAGAAGAATAATCACCTGCAAACCTTACTTCACAATCACTAGTGTATTCCATGCCACTCTCCAAAAACTGGTATATCTCCCTGCTCTCACTAATAACCACATTGCCGCGCCTTATAGTTATCCCCAAAAAAACAAGAATAACAACGGCCACAATTACCATTATCAAAACAAATCCTACAATTTCCTCTTGTCCTTTTTTCCTTCTCATTTACCGATTGTCTCAAAACCCATGATAATTTTTCCAAGTTCGCATTTATTTTCTCCTGCCTCATACCTGCACAAAGCCACAAAAGCCGAATGAGTAACAATGTTTGTGTCTTCATCTACTATAGTTATAGTGCTACAGTCAGGATAATTTTGTCTCGTGCATTCTTTTTCTTCAGAAACAGGATAAATTTTTTTAACTTGCAAAAAAGGAATTCTTCTCCAGAAATTCTGATAACTCTGCCTTTCTTTCAAAACAAGAACTTTATCCAAATCAATGCACGAAGCACAATCCTCAATACTCCATGCAAACTCAGCAGCACCAGACATCTTCCTAACTGTTTCTATGACTTCTTGCTCTCTTATCTCTTCAACATCACTTCTCAATGTAGAATATCTAATTGAAAAATAAAACAAGGCAACCATGGAAAAAAATATCATGAGAGTAACTAAGACAAAAGCCATTTGCTGAATTTTTAACTGTCCCCTTCTACCAGAGAACTTATTTTTCATATCAAAACAATTCACAAGACAACGCATTGTTTCTCCTCCTTAATTCTTCAGATAAGCCCGCCACATATCTTATATTAAATGAACTCTCTATCTGAACAATGTTAGCATAATTTCTTAGTTCTTGCGCTAATCCGCTCGTACATCCTTTGCCAGTTAAAAACTCGCTTTTCAAAGCATATAAATGAGCCAATTCCCCTGTCCTTTTCATTAATCTTTTAACTTGACATTCATAAATTTCAGGGTCGGCGAAAATCGCTCCGTAAATCAAAGAGCTCTCTCCGTCAGAATTTTCCTCATAATAAACTGTTTGACCGCTTTTTTCTACACTTCTAGACTGCAAGTCAACATTAACATCGCAACCTCTGCTGGAAAAGCACACGACTTTGCTATCTTTCGGGCACTCCCTAACGCCAGAACTAATTTTTACATTCTTTAATCCTAATCCAAGTACTTCATCCTCAATAATATCTGGAGGATTAATAAAACAATAATTACCAGAAGAAATAAAAATCAAGTCTGCTATTTTATAAGGCATTTTAAGTGGCTTAACAAAAACATGCAGCTTCTTTCCTTGCTCGACACCTGAAGAAAAAATATATTTATTATAAAAAACACTTTCGACTCCTTGCTCTTGGAATTCTTTTCCTATTCCGCTTTTCACACTCGTGCTTATTCTTTGTTGTCCAAAGTTTCCTGTCTCTCTGCATCTATTGAAAACACGCGTTTCGGAAGGAAATTCAATGACAGTATATTTCCCAGATTCCAGATTAGTTTCAACAGGGTTTAACAAGATTCCCAATTGTGCGGCAACCTTTGTATCGACTTCATATCTACTTGTGCTAATTAAGTTTATAGTAGCAAAAACCGCCAAAAATAAAATTGCGGCTCCAGCAAGAATCGCAAATATCCACGCAAAACCAAACTCAAAACCTTTTTTATTTTTCATCTTTCTATTCTATTAACAAATTCTTTAATTTTCTTTTCAATTAAATTAGCTATTTCTATAATTTCCTTTATATTATTGGTTTTAGCATCTGGTATTTTCCAAATAATTACTTGCTTTCCAAATTTTTTGTTTTTATCAAACAAAGAAGGATGAATATCATTTCCAACTATAATAGTAACATTCTGCCATTTCATTAGAGGCGACGTTAAACCCTGAGGATATTTTTTTATTTTTAGCTTGAATTCCTTAGCCAAATATCTTACATTTATACCTATAGGAGAACCTTTTATTATGCCCGCTGATTTTACTTTAATATTTTTGTTTTTATTTAATTTTTTAAATAAAGCTTCAGCAATTACGCTTCTGAATCTGTTATACCTACAAACAAATAAAATTTTATTTTTCATCTATCTTTTTATCTTCACCAAAGCATCAAAACTTCCCTTTTCTAATTTAATTCTAACTTGTCCGCCAGTCGTGGAAAAACAACTGAATACGTCCAACTCTGAAAAATCAACATGTTCAATTTTTCTATATTCTAAACCACATGATTTTTCAGGAGGATACAAAAACATATTTGCGTCAACATTTCTATATTTTCTTAAAGCATCATATTCTTTTCCAGTCCTTCCAAGTGTCTGAGACAAATCACCAAAGCAAACAGATTTTATTCCATTAGGAAGTTTACCGACGAACTCATCTCTCGTTATTTCAGAATTCCATGCCCTGTCAACTTTATCCTGGAAATCCTGATAAAACAAACCAATCTCAGTACATTTACCTAAATTAACAAAATAATTAATTGTGTAAAATCCAATTCCAATAATTGCAGCTATCAAAATAATTGAAAATATCATCCCAAAAGGCAAAGACATTATCCCCTTTTTATTCATGAAGAAATTAAGGAATGAGGGAATTAAAAGGTTTCGTTGACTAAATATACTGATAACTCCTCACCCAACACTCGTCGTACCTGCAATCAAACTGCACTGGTTAGGAGAGGGTTGGTTGCCAAAATCATCTCGGCATTTAATATAATAAATTAAGTTTGACTCCCACTTTGCGAAATGATTATTTTTCACGTCAGGATCTGAATAAATCATCTTTATCCCTTCATCAAAAACAAAGTTGCAATTATTCAAAGAGTAAGCACATTCAGCATCTTCACTCGTAATTATTTTCAAGGCGTCGAGTTCTTTATATACCCGCGTGATTAACGGCGCGTCTGTATCAATAAAAACACTAAATCCAGTCATAGATGTATCACTATTCCCGCCTAAATCAATACACCTGAAGTGATACTCATAATCTCCTGAAGTTAAAGTCAAAGTTTGTTTATGTTCAAAACTATTTGTTTCAAACATTGAAATAAAACTCCCTTCTTCTCCTGTCGGACTAAAGTAGCATATTGAATCGCCTTCTTCTGCGCCATTACTCGTCTCAATTTCCAGATCAACAGCCACGACTTCTGTGCTTCCGGTTATCGTTTCATTTGTCGGAGAAACACTAATAATATTCAACTCCTGGCTTCCTAACAAAACAAATTCATGACTCTGTGCATTAACATTTCTTTCATTATCAGGCTTAGAAGGCTGGTCTTTGCATCTAAAGAAGAATTTATTTTCTTCTCTGTCTTTGATACCTGTCAGAGTCGTCGTGCAAGGATATAATTGTTGTGCGTTTTGTTGATAAACTTTTTCAGAGCACTCCATGACATTTTCCATGTCGTCATAGGATTTGTCTTGTATAGACCATTTGCATTCGGCTGGTTCATTTATAAATACGCTCAGCTCAACTTCTTCGCTTCCGAACGATACAGGGCTTCCTGAAATTATAGAAGTGTCCTCAATAACAGGAGGTGTTGTGTCAGGACTCGGGTCGACGCAGAATGTGAAAACAAACTCATCGACATTTTCATTTCCATTTGCATCCCTGCATCTCACATAGAAATTATAACGACCATCGGCTCCTAAAACAAAAGAGCCATTACCGGCAGCCTCGGCGAGAGCATTAGGCGAAGGCAATCTCATTCTTTCTGTGTGGTCTTGCCTGTAAAAGTTACTCCCTCCGAAAAAGAAAGTCATTTCATCGAAAGTATTTGTGCTGACAGAATCAATCTTGCATTGTGCAGGCTCATTTGTTTCTACGCCAAACTCTAATGGAGTAAATGGTTTAATACAGCCATCAACATTATCGGCTCTTATGATCTTCGTGCCGAGTGAAGGAGGCCTTGCTTCGTGTCTCGTATATTTATGTCCGTCACTCAAAGCTTCATTCCAGGGAGTTATTGTCGGCGACGTTACATCATCTCTGCTAACCCAGATGCATTTCTCCTCTTCAGTTCCTTTGTTGACTAAGTCACACGCCTGCCCCAATGACCTACATCTGTATTCAGAGCAAGGCTTCAAGGAGTTATCATTGCATTTCTCACAATCGCTTCCTCCGAGGGGTGCCTCCCAAGGATTACACTGAAATTGTATGGTTTTCTTAGATTCTTCTTTATAGAGTAAGATGAAAATAACAACAGAAATGCCAACACCCCAGAGAAGAGCACCGCTTTGCGTGAAGCCAAAATACTCAAAGAACGTTCCTAAAAATGCTTCTTCTCCTGCTACTGTTGCTGATGCTTGAAGAAAACCAAACCTTGCTATTCCTGTTCCTATAGCCACAGCATAAGCGGCTGCCTTGGCCTGCTCATCACTCGCGCCAACAGCGCTTGCTATCATATATGTTATTCCACCGGCAACTATTGCCCATGCAGCTCCGGATATAAGATGTGCAGGAATCCCTCCCAAAGTTTCTGTACCTCCAAGTACTTCGCCTTCCCATATCTTTCCAAGAATTTCGAAAGGTCCACCGTCTACTGGTTTAGCTTTATCTAGATTTTCTGCACCAATATCACCTGCCCCGGCTTCACCTGCTCCAAAAGTTTTTCCTACCCACCCACCGAATCTATCAGCCCAATTTCCTCCTCCGGCAGTGAGGGTAGTGCTTTGTGCACTCACAAGACTCGCTTCGCCAATAATAGACCCAAATGCGAAGATTGATAATACTAAAAGAAATATCTCACATAAAGCAACATGAGAGATTAATTTGCCTCTTTTATTTTGCATACATAACAAAGATAACTAATGTTTATAAATATTCTTTTATAAGAAATTATTATCAATTAAAAATTAATTATCACCTTGCACCAGATTTTTGTTCAATATATCTTTCTAATTTTCCTCCAAGACTAGAGTCATCAAATCCAAAACGATTTTTTTTAGAAGAGTGGACTGTTAATAAAGAGTTGGTAGCTAAAAATATATGATGAACCTTTGAATCAACCCTCCATATACCTTTAAAAGGAATTGATGTCCAATAATCTCCTCCCTTGCTAATAAATTGTAATCCTTCATCATAGAATTCTAATTGTCCATTAACCCCCCTACTCCTACTTCCACTATACCAGTTTACATCATAATAAACTCTTAAAGGTTTACCAGACCACAAAGGTCTATGTACTTGTCTTTTTCCAGACTCAATCCTCGCCGCATCTCTCTCACCTCTCGCTCTAATCTTTGCCGCATCAGTCTGAGCCGCATAATGAGCACCACCCAAAACCAAAGCTTCACACCCTGCTAATCCAATTAAACTAGACGCTCCCAATACCTTTACAGTTCTTCCTAATTTCATAAAAAAACTACCACTTTTCAGTATTTAAATTTTACTATTCTAAAGTTGCACAACACTATCAGACAGAGAACTAAAACAGTGAGAGGTTTTCATGGTTGCATAGATTCTGCTCATGCAATTATGAAAGGTTATAAGATTTACTACAATTTCATAATAAAACATCAAGGAATAGGTTGTCGTCCTTATGAATTAGCTATCCTTAATTTAGAGTTAGGTAAGAATAGGTGGTTGGATTTGATTAAACTTTCAAAAATTGATTATATAAAAAGATTATATTAATTACATAATAGTTACACAAGTAGAAAACTTTAAATATCACTGAATATTCCAGAAAATATGATAATAACAAAATATGCCCAATCTACAGCGTTAGTGAAGGAAGGTAAGACCTCTCTTCTTATTGATCCCGGAAAGTACAATTTCGATGAAGGCAGAGTAAATAGAGATTTCTTTAAAGATATTGATGTTTTGTTTATTACCCATAAACATGCTGATCATTATGATTTGGAAGCGGTAAAAAGCATATGTGGAGATTCAAAACCTAAAATTTACACAGTAAGAGAGATTTCTGAATTTCTAAGGAGTGAAGGCATAGAATCTTCTGTTTTTAATGTTGGTTCAAAGGTTCAAGAAGGCCCCTTTTCAATAGAATCTATAGTCACAGAACATGTAGTTAAAGGTGAAAAGATAGATTGTTTTGGTGTTTTGATAACTTCAAATGATGGAAGTTTTTATCATACAAGCGATACTTTATACATGACAGAAAAACCAAGAGATTGTACTGTTTTAATGGTGCCTATAAATAACCGGGGAGTATGTATGAGCATAGATGATGCTGTTAAGTTTACAAGTGATATAAGACCTAGGATAGTTATCCCTGTACATTATGATAGTCCTAAAGATGCTCATATAAATCCAGAAGAATTTTTAAATAAAATAAAATCTGAAGGGGTGGATTCAAAGATAATGGCTTTTGGAGATTCTCTCGATGTTTCAAAATACAACACCTCAAAAACCGCAAAATGAATTCGAAGCCATAATTTTAGCGGGAGGTAGAGGATTAAGATTATCTCCCCTTACAGATTCTTGTCCAAAACCTCTATTAAAGATAAGAGGTAAACAAATTCTAGAGTATATTGTAAGTGAAATAAGACTTTCTGGAGTGAGTGATGTAACAATCGCAACAAGGTATTTGAAGGATCAGATAAGTGGATGTTTTGCAGATAGGTATCAATGTGTAGAAGCTAATTTTGAAACCATGATTGACTCTTTCATTTATGTAGCTAGTAAATCCATTAAGGATTATTTGTTATGTTTAAGTGCAGATACTTTAATAACAAAAAATTCTATGATTCATACTATTGAGAGACATTTAGAAACGGAGAGCGATATTACAATAACACTTTCAAGAACAAACAAATCTAAAAAGAGATGGAGATACATAACTGATGAAAATGGATTTTTACAAGAGTTGAACATAGGAGCTCCAAATAATAATCTGGAAAGATCTGGACTGGTAATGAATAGACAAATTATTGATAGTCTAAAGGATTATATTTCACAGAATCCCAATTATGGACAATTTGATTCTGGTTGGAATCTGATTTTTAAAATGATGTTAGATCAAGATAAAAAAATATATGTTTCAAAACAAAACTTTCCAGTTTTCAATATTAATACAAAAGATGACTTAGAAGAAGCAAAATCATTTGTATTGGAGAATTTAACATGAAAGTATTAATTGCTCCGGGACCTTACAAAGAATGTTTAGGTGCAGAAGAAGTAGCAAATGCTCTATCCGATGGCTTAAGTTCAGTTTTACCTCATTTAGATGTAGAAAAATTTCCTATGTGTGATGGGGGCACAGGATTTACGAAAATACTTGTTCAATATACCGGAGGTAAAATAATAAATTCTAGAGTGTTAGGTCCATTGGGATACGAAATTAATGCTAGTTTTGGTATCCTTGGTGATAAAAAAACTGCTGTAATAGAAAGTGCAACTACACAGGGTCTTTCTTTGGTTCCAATAGATCAAAGAAATCCTTTAGTAACTACAAGTTATGGAACTGGACAATTAATTAAAGAGGCAAGAAAATATGGTTGTAAAAAAATATTAGTAGGGTGTGGAGATAGTTCAACTAATGACGGAGGAGTAGGCGCAATGCAGGCTCTTGGTACAAGATTCTTAGATAAAGATAAGAGAGATATTGGTTTTGGAGGTGCACAATTGTTAAGGATTAATGAAATAGACAATTCGTCAAATTCAGTTAGGAAAAATTTAGAAATTATTGTAGCTTGTAATTTAACTAGTGTTTTAACTGGAGAAGATAGTGTTTCAAGAATTTATTCCCCTCAAAAAGGGGCTGATTCAGAAGGAGTGAAATTATTGGAGAGGGGAATAGAACATCTTGTAAGAAAATTATATGAAACTTTTCATGAAGATGTTGGTGCATTGCCTGGTGGAGGTGGATCTGGAGGGTTAGCAGGTGCTCTCTATGCATTGGCTGGTTCTAAATTAAGATATAGTATGGAAGTAGTATCAGAAGTTACAGATTTGCAGAAAAAAATTGAAGGGGTAGATATGATTATAACAGGCGAGGGAAAAATAGATAGTAGAACTGCAACTGGAAAAATTGCGTGTGGAGTAGCATTATATGGAAAAAGATTAGGCATTCCAACAATAGCAGTTGTAGGTCAGATAGATAAAAGTGCAGAAGAAGTATATTACAATGGAATAGATTTTATAGAGAGCATTACCACGCGCCCAATTTCACAAGAAGAATCAATGAAAAATGCAAAACAATATATATTTGACGCTGGAGCTAGAATAGCAAGATTAATTAATTTGGGAAATTATGAGAAAAAGATTCCTAAGGATGATTCTAATGGTGAAAAATTAGATACTATAATCTTTGACTTGGGAAAAACTTTAATACATACACCAGAGGAATTTAATTTAGAAAATAGATTGGCGGCTCAATTTGACTTTTCTGATAGTGGTGACGCAAGAAAACTTATTTATTCAATTTGTAATTTGTCATATCATGGGCTAACTCACGAGGGATTTGTTATTAAATTGACTGAAAAACTCCAAGAAAGATTTGATGGCGTTGATGAAAAGCTAGTAAGAAAATTTTGCGAAGAAAAAGCAACTAAATCAATATTATCAGAAACAGCATTAGATGTACTAAACAATTTTAAAGGGAGAGGATACACATTAGCACTTGTGTCCAATGCTACTCCAATTACAAAAACAATTATAAAAAATTTTGAATTGGAATCCTTTTTTGATGCAATTTCATTATCTTGTGATGTAGGGTATTTAAAACCAGATCCTAGAATATTTCAAACTACCATTGCCAATCTTGGAAAAAAACCTTCGCAAGTATGTGTAGTCGGAGATAAAATTAGGACAGACATTCTCGGTGCAAAAATAATCGGAGCGAGAACCATACTGCTAGAAAGAAACAGTAAGAAAGTTGTTGAAAATGATTTAAGAATACCAATTGACGCCATGATTCCTTCTCTTGATGATATGATTAATTTGTCTATGTTTGATTAACTGATTTATCATACTTCTTTATCTTGAACTCCAAAGCCCCGTAGATGCAACAATGCACTATCCTAAAGTTGCACTCAATAATCAATAATAAGTAATTGGCAGATTGCAACAAATGAACCACGTTAACGAAACATTTATAAATAAGAGCAATCTTATTAATCTTACTATGGAAATAGAAATAACTAAGATAACTTCCAGAGGGCAGGTAGTAATACCTCAAGAAATAAGGGAAAAGGCGAGAATCAAGGAAGGAGAACGCTTTTTCGTTTACATTAGCGATGATTCTATTGTCTTAAAGAGAACCAAGAATTTAGAAGCGGCTAGAAGCTTTAAGGAATTTGAAAGAGTTTTTAAAAGTGCGTGGAAAACTGCAAAAGCTAGAGGCATAACTAAGAAAGATGTAGAGAAAGAAATAAAAGATGTAAGAACTAAGAAACATTAATGTTAAAAATAGTTGTAGACACAAACGTATTAATTTCTGCTTTTATAACTCAAGGGAATGAATATGAAATTCTTGAATTAGCCAGATTAGGCAAGATTGAATTAATAATCTCTCCAGAAATATTGGAAGAATTCAATATTGTAATAAGCAGAGAAAAATTTTCTTACTTAACATGAACCTTAAAATTACGAATTAGTGGTTTTCCAGGATGAATTTGTGTGATGCTAACTGCGATTATTTTTGTGTCCACTGGTTTACTTTTATCATCTATAAAGAACTCAATCATAAAGTCTCTATAAAACTCTCCATTTTGTACCCTAAAATGATTTCTCGAATCCATACCATTTTTGCTAATTGAGAATCTATCAAACAAATAAAAATCATTCCCATTCTCGCTAGTCAAGGGCACTACTCCCTCTTTGGTCATATAAACATTTCCTCTTTTGTCTTTCACAATGTACTTAAGTTTTTTTCCTCCATATTCTGAATATGGCACCCCGACCATAACAGAACTATCAGCGTAGAAAAGATTTGTATCACGGAAAGAGACAGGATCGCTATCAAGATCAATAATACCATTTTTATTTTCATCAAACCAATACCATAATTGGGCGCTGAGATTTCTTACACTTCCCTCAGGAAAATCTACTCTGGCTTGTACATTATTAGTTTTTATTTCTTCTGTTCTATTTTCTTCATTTAAAGATGTCTTCTGCTGAGAGCCCCCATAGACATTAAAATCTACATTAACATTAGTACCTTGTCTCTCACTAGCTCTTAGTCCTGCTATTGTATCAATGCCAGCAGCAACGCCAACCTTATCTTTCTGAACAGCTAAACCTTTCGTAAGCCCTAGAAGCAAATCACCCATTCTTTCTTTTCTTTTAGCAGTTCGTCTTTCGTACTCTTCCTGACTAATCCACCCCATAGCCCGCGCATGATCATTAAATTGTATAGGGCTATCTGCAGAGCAACCCTTCATACTCGCTCCACATCCAACTAAAACAGAACTTCCCAATACTAAACTTACTAATCCTTTTCTCATACTAATTCCAATAATTCATCATATTTAAATTTTACTATCCTAAAGTTGCACTAAAAGAAATATCTCGCATAAAGCAACATGAAAGATTAATTTGCCTCTTTTATTTTGCATACATAACAAAGATAACTAATGTTTATAAATATTCTTTTATAAGAAATTATTATCAATTAAAAATTAATCATCACCTTGCACCTGATTTTTGTTCAATGTATCTTTCTAATTTTCCTCCAAGATTAGATCCATCAAACCCAAAACTATTTTTTTTAGAAGAGTGGACTGTTAATGAGGAAGTAGTGGCAGCTAAAAAATTATGATGAACCTTTGAATCAACCCTCCATATACCTTTAAAAGGAATTGATGTCCAATAATCTCCACTCTCGCTAATAAATTGTAATCCTTTATCATAGAGTTCTAATTGTCCATTAACCACCCTACTCCTACTTCCACTAGACCAGTTTACATCATAATAAACTCTTAAAGGTTTACCAGACCACAAAGGTCTATGTAATTGTCTTTTTCCAGACCCAATCCTCGCCGCATCTCTCTCACCTCTTGCTCTAATTTCAGCCGCATCAGTCTGAGCCGCATAATGAGCACCACCTAAAACCAAAGCTTCACACCCTGCTAATCCAATTAAACTAGACGCCCCCAATACCTTTGCAGTTCTTCCTAATTTCATAAAAAAACTACCACTTTTCAGTATTTAAATTTTACTATCCTAAAGTTGCACTAATAAAAATATCTCACATAAAGCAACAATGAGTAACTCAAATAATCGAAAGGACATTAATAACAGACACTATACAAGTTCAATAGTTGAAAACATCTTATCAGAATTATCTCATCGATCGTACTATCGCATCTATCTCTTCGAAATTATTAGCAACATATTGAGGGTGCCACTTGAAGCCCTTTCCTTCTCCAATTAAGATAGTTTTCATACCAATATCTTTAGCAGCCATATCATTATCACTATCTCCAATCATAATGCACTCGAAAGGTTCACATCCCAAATACTCAACAAGCTTCTTAAAAATAGTTAAATCAGGTTTATACCCTCCAAATTTGGTGGTGGGAATTACCTCGTCAATTAAGTCTATTAAATTCAGTTTTTCTAACTGCTGAATCTTAAACTCTAACTTCTCAGAAAACGACTCTTTCTCAGGCTCTAGTTCCACTTGCTTATGAATGTCGTGGCTTCCTGAGAAAACAATTGTTTTAAGACCGCGATTCTTGACGTTTATCAAGAAATTTCTCAGATGAGAACGAGGTTCAATCTCTAGTAGTACTTTAATTTTTGCTTCGTCAGCTAATTGATCTAATTCTTTAAGATTTTCATCGTTTGCGTTAAGGCCAATGTTCTCTAAGAAGATCTTATCAACTTCTGAGAAAAAGTCTTTGATAGAAGGATGTTGTTTTTTTGATTGCTTAATAATATTATATGCCTTCTTGTATTCTGTCTCGATTTTAGACAGCTCGTAACCTCTTTTCTTGCAGAAATTAGATAACATCTCTAAAACAACTGATTTTTTCTTATAGAGAGTCCCATCAAGATCAAGCACCACAACCTTCATGAAATGATCAAAATGAAAGGATTTAAATAAATATATGAGACAAAATTCTTATGGATATTCAGGAAATTGAGAGGACTCTTCAGCAGAGCCTTGTTCTAGGATGGGAAGAATTTTTACAAAGCGAGGAAATCATAGAATGGGTAAAAAGGAATTTATAAAAGTAATAGAAAATTTTGTAACAAAACTAAGCAAAGACTTCGATATAAAAAGGGTAATATTTTTTGGTAGCAGGGTAAGCGGGAAGGCAAGAAAAGACAGTGATGTAGATTTAATTATTGTATCAAATGATTTTGAAGGAATGAGTTTTTTTGAAAGAGGAGCGAGAATGTATGATTATTGGACTGAAGAAATACCTGTAGATTTTTTATGCTTCACAGAAAAGGAATTTAACAAATTGAAGAAGAGGATATCTATTGTAAGCGGAGCAATAACCTCTGGATTGTCTATAAGATAACAATCTTTAAATATATCACTTTTTCATTATTATGATGAATAAAACAAGATTATTAGCATATTCATTCCTGACTATCTTAGCGCTCTCTCTAGTCATGGTTTTAGTCTCTGGAAAAGCCAACAATTCTCACGATTCTAAAGTCACACAACATCTGTTAGATAAATTCGAAGCTCAAGAGAGTGTTCAAGTCTTGGTAATTTTGGAAGGAGCCTTCACAGAGAATCAAGCCTCCAGACAAGATTTTGACAAGGTGGTTTCAAAATTAGGCGAAGAAAAGGTATTAGAAGAGTTCTTCCCCCAAGGTTTCACAGCCGAGCTGACAAAGAAAGAAGTCCTAAAACTTTCCAGAGACCACAGAATCCAGGAAATTGCTTATGATGAGCTTTTAGAATTATTTATGCAGGACGTAGTTCAAATAACAGAAGTCCAAAGAACCTGGAACAGGCATTTAGCAGCATTTCCAGATATATTTCCAGATAAGAAATTCACAGGAAATGGCCAATCTATCTGCATCATCGACACAGGAATCGACTTTACACATCCTGACTTAGCTCCTAATAATATCCTCGGCTGTAATTTAGAATGCCATAACGGAGATCCAAGTACAGGGCTCTGTATCTTAGATTGTTCGGCAACTGACCAAGTCGGCCACGGAACAGCGATGGCTGGAATCGCAGCTGCCAACGGGGTTTTAAAAGGAATAGCTCCAAAAGCAAAAATAATAAGTTTGAAGATTACAAACTCAACAGGAGGCAGGACAGCAAGAGGAGTTTCGATAATAAAAGCAGTTTTGTGGTGTACACAAAACGCAGACACTTATAATATTTCTGCAATATCAATTAGCTTCGGCCACTTAGAGCCAAGCTCACAGTTTGGTAATTGTGATGGGGTGATTCCATTGATGACCAGATTTGTAAATAATGCAACCGACCAGGGTATATCGGTAGTCGCAGCCACAGGAAATGGTTGGAATTATACAACAATAGCTTGGCCTGCCTGCATAAGCAATGTAATTCCTGTCTCTGCCGCAGAAAAATTCACAGACAATCATGCTCCTTTCGCAAATAGCAATCAACTAGTAAAGCTATTCGGAGTCAGTCCGTTTGTGAATACAACTGCTGCTTCACAATATTGGCCCCAAGTTGGGATGTGGGGAACAGCAGGAGGAACCTCTTCTGCAACACCACAAGTCGCAGCCACAATCGTAATTATGAATCAAATATTAGACCAACTAGGCGAGTCATTGACTCCCCAAGAACTCGAATCAGCCTTACATAGAAATGGAGATCCTGTAAATAATATCCTCGGAGCGAACCGAGATGTTGTTAGGATAAATGTAGACAGGACAGTTCTTAACGAATTAGATCCTTGTGAAAGACCTGTTGCAAGACAGGACGCGTGGAATTGTATTGTTTGAGAGCCAAGAAAGAAACTTTTATTTTCATAGTCTAATTAAAAATTTCTAATTATTAACAACTAAGAAGCCCAAACCATGTTATTTTGATGATAATTATACTAATAAACAGGAGGATAGATAATATTGAGAGAGCAATTCTATGATGATGGTTTTTTCAAAATTTAGTTCAGCAAATAAGATATTATTAATTAACATTTATAGAGCAAGCCAACTTGTTATTACCACAATATATATTTATTTGTAATAATATCATGAAGTCTTTGCGTCTTGCCGCACACTAGATTGCATGGTTTTCAATTGCTCTGTATAATCTCTCTCGGCAATTTCCTAATCAAAGAAACTCATAATTAATAAAGGTAATAATAATTTCAATAAAATAAAAAACTATCTTTTAGATTTCGAATATCTTCTCTTTTTGTTTCTCTTATCCTTTCTCAGTACATAAATAATCAAGATTATAATGACTATCATGATTGCTATCAGAGATAGAATAATCTTTTGCCGATTTGTCAGGTTTAATTTTTTTGTAGTAGTTAATTTATTTTCCTCATTTTCGAGATAACTTTCAAAAACTGGTTGAAGTAAAGGGCCTAATTCAGCGTCCTCAATTTCGATAGATACGATTGTTATGAGGGCTAATCTATCATTTTCTGTCTCTCCTGTAATATCATCGACTCTTATAGCTATCGCACCATTGCCTAATTTTATTATTCCTATCGTGTTAATCTCTATGCTGATTTCTTGCGACGTCGGCTCAATTTTCATGACTACTGTCGTTTCCCTTAATTCTGTTATAGTCAGAGTATATTCTATTCCACCAAGAGTGAATTTAACATCATCTTGTTCTCGAAGTCCTAATTCTACGTATTCTCCTGCCGAGAATTCTCCCCTTCCTTCTTTAATGAAATAAGTTGATGGAATGCCAGATGTTAAAGGAGATGTTGTTCCTCCCTGTCTTGAACTCGTAGAGCCACCAGAGCACGAACTAACATCAAATTTGCATTCCCTATTACAGCTCAAAGAACCAGTGCCCAAACCTAGACCTTGACAATTTTGTGTTATAGGTATTTCTGGTTCACATTCCTCTCCAGTAATAGTATCTATATATCCATCTCCACAGGAAGAAGGGTTAGTTCCTCCAGGACCACTAGGTCTTTCACATGTATTGGTGCATGTTGTGCTTGGAATCCCGTTCAATCTTCCTAGATCACATTCCTCAAATAAACTAGGCACATGTCTTAAACAAACAAAGTCCCCACAAACATAACCATCCCCACATTTAGCATCTTTACACATATATCTAACTGGCCTATCTATGATACAAGTGTCGTTATTGTTTTCGTTACCGTCATCACACTCTTCTCCAATGTTTAATTGTAATATGCCGTCTCCGCATATCTCTATCTGGCAATTTTCTGAACAACCATCTCCGCCTATGTCATTATTATCATCACATGTTTCACCTTCTTCTATAATTCCATTTCCACAGATTGAGGAAGATGTACTGCCTCCGCCACCACCACCATTCCCACTTGAAGTCGTTATAGTTGGTCCAGGGTCTCCCCCACCATTGGTTACTCCTCCACCAGAATCTCCACCTCCACCCCCAGCTCTACCAGTCAATACATTTTTTTCAAAATAAAAGAACTGCACAAATAACAATAAGAGAATAAGCAAAATAATTATTACTATGACTAATATCCAACGGGTCCTCTTTTCAATTGTAAATTCAAGTTTATCTCTCTTTTTCACTTCTATTCTAAATTAACTTAGTATATAAATTTTATTTATGTCAAGATTGCCGATGAAGGAATGCAATCTTGAGCACAAGAGAATTGCTGACAATTCCAATTCTCTGTGCAGAAAATTCATTTCAAGAGGAATTTTCTTGCATCCAAAAAACTAATAAAAAACTCAAAGTTTTTTTGATGATTAAGCTTTATTGAAAAAGTCCTTAATTACTTAACTAAATTAAATTATAATGATTATATGACACTCGAAACAAGGATAAACCACTGCCTTTAATCTTTAACTCCTAATCACATCAAAACCTTCTTTAAATCCTTTCTTGCCAATCCAGTTTACACTAGGTCCGCAATCTCCTAATGCAGAACAGACTAAGCCCTGTTTGCTTTCCCATTCCTCTGTCAAACATTCACAATTTTCAACACATTCTTCACCTTCAAATAATCCTTTTTTAAATTTCACCACGCAAACTTTATTTGCCTGATTACAAATTGTTTTTGTCTCTTCACTATTCCAGAAGTTAAGTCCTGGTGCATTCTTCGGCAAGCAAGTTGCTCCGATATTTTCATCAGCTAGAGTCACGCCTTCTTTCCAGAAACAATCTCTCCTGTCTGTGTTTTCACAATCTTGTTTTTCAGTTTGTGCCAAGCAATCTTGCCATCTATTTACCCTGCATGCAGCCTGTGAGAATCTTCCTGATGAAGTTTCAATCGCATCCTCAATACATTCTTCATTTCTAAAATCGGCACATGCTTCAACAACAACTTCTCCATTTATGCAAATCTGTCTGAAGAATCTGCTTCCTACTCTGTTCGTCCCATCGTCTGTTCTTCTGTCGTCATTCGCACACCAGCTTTCTCCGTGCAACCTTTTATTTTTGTTTTCATCAACACAATTTAAATCAGCACAAATAAAATCTCCATAAGTCGGGTTTTTCCCAACAACTTTTTTGTCTCTGCAATAACTTCCAGCCAAATAATTACAGTTCCCGCAACTTGAACTTCCAGCATTTCCATTGCGCGCCGCCGCATTACAACTCTCATCCTTGGTTTTTACATTTGTCCAATAACCTTTGTCATCTATTTTTGAGGTGTCATAAATATTTGCAGAATTTCCGCACGTATCTACAAAATAGACTTCGTCCTTTCCTGGCAAACAAATTGTTTTTCTTGACGGTCCACAATTAGTTCCTAATTCTTCAGCAGAGCATAATTTGTCTTTGAAAAAGTTTCCTCCGACACTCGTCCCATTAAAGCTCTCTGCACTTGTGTCACATTCTGCTCTTGTTGTAAACTTGCATGTTGTCTCAAATTCGAATTCATAAACACAAGCCCCTTTATCTTGTGCTTGCACAGCAGCCACGCATTCTAATTCGCTTCTTATACTTTTATCATAATTTGTCTCTAATCCTAAGAATGAAGAAAGTCTTTTGCATCTCACCAAAGTTACGAAAGCAGCTTGGTCTCCTAAAATACAACATCCTAAATCACATTGCGGCGGGCTTTCCTCAGACCATATGCCTCCTTTGTCATTACAAACTATTTGAGGTGTATTATCTAAACAAACTCCTTCATTAGAATCATAACATGTTCCGGCTTTGCAAAAACTAGTCGATTCACACGAAGTTGGAATCTGCCGAGAGTCTTCGGCGCACGCTTCGGCAGGCACATCCTGACAAAAAGCTCCTTTCTTTGTTTGCTCACAACAAACTGTATTGCTTTGCGCAGAAATTAACCCAGCCCCTAAATTAATATAAATAAAAACAAAACTTACCACTATCAAAAAACCTACAACACTAATTATTTTTTTATTTTTCATGCTACAGACCTCCCATATTTTCTCTCAATTTTTCGATATCTTTCTTGTGCAATCTCATAAATACCTCTTAATCTTCTTATATCACTTCCAAATTCTTCTCTTTCTTCCTTACTGGTTCCAAATTCAATCGATCTTATTTCATCCATCGCTTCGTACATAGGTGTTCCAAAATCCCAATCTTGTTCAAAACTATTAAGACTATCAATTGTTTCAAGCCTTTCAATAAATTCATTGAGCTTTTTTTCTGCTTCTCCCAAACGACGTTTTATTCCTTCTTCACTCATCATAATTCCTCAAAACCGTAACCAGGCGGCCACACCAAGCTCCTTGACGCAAATGTAAATTCATCTCTTGAAACAACATTCTTCAGCTTATATATTGTGTCTCCTTCCCTTTTTATTTTTTCTATACTCAAATCAGGATAAAACTGAAGATATAAAGTTATCTCTGAATCTCCCAAACTAGACTCAAACTGTAAAATACTCACTGCAGTCAGTAACAAATCATACATCTCTGTGTCAATACTTATTGCGAATTTTCTGAAAGCCTGTGTGCTTTCCTTTGTTACGGTCATCGGAGACAAGAAATCAACGACTAATTTTCCAGGAGAAAAGCTAACATCAAGCCCTCCAGCCGAAGTGGAAACCTCATATCCTCGTCTTTCATATCTCTCTTTTAAATTTTGCATACATTGCCTTGCTACAGGCTCGACCTGTTTTTTAATTTCATTTTCAACATGTCCAACCAGTAACGGTTCCTGCACCAAACACGGCTTATAATTATTAGTAGTATAACATAAATATTGTATTTTTTCCCCTCGATATAAAACATAATTATTAGGATCTATATGGCCTCCCTGCTTGCTTAAAACCTCAAGAGTTTCTTCAACTTTAGGTTCAATGCAATTTCTTAAAAAAGACGAAGGGTTTACTTCTCTTCCAATACCAATATCGACTCTCGGAAACAAAAATACAGTGAGAACCACCGCAACAATTACTATTGCAACAATAACAATAATAACGAGCTGCCCCCTTTTATTATCCATACTTCTAGAAGTATAATTTTCTTTATAACTCTTACGATTAGAAAAATCCTCCTCTGACAACTAAACAAGAACTAGGATTATGATGAACATCTCTGCATTTAACATAATGCGTCAAGTCTGGCTCAAATCCGACGGTATGCACTAACTCGTTGCCTTGCATTAAAGTTCCATTTTCAAAATTAAATCCGCAACTTTCAATATCAAATGAGCATTCTGAGTTTTCATTTGTGATAACTGTGAGCAAATCATTTTGCCGATAAATTCTTGTTATCAATGGTCCAATATTATCAACTTTAATTCTAAACTGCGCATTGCCAGAAGCAACATTGCCTGCATCATCTAGGCATCTTAGAGCAATATTGTAATCCTTGGCAAAAAACAGATTAAGTCTTGGCTGTCTATGGTTGTCTCCTATAGATTCAAAAAATCTTACGAAGTTTCCATTTCCGGCAAAATCAAATTCACAATATCTCAAAACTCCTTCAGCCCCTCCTTCTGTCCTGACTTCCAAATCAATTACAACAGGCAAACCCCCAGACAATATAGTTTCATTATTAGGGTTAATGCTCACGATTTGCAACTCGCTCGCGCTTCTTTTTAATGTGTAAATATAACTCTGACTATTTTTGTTTCTTTCTTTATTGTTTGGATTATCAACTTCAAGCCAGGGCTGGTCTTTACATCTTATGTAATAATTATTCTCTTCTTGTTCGATAGGAAGATTCACACTGCAATGGAAACCAAATAAAGTAATCTCCTCGGCATCTTGATCGCACTCTATCTCCTTGGTCATTAAATCATAATCAACATCTGCAGAGTCCCACCGACATTCTGCTGGTTCGTTAACAAAGAAGGTTACTTCTTCCTCTGTATCATCGAGCGCGACAAATCCTCCTGATTCTGGAATAAACCCAGAAACAATCGGCGCAGTCAGATCATCTTGTGGAGACACACAGAAGTTAATAGCATATTCTCTAATATTTTCATTTCCATTCTTGTCAGAACATCTTACGAACAAATTAAAGTCTGCTCTCTTGTTAGGGTCTATCCCGTCTCCCTGCAAAGCATCCAAGTTAGGGATTATTACTTCCATAACATGGTTTTTCTTATACAAATTACTTCCTGCAAAAAAGTTTTCCATGTCTTCATATTTGTTTGTATGGACTATGTCTAATTTACACTGTCCAGGCTCATCTAATTCTATGCCAAATCTTACATTGGTGTAAACAGGCAAGCAGCCGTCAGATGTTTGCCCTTTAACTGTAAATCCGTCGCTTGTCACGCTAATGTATTCATAATCAATCAACAAAACATCTTCATTCGGACTAATTACAGGAGGAATTACATCTTCCGGATTAATATTAACACAAGCTTCATCAATTGTTCCTTCATTGATGAGTTGACAAGTCTGTCCTAGGCTTTGGCACTTATACTCTGAACAAGGAAAACCGTCTTTTCCGCATTCACCACATCCACTTCCACCTCTAGGAGGTTGCCAAGGTAAACATTCAAAAATAATTATCTTATTTTTTTTCTTTCCCCAACCCAATAAATATCCTATTCCTATAAAAATAACTACCCCAATGGCAGCAATCCATCCAATGACAGGAAACCATGAGCCTGCAGCAAATGCTCCTCCTGCTAAAGAAAAGCCTGCAACCCCCCCCGCAGTAGCCCCAGCAACAATGAGAGTTATCTGTATTTCATCAGATAAACCTCCTCCAATTCCGCTGTATTTTATCAATAAGGATGTAACCGCTGCTCCGATTAATGCCCCTGCGGCAGCACCAGCATAACTGCTGACAATATGGGGGACCAGGCTTTGTTCAACAAATCCAAGTGCAAATAACACATTATTTACTGCAATATAAGCAGACACAACCGCGCCAGATTGTACAGCGTATACTAAAGCAAGTCCTGCTATGCCACTAATACCACTAATTATATCCAACATGCTACTGTCAAAGTCATAATCAGGGTCTGTCGTGTCTATTCCATAAATAGAGGCTAACTCTCTCTTTGTTAGAGGTTCTACTCTTTGTCCCTTTTTAACATCTGTCAAAGAATTTAACCTAATTATATAATTAGAATCGAGTTCAGGAGCATTAAAAACTTTATAACCATCATCTGTATACTCTCCGAGAATGTTTACCTGCCCTCCACAATCTCCTAAAGACATACAAAGATTGTTCATCGTCTCTGTAAAGTCCTGATCATCACATCTTACATTTATTTTTTTCTTGCTTCTAAAGGCTCTTTTGATA
Organism: Nanobdellota archaeon; assembly: GCA_022561055.1. Lineage (GTDB taxonomy): Archaea > Nanobdellota > Nanobdellia > Pacearchaeales > GW2011-AR1 > JADFRY01. The sequence continues at coordinate 16,779 of JADFRY010000003.1, read as the reverse complement.
GTTACTTTCTTGCATTTTACAGAAGCAAAACTGCAATCTCTTTCAGCTTTTATGCTTCCTTCTTCGCTTCGTAAATCAAAACCAGCCGGATATTTAGGCACACATAGATTGAACTTGAAAGTATCATCTCCACCACTTGTTAAATCAACTGTTTTTAGGACACAATCACTAATCTCTTCACACTTCTCCAAACTTTCAACATCTTTGTTTGAGGCATAGCATCTTTGCCAATTGTTTGTTCTACAAGAAGCAGAAGAAAACCCAACTTTCTCATCTCTCGACTCAGAGCAAACTTCGTTTCTAAAGTCAGCACATGGTTCTGTTCTGATTTCTCCATCTAGGCAAATTATTCTATAATGTCTGCTTCCTGGCACATCGACACTTCTCTGCTCATTGCCTGTTCCTTGCACACCAATCTGTCCGTCATATGCACACCAGCTTTCTCCGTGTTTTCTTTCATCACCGTTCTCGCTAATACAACTCAAATCCCTACAAACAAAATCCCCTAAATTCCTATCAATTATTTTTTCATCTTGTTTCCTGGAGCTTCCACAAATGCTTCCTGCAAGATAAGCACAGTTTCCGCAACTCGCTTGTTTTGAAAGAGGGTTATTCCCCAAGCTTAAACTACAACTATCTTCTTTAGCAAGAATTTTTCCATCATTATAACTCTTAACTTTATTTGCATCATAAATATTCTCTCTGTTTCCGCAAGAATCAAACCAATAGACTTCATCCTTTCCTTCAGCACATGTTATTGTTTCTTGTTTCTCGCAAATCGTATTCAATTCTTCATTTGAACATAGAATCTTTTCATGAAACTCTCCGCCAATTGAATTGCAATTTTCTTTTATAGTGAATTTACAATTTCTTTTTCCTCCTGTTGCAGGAATCTCATCAAGAACGCAAGCTCCCTCAGCCTGCAAATTTGCTAAAGCTAAGCATTCTAACTCATTTGCAACTTGTTTAAATTCACTTGGCAAACCCTTACGTTGAGTTAAAACATTACAAGTTCTTTCTGTCACGTATTGTGCTCCAGTTCCAATAAGACAACATCCAGAACTGCATTGAGACAATTCACTTAAAGCTTCTTCACGCCATTCTCCTTCTTTATCTTCACAAACAAATTTTGGAGAGTTAGGAGAACATGTTCCTTCTTTTTTATCAATACAAGTTCCTAATTTACAGTCATTAGTGAACTCTCTTCTGGTCGGCAAGCATCCAATAGTACATCTTTCGTCACATTCAGCCGCCACATACTCTTGACAAAAACTTCCGTTAACATCTTCCAAACAAGTCCATAATCCTTCTCGTGCAGAAACCAATCCATGAGAAAGCCATGAAAGCAAAATTTTTCTCATTAACTTAATAGAATCACTTTCTCTATTCTCCGAAGGGAAATATACATTAGTTTCACTTACAAAATAAGAAAATGAGAAACTAAGCCCAATCAGTAATGCTATTTCAAAAAATGCAATTCCCTTTTTAAATTTCATCAAAATCCTGCAGGTATTGCACACCCCCTTATAGCCATATTCATTTCTTTTCCACTCTTCTTATCTTTGATTGTGTAAATTTTTGTTGAATCTGACATACTGAATTTCTTAATGTCGAAATCATTGTAGAGTAAACTAAAACCAAGATTTTCAAAATAGCAGAATTGTGCTTCTTGTCTTATAATTTCCTGAACAACGAGCGCTATGTCATACAGAGGACTCCTGACACTCGTTGAAAAAGAAGTAAATCTTTTCTCAACATTATTTTTGCTCAGAGAAAATTCTCTAAAAACTGTTACCTCAACTTTTCCAGGTTTTAAGACAACCTCAGTATGAAAACTCCTCTCTCCAGAAATCTGATAATTTCTTTTATCCAATTCACTCTGTAAAGTCATAAAGCATCCTTCAATATTCTCTTGGATGTCGCCCTTAATTTCTTGTTCTAACTCAGTTATATATAGCGGATGTTGATGCACGCAAGGATCATAATAATTAATATTCTTACAAAGATAAGTCGCTTTCACATCATTATAAATTTTATAATCTGAAGGATTTACAAATCCTCCTTGAGGCAGCATTACATCAATTGTTTCTCTCGCACTTTTTCTTACACATTGACTAATAAAACTCTCTGGCTCAAATTCCTCACCGATAGAAATCTTAGGAGTTCCTTTGAATACAGCAAAAAATAGTCCTATAGCCACAACTAACAAAATAGCAACAATTACAAAAATTGAAATTTGTCCCCCATTATTAAATGTTATTTTCTTAACCATAGATTAACTCCTGCTTTTTTTATCCTTATGACTTTACGTTCAATGAGTAGCTCTTTAAGATAACTCTCTGCAGTATTCCATGAAACTTTCAGATGTTTAGCAACTTCAGAACTAGTGACAACTTTCTTCTCCTTTATATAATCTAATATTCTTTTATTATGAATATTCATATGACTATTCCTATGTTATTAATTATGTATATCAATATGTAATATATTATGCTAAATAATATGAAATAACATAAATATATAAAGGCTTCTGCAGGATTACTTTTTGTAAACTACAATAACATCCTCATCAGTTCCTTCTGATCTTCTCGCTTTCTCAAAAAGTTGCCTTTCTATCGAAAAAAATTCTTGAGCTTTTATTTTAGGATCGGGCTGATGAATGTAAACCCTTTCTCCTTCGTAACCAACTAATGGAACAATATGTCCTTGATAGCCTTCTTTTCCTTTGATTACATTCCAGTTAAGGAGGAGTATCGGAATGCTGTTTTCTGATAGAAAAGATAAAATTTCCTCAGAAGAGAGAGACTTTTTAGTTATTTCAACACCCAATTTAATACATTTTTCATGCAAATGTTCTACTAATTTTTCTGATTCTGATTTACTTTTTGTCTCTTTTTGATAATATTTAAGTTCATAATTCGCAGGATTAAATCCTAAAATTTTAGAAAAATACTTTGTTGAAAAACCAAGCTCAGTACTTGCTTTTGCCAACCCAACCATCCAAGTATTTCCGGTTTCTTCACTTTCTGCTAATCTGCTCAGAGTTTTAACAGAATGGTCTTCTCCAAAAAAAGCAAGAATCATCCTCAAAGCAGTAGGGCCACATTCTTTAGGTTCTTGTAAATAAAAAGGAACATTTAACTTCATTCTTTTAAATTAATCCACTAGTTTACTTCTTCAGTCATCCTGCTCAACCCTTGGAGCAAGCACAAAAGAAAGTGTCACTTTTCCTGCAGGAAAATTAATCCGCATAGGATGATTTTCTGAAAAATTAAGTTCAACTCTGTTTGCTATTTTTGCTCCTTTGATAAATTTAGCTAAATATTCCAAAGAAAACCTGGCAATACTTGAATCAGAATAAATTTCCACTTCATCACTAGAAAACTCTGTTCTTGCAGAATGCAATCCTTTAGCTTCAATAATAAATTTATTTGGTTCAGAAATAAATGTGCATGCATCTGAAACAACCATACAGTCTTCAATAGCATCAACAAAAGATTGCACATCCATTTTTATCACGCTTTTAAATTCCCATTTCGGTATTTCTTTCTCCTCTCCTTCAATATCAATCAAAGCAAGAGTGAAATCCCTCTTAATTTTATCATGGAGACCTATTTTAAGAACATTGTCTTGCTTTTCAAGAGTCAAAGAACATCCAGACCCGCACCTCCTCAAAATAGATTTCAAATTATCAAGATTAACACCCAAAACCTCTTCCTTTTCCACCTCAAACTGAGAAAACAATTCAGCAGGAATATTAAAATGAACCATAGCAACAGTAGCAGGGTCAACAGCAACTAAATTCATTCCCTCTTTATTTACCTTTAACCTAACCTCTGTCACCAATTCAGAAATAATACTAATTAAATTTGAAAAAAATTTTGGGTCTTCTAATTTCAATAGCATAATAATATCCCATACCCCCTAGCTTTTAAGGATTGTTGTAGTAGGAAGAGGACAACAAATCATATAAAACCTTCTCTCTCAATTAAATTATGTCAGAAAAAGAAATTGTAATGCCTAAGGTAAAGACCATAACCAAACTTTATTATTCAAATCCTAAAATCCAGAAAGCGATATTTGAATTCTCAAAGGACAGAGAAGTAATTCCAAGCTATATGATGGAAGCTTTTGGCAAAAGACCAGATTCTTTACAATATCCTTCAGATGTAATGGGCTTGGTTAACAAAGGCGCTACATCTTTTCACTGCTCTGAAGAACTTTGGCAAGACCCTTTAAAAATAAGTGCTGACATGTCACCAGATGAGTTATCAGAGATAAGAAGTTCTTGGGATTTATTGATAGACATAGATTCTCATTTTCTAGATTATTCTAAAATTGCAACTAAATTAATAATAGGCTCTTTGGAAAAACACGGAATAAAAAATTACGGCATAAAATTTTCAGGCTCAAAAGGCTTTCATATAATTATTCCGGCAAAAGCATTCCCAGAATTCTTTAATGATAAAGAAACCAAAAAAATGTTTCCAGAGTGGCCGCGTGCCATCTCAGAGTATTTGATGCATGACATGAAAACAGAATATAACAAAGAAATAAGCAAGTTAAATATTAATTTTAAGGCATTAGAAGAAAGAACAAAACTTTCCAAAGAAGACATAACAGAAACAATTTGTCCTAATTGCGGAAAGTCTGCAAAAAAAGGAAAAATAGTAATCTTTCAATGTCCAGAATGCAAAGCAAAAATAGAAAGACCAAATCCAAGAATAACAAAAAGAAAATTAAAGTGTACAGAAGAGAGGTGCCCAGGTTATTTTGATATAATAGAAGAGAAAGAGTATTTTTTCTGTGAGAATTGTAAAACAACTTCTTTTAGTAAAAGACAAAACTCTTTGAGAAAAGTAATCTATGAAAGACCTGTAAAATTCTCAACAGATTATTCGGTAGATTTCAAAGAAGAAATTTCAGGAAACAAAATGGCTTCTTTAGATTTAGTTTTTGTGTCTTCGAGACATTTGTTTAGAATGCCATACTCTTTACATGAAAAAACAGCATTAGCAAGTGCTGTATTAAAAAAATCTCAAATAGATTCCTTTGTTCCTAAAGATGCAAACCCTCTAAAAGTAAAAGTTTTAGACTTTTATCCAAAGGTAAATCCTGAAGAGGCGAGAAACTTATTGTCAGCCGCTCTTACTTGGAAAGCTCTCCAGCTCCAAGACGAACAGCAAGAGACAAAGAAAAAATTTAAATATGAAAAAATCACAATTTCAGGCGTCACTGAAGATATGTTCCCGCGGCCAATAAGAAAATTATTAAAAGGCTTACCCGAAGGAAGAAAAAGAGGCCTTTTCGTATTACTAACATTCTTAAAGTCATTAAATTTTTCATCAGAATACATAAATAAAAGAATTAGAGAATGGAACAATCTAAATGATCCTCCTTTAAAAGAAGGATATGTCAAAAGCCAAATAGATTGGCATCTCCGACAAAAAAGAAAAATACTTCCTCCCAATTACAAAAATGAAAGTTTTTACAAAGACCTAAATCTCTTAGATAAAATCCCAGAAGCCAAAAACCCTATTGTAGAAGTGATGAGGAAGTTGAGGAAGAATAATAACCAAACTAACTAAGCAACCTTTTTAAATATCCTATCCCTATAAAAACTATGAAAAAGGTGGGTATAATATTTTTAGTCTTGTTTTTTGCAGTTCCTATAGTAATTGCGCAAGAGAGTAATGAAACAAATAATCTTGATAATATTGAAAAAGCATATCAATGTCTTCGGGACCAGATAGATGACAAAGAAACTTCATCTCTCTCTTTGGGGGAAGCAATTTTTTCGACTCTTGCTCTCGGCAAACAAGAAAAATTAGAAGACAGGATAGAACAAGATAAAAAAGGGGAATGCTGGCCAAAACCCACTTGCAAATTGAAAGAAACTGCACAAGTTCTTTTAGCTTATGACAGCATAAACAAAGATACTGATGAAATAGAATCCTGGCTCATTTCAAAGAATGACTCCTCAACTGAACTAACATGGTTTCTACAAATAGACATACAGCAACATGTTCCAGCAACATGCACTTTAAAATATAAGGGAGTAGATAGAACGATTAACATAGGAGAAGACATGAAACTTACTGGAAATCCTGGAACTTGTTTCTCAGTAACTAGTACTGGATTTTGGTTAAAAATACAAAACTCATGCCTTGATGAAACTTTCCAGATTTCATGTGACCAAGATTTTATTACAAGCTTATTATATCAAAAGCAAGGGTCTTCAACAATCTTTATTTCTCCAGAAACCCATTCTGCATCATCTTCTGGAACCACTGAAGAAGAAGTAAGTGCAAAATGTTTCAAAACAGGCAGCTCTTGTGATTATGAAGGGAGTTTATGGGCTGCAGTTGCGTTAGAGAAAGCCGGTCAAGATGCATCAGCATTCGCTCCTTATTTGTTAGCCTTGGCGGAAGATAATAAAAAATTATTCCCTGCAACATTTTTATTTATTCTAACTGACGGCAACGACCAATTTTCAGAAATAGTCCAATCACAAAAACAGGAAAAATTCTGGCAGGCACCAACTTCAAAGTACAATAAATTTTATGATACGGCTTTGGCGTTACTCGCCCTGCAGGGAGAATCCTCAATAGAATCAGACGACGCCAAGTCTTATTTACTCGAAATTCAGACTCCTAAAGGATGCTGGAATAATAACAATATCAAAGACACAGCATTCTTGCTTTATGCCGGCTGGCCAGAAGAAATAACAGGTGGAGTAATTTTGCCAGGATCCGGACCAGGACTAGAATCCTGTGAATCAGCAGGATATTCATGTGAAGCTCGTTTTTCTTGTCTCGAGGCAGAAGGAACTATTTTAGAAAATTATGACTGTCCAGGATTAAAGAAATGTTGTTCTGTTACAATTCAAGAACTAACATGCGCTGAGAGAACCGGAATAATTTGTGCTTCTAATGAAGAATGTTCTGGAACAGTTGTCTCAACCCCTTCAGAAGGCTCTTGTTGTTTAGCATCTTGTCAGAAAATACGAGAGGAAAATGCCTGCGTGCGACTTGGAGGAATATGTGCTTCTTCATGTAACCTAGATAATGAGGAAGTAACATCAGATAGTTGTACCGATACTAGTTTAATATGTTGCATTTCTAAAACAGAGTCAACAACTAAAATCAGTTCAAGCACATGGATATGGATTATATTGCTATCAGTCTTAATAATCTTAGTTGTTTTAGGAATTATCTACAGAAATAAATTGCGACTTTTCTTGTTTAAGTTTAAAGGCAGAAAAAGAAGACCACCTGTTCCAGGCGCTCGTCGGCCACCTTTCCCTCCTGCTTATGGCCCGCCAATTAGAAGAATTCCACAACGCACATCCCCACCAGTTAGAAGACCCGCCTCAAAAACAGATAAAGAACTCGATGAAACTCTGAAAAAACTAAGAGAGATGAGTAAATAGAACAACACATTTATATAATTTATTTCTAAATATTAATATGATAAAAAAAATATTAATAATTTTTTTATTAATAATAACAATACAGTTTTCTACAGCAATCTCAATAGATATGAAACAAGTTTACCAACCTGGCGAAACCTTAATCGCAGAAATCTCAGGAAATATTTTAGAGCCAATATCAAAAGAAGATGTTGAATTCAAGAGAAGAAATGTTCAAGTCCCATTTGAGTATGATATAAAAAAATTAGACAGAAAATATTATCTTTATGCTATTCTTACTCAATTAGAAAATAACTATACATTAATAATAAAAGACATAGTAACAACTGTTAATGGAGTTGTCCAGAGAATAGAGTTTCAACAAAACTTCTCAACTGCCGGAGAGCTTGTTTCTTATTCAATAAACCCTGGATTTGTCATAGCAAGAGAAGATTTTGAACTAACTATTACACTAAACAAAGATTTTGAAGAAACAATATCTGTTGATTTTCCAGAAGAGCATGAAGTTTTATTAGAACCAGGAGAAAATACTCTGAGGTTCTCAATAGAATTTGCAGAAGCTGGTTTCAGACGAATAAATATTGGAATTTATTCTGTGCCATTACTCATAGTAAAAGAACCTGAAAAACAGATAATAATTCTTCCAGAATTCAGATTTTTTCCAGATATAATTGAAAGTACACTTTTAATTGACCAAGAAGGAACATATCCTTTCAGAATTATTAATTTTAGAGAGCAAGATCTCACTAATATAATATTTGAATATGACACAAATTTATTTGAAATATTTCCAGAACCAATAGAACTTTTATCATCTAATGAGGTCGCCGAATTTAATCTCACTCTAAAAGTAAAAAATCAGCCAATATCAGAAACTATTTTAGTGCGTTCTGGAAATCTTACGATAGAATTACCAATTAATATACAATACACAGAAAACATAGAAGAAGTTGAAACTCCTTATCTTGAGCAAAACTTTTCAGAAAGCCAAGCTTATTATTGTTCAGAATTAAATGGTAAATTTTGTTCTGCAGAAGAAGTATGCTCGCTAGACGTGACATCCGCATTAGACGGAAACAATTGTTGCATAGGAACCTGCTCCACTCCCAAAGAAAAAACAAGTTATGCATGGGTTGGATACTTGCTCGGCGCAATTGTATTAATTATCTTAATAATTATTATAGCGAGATACTATAAGACAAAAAGGCAAGGTAATCCTCTCAAAAAATAGCAAAACAAAAAAGTTAAAATTATTTTTTCTTAACTGATTTTTTCCTAGATAATTTTTTCTTTCCAACTGTTTTTTTCTTCATAACTTCATCATTGATTTTAGGAATTTGTTTTTCAACACCAAGACTTTTAAGCTGTCTAACAAGAATATCTCTCTCTGCAACAAGTCCCTTTGCTATGGCATCATAATGATGTAATTTAGAAAGAATTGAGTTTCCTAATGAATTGAGTTCATGAATGTTTAGCTTAATCTTGTCATGAGAAATAATCTCTACATTGGAGGGCATATATGTAAATATAATTCCAAAATAATTTTCTAAAGAATCAAACTCGGCTTCAACTTCGGCAAAAGTGATGTAAAGATTTTTTGCATCTTTAACCGCAACTGGCTTATGGTATTTCTTATCTTTAATTTCAACTCCCTCTTCAGAACCCATCTTTATAACAAGAGTATTCAAAGCCTCAGATATATGCTCAGGAGGCCTTCCCATTATTTCTATAATTAAATTAGCTTTTATCTTCTCCATCTCCGCACATAGAAAAAAGAGGTTTTAAAGTTTTAGTTAAATATAGTTATTCTCTAGAAGGCTTAGAAGACCGATCCATTAAATCATTTATAGCCTCACTACATGTCTCTCTCTCAAGGAAAGCACCCTCATCATCTATTTCTCCGGCGTTTATATCAGCATCTAGCCTGTTATCTCCATTATATTCTGTTACTAGACCAGCTTGATCAACCCCTACAACAGGTCCACCTAAGAGACCTAAATAAGTAGGATTAATAGGAACAGGTCTTCTAGAACCATCCGAAGTAGCATATTCGGTTACAGGCGTTGCCCGAGGAGGAGTCCCGTGTATTCTTTCCAATTCTCTTGGGCTAATCGCATGCATTAGTAAACAGAGTTCACACGGTTTTTAAACTTTATTATCAGAATACCCTATCTAAATCTTGCTCACAATTTTTTTAGCGCTAACAAAATAACCAGGAAAATAGTAAACACTAAAAAAGCAAAGATTATTCCAAGCCTAAGTTTTTCTCTTTTAGAAATAAAAGTCTTGCTCTCCTGCTCGCCTTCATCTTCACGAGGCGAATTTAAAACAATTTTTTCTTTTTTATTATTTATGGTTGGAGTTGTGAGAAGAACAACATTTTCTTCATTTTTCTCATCTTTATTTTTATTACTTTCCTCATTATTATTGCCAGACTCACCTTCTCCCGAATTATTATTTGGTTCTTTTTGGTTTCCCGAAGTTCTATTATTACATAAATTTTCCTTTCCTTCACTAGATTCTATAAATACCCATTCATTATCACATTTACTCCACGCCTTTTTGTTATTATCTTTATCTTCTAGGACATCACTCTCATCAATAATTTCATTACCTTTCTTAAGCATAACTTTTTCATCAGTATTATCAAGCCATTGTCTAGGGAATTTAATAATTAAATAACCTGAAAAAATCCCACTTAAATTATGTATATCTTCATCATTATTCTCAAGATAATAATCATCAAGATCAATTTCATTCTCTGAGTACAATTCTATCCATTCATTTCCATGATCAGTACCCTCAGGATTCATTTCGACTTCACTTATATAAAGAGCAGAAACGCTAAAAGACAAACTAATAACCATAACTATCATAATAAACCAATTTACCTTTTTCATCTCTGACGAAGATAGAATCTTTATCATCATTCCACGCATTTCCTCTTCCCCAATAAAACTCATCTTTACCATCTATTCCTTTTTCTGAATATAGAACAAATCTTCTCGAATTAACTTTGTCCAACTTGTAACTTCTTGTACTCTCATCTTTTAATTTCCACCCATCAAAATCAACACCGCATTTATCCTCAATAACAACGTATTCATCATATTTATTAATTTCTACATTCAAACATCCATAATGTTCTGATTTTCCCCATATACCCTTCTCATTTTCTCTTGCTTCTTTTTCAGCTTTTTTAAAATCTTTAACCTCTCGGTCTGAGACAATATAAGGATGAGCTAAACCATTTTTAACCAAATTTAAATTAATATAATATTCATCATAATATAACCTTCCTAAAATTCTTCCGTATCTTCCAACTCCAGAAATTTCTAATTCTAGAGTTTTGTTCTCAAAATCTTTAATAAATTCAGTTGCAGAGTCATAGCCAAACTCTCCTCTTTCCGGCGCATTTACATTCAGAAGTCTAATTTTTCTTCCGTCTTCTAACTCAACAGTGTCTCCATCAATGACTCTGCCGATAACAACTGTTTCTCTATCAGAAGAAAAATCATAAAAAAATAAATAATTGCCCGCAACCAATAAAGTAATAAGCAAAGCAATTAAAAAAGCATGTCTTTTTTCCATTTTATTATTTAGTTATCTAAACAAGAGACTAACCCTCGTAATTTATCTGATTGTGAGCTGTCAATTTTCCCAGAACTTTGAAGACCATCACAAAAGCACCTATAAAATATTCCACCCACTTCGTATTGAAAATCCTTCCAATTCATATCTTTTTGAAGATTTTTATGTACTCCTTCTATCTCGTCAGGAGAAGAATCTGGAAGTTCTACTAAAGGAGGTTCTAAAAGATCGCTTGCAATAAACGGAAGCCTTTCAATTGCATAATCTGCAACTGCCCTAAAGTCATCAAAACTTCCTTCGCCAATCCTTTTACGATCCATATGCTCTATAAGCTCCAAATGCTCTTCAATTTCATGAGTTCTAGTGCTATCTACTCTTTCTATTAGTCCTCCTTCAAGATCTAAAGTTAGATAATAGTTTCTACCTTCTCGTATTCCATAAAAAGAAAAAATATTTTCTTCCCTTTCAGGAATTATGATAGAGGCACCCATCCCCCTAACATGAACGATGCAGCGATGAACGATGCAGCGCTCTCCTTCATTATTAGAATAATCAACTAGGATAACAGGATCTTCATAATCATAAAATAATACCCAAACCATTATTCTTCTCAAATCCTTAGACTTTTAAACATTTCTAAATTCCACTTCATCCCCGACTTCCAATCCAATTTCATCAGAAGTCCCAGCATTTAACTCCAGCACATAAAGAGCTTCTTTTTCTGGCTCTATAATTTGACACGGGTCTGCCACGCACGGTTGCACATTTTTACTGATAAACACGACTATTCTATTTTCATCAATCCAGATAATATCCAAAGGAATCAAGGTATTTTTCATCCAAAAAGGATAAATATCATTTTTAGGAAAGACAAAAAACATTCCTTTATCTTGCTCTAAACTTTCTCTGAACATCAATCCTTGCTGTCTTTCTTCATCATCATCTGCTATTTCAACAGTAAAACATCTTTCCTCGAAACATACGCTATTCATCTCTCTAAAAACACTACCATAATTATAATAAAAAGAAAAACCAAGGACTAATAAAAATAAAACTATTATCACAATTATTTCTCTTTTATTAATATTATTCATAGTTCAATAACCTCTTTTTCACAATCCAACGAATTATAAAATTTCTCTAAATCTTCATGTTTAATTTCAAGGGTTTCTGTATTGATGTTAGGATGAAAACCAACAACATCTGACTCCCAAACTTCTTTATCCAAAATTAATTTAATATTATAAGAATTAATATAAATCATACCAAAAATACTCACACTTCCCGGAGTAAGATTTACTTTATCCTTTAATTCTTCGACAGTACCAAAACGGATTTTTCTAATATTCAAATGCGCTCGTAGTTTCTTATTGTCCAATCTTTTATCAGCAGGCATGCCAACAAGATAAAACTTTCTTTTATTGTCTTTCAAAAATAAAGTCTTACAATTCAGCCCCGGAATATTTTTCTTAAGCCTTTTAGATTCCTTAACCGTAAAAACAGCCGGATGTTTATGAAGGACATATTTAACATTATTCTTCTCTAAATAATTTTTCAATTTTCTCTCCATGAAATCTCTGGGATTTACAGTTATAAAAATCTTTATAAAACTCTCTTCATAATAGTAAACAGAGTTTCCGGAATATATATAAAGTTAACAATAGTTAACTAATTTAAATCAGGAGGTATACAAATGACTGTAAAAATTTACTCAACACTGTCATGTCCTTGGTGCAAGAAGACAAAAGAATTTCTGAAAGAGCATAAGATAGCTTTCAAAGACATAGATGTTGGAGCCAATAAAAAAGCTGCCCAGGAAATGATAAAGAAGTCAGGTCAGACAGGTGTTCCAGTTTTAGATATAAACGGAACGATTATTGTTGGCTTTAACGAAGAAAAGATCAAAGAAGCTTTGAAAATAAAGTAAAATGGCAAAAAATAATTATGATTTTGTTATCATCGGAGCAGGAGGGACTGGGTTAGCAGCAGCAATGTATGCAGCTCGTTTAGGACTTAAAAATCTTGTTTTAGGCCATTCATATGGAAGTGAATTACCAATTGGAGGCATCATTACTACAACAAATGTTGTAGAAAATTATCCTGGTTTTATTCGCTTAACAGGAACTGAAATAGCTGAAGAAATAGAAAAACATGCGAAATCATACGATTTAGTAACAATAAAAGAAGAAAAGGTGATAGAAGTAAAAAAATATAAAAATTGTTTCAAAGTTAAAACAGAAAAAGTAGAATACGAGGCAAAGACAATTCTTTTTGCTACAGGAACAAAATGGAAAAAACTAGATGTTCCTGGAAGCAAGGAATTTGAAAACAAAGGCGTTGCTTACTGCGCTTTATGTGATAGTCCACTTTTCAAAGATAAAATCGTCGGATTAGTCGGCGGCTCTGACTCTGCAGCAAAAGATGCTTTAGTTCTGACAGAACATGCAAAAAAAGTATATATAATTTACCGTGGCGATAAAATACATCCAGAACCAATTAATATGGAAAGAGTCAAAGCTAATAAAAAAATTGAAATTATAAATAATACAAATGTTACAGAGATAAGAGGTACTCAAATGATAGATACTGTAGTATTTGATAAGCCTTATAAGGGAAAAAAGGAATTCAAATTACAAGGTTTGTTTATTGCAATTGGCCATTTAGTTCTTTCAGATTTAGCAAAGCCCTTAGGAGTTAAATTGAATAAAAAAGGGGAAATAATAACAGATAAAGAGTCAAAAACGAACATCAATGGAATTTATGCAGCAGGAGATGTTGCAGATACTCCCTTCAAACAATTAATTACAGGCGTAGCAGAAGGCTGCATCGCATCATACTCAGCTTATGAACATATAACTAAGAACAAAGTTGTGGCTTGTTGATTTACACCTTAGTAATATTTAAAACAATTGCTTTTATAGTTTCTAAATGAAAGAATCAAACTATATTAAAAAAATACAGAATTACTATCAAGTTTCGAAGTTGGGTTATAATGTCTTAATGCGCGGATCAAAACATTTTGGTTTTTACCCTAAAGAAAAAAATCTCAATGAAAAACAAGCGCAAATCTTTATGCAGGACTTAATTGGGAAAAAATTAGATTTATCTTTCCAAGACAGGGTGTTAGATGCGGGGTGTGGTCAAGGGATTGTGTCAACTTACTTAGCAAAAAAATATGATTGTAAAATTCATGGAATAACAGTAGTTAAATTTGAAGTTGAAAAATCGAAAGCCCTTGCCAGAAGACTAAGAATAAGCGAAAAAACAAATTATTCTTTGATGGACTACTCAAATATGAAATTTAAAAATAGCTATTTTGATTGCGTGTATATAATTGAAGCCCTAAGCCACTCTGAAGACGTAAAAAGAACTTTAAAAGAATTTTATAGAGTGTTAAAAGAAAAGGGAAGGATAACACTATTTGAATATACATTAGCAAATGATAAAAATTTCTCAGAAAGAGATAGAAAAATGATGTATAGGTTGCTAAAAATTGTTGCTTCTGAAGGCCTAAAAGATATAAGAGGAGACGAATTTCAAAAATTTATAAAAAATATAGGCTTCAAGAAAATAAAAAAAGAGAATGTAACGGAAAACATGAAGCCTTCTCTTAGAAGGCTTAGAAATTATGCTTTTCTCCCTTATTATTTTTTTATTAAACCTCTTAACTTGCAAGAAAAATTTCCCAACGTCTCAATGGCGGTAGAATTTTACAACATGGAAAAAAAAGATCTCATTCATTATCATATATTTACGGCATCTAAATAAGAGGCCTATCCAAAAAACTGTCCGAATCTTTTACTTTTCTCTTTAGCTTTTTTCAAACTAACTACCAAGTTCTTCCCACCATCTTCAAGTTCTTTAGGATTTATGAAAAACCAGCATACTCAGCTTATGAACATATAACTAAGAACAAAGTTGTGGCTTGTTAAGTTTATCTTCTAGAAACATATCCAGATATCCTAGAATTTCTATTTTTCAACATTCTCAAAATCAAGACTGCAGAAATAATCATAATTCCTAATACAAGTATTCCTATAAGTACATATCTAATTACCCCAGAACTTTCTTCTTCTTCTGAAATAGTACTGCTAGAAGTTGGACAAGGCTCTGTCTGTCCATCTCTCACAGGTATGCTCGTAAGGTCACCACAATTATTCAAGTCCCTACAAGTATGTGTTCTAATCTCACCTACACAAGTTCCCAAAGTACAACTCCAATCAGGAGTACAAGTTGAGGTAGCATTACTGCTCGTTCTCCTAGCAACACTGCCTTGGTTATCTTCTATTTCGTCTAGAATATCATCATAAATATCTTCGATTTCTTCGACACTTAGGCCTCTGCTAAAGAACATTATCTCATCTAAAATTCCAGAAAGTTCATTAGTGAAATCGTTTCCATCTTCTTCGACAGCTACGAATATTTTATCATTTGAATTCTCAGGCTCTTTGTTCCCAATATTATCACTATCTTCTAACTCTGCGTTAAAGTAAAGTTTAACTTCTCTTTCATCCAATGTAACTGCAGCAAAACTCCACTCGCCAACTTCAACTTTACTGTCTGAAACAAAATAAAGAGTTCCTCCAGAACCTTCTTGCTCAAACAGGAATTCTATCTTATCATCATCATTAATTGAAAGAGAGTAAATCAAATCCCTGCCTTCTCCTTTTGAAACTATTGTTTGTCTGCTTTGGTTTATAGAAGAAGTAAGTCTCCCAGGATTTACCCATGCAAGAATACTAAATGCTCTTCCAAGGTTAAAGCTTTCAATTTCAATATAATCTTCATCACCATCAAACTCTAAAGCACCATCGGCACCAAAGTCTTCATCCCATTCAGCACCCTCTATATCTCCATCTCTTCTATAACTAGATCTATCATCTGCTTCATCATCATCATCATTTAGTCTATAATGTAGTTGCATTGCCCTTTTATACTCCGTGCCTATCAAACCAGAAGATAAAGCACTATCATAGATAATAACCTCGTCAATCAATCCATGGAAATAGTGTTCCTCTCTATTCCAAGAAGTAGGCAACTTAGATCCTCCTACAATTAGATTATAGTTATTATCAAAAGGAACTAAACCATCTGTGGCAACAGTATCTTCTAACTCTCCGTTTACATAAATTTTAAGAGCATTGTCTCCAGATGTAGCTGTTAAGAGATACCACTTAGCCTCTTTCAATGCAAAACTACCTTCGACAGATCTTTGTACATTATCTCCATATGGACGGAAGAGAAACTCTGGTTTATCATTATCATTTATTCTTAAACTATAAGACGTAAACGAACTTGATCCTGGCAAGTTTTTATCAAGTATATTTTGGAAAGATTGATTTACTTCAGACGTCAGGTTCTCCAAGAAAATCCAGGTGCTAACACTAAATTCTCCTCCTAAATCGACATCCTTAGACTCTACTAAATCGTTTCCATCAAACTCTAATGCTCCAAAGCTGATACCGTCTTCGAATAAACTAGCTCCTCTTATGCTTCCTTCGTTTCCGCTATTAGAACTATCGGGCGTTATACCTCCAGATATAGAATCAAATTTATATTCCAAAAGCTTATTCAATCTGACAGCTCCATATTTATCTGCAATTTCTTGTCCCGTCAAAATTCTGCTATAGATTTCTACTTCATCGATCAAGCCTTCAAAACCCGCATTTCCTGCAGTTCCAGGGGTATGGCCAATGATTAAAGGACCAGTACTGTCCTTTATAGGTCCAGTTCCAGTTATAAATGAACAAGTCTTA
>JADFRY010000002.1 GCA_022561055.1 Nanobdellota archaeon | reverse complement strand
AACAAAAAAATTTGTAGACCATTTGCGTGACGTAGAGTTTTGCGTCGTTGACGAAATTCATTCTCTTGAAAATAAAAGAGGTGCCTATTTGAGTTTGACTCTTGAAAGACTTAATGAAATAAGTAAGACTTGGCCAGTGAAAATAGGTTTAAGTGCCACTATAGAACCAATGGAAGAAGTTGCAAAATATCTTGTGGGAATTGACAAGAACAGGGAAGTAGAAATAGCAAAAGTCAGATTGGATAAGAAAATTGACATACAAGTTTTAAGTCCCGTAAGAAATGTAATTGAAGATGAAAATCTTTATGAGAAAAGGTATGAACTTATTTCGAAACTCGTTTCCGAACATGAAACAACCTTGATTTTTACAAATACTCGTTCAGCGACGGAAAGGGTAGTGAATTATTTAAAAGACCAGTTTCCCACGGAATACGGAGACGATAATATTGCGGCCCACCATTCTTCGTTAAGTAAAGATCATAGATTTGATATTGAAAATCGTTTAAGGGCGGGGGAACTAAAAGTTGTAGTTTGTTCAACTTCTCTAGAGATGGGAATTGATATAGGTTTTATAGATTTGGTAATAATGCTTGGTTCTCCAAAATCTTCTTCTCGCGCTTTGCAGAGGCTTGGAAGAGCAGGACATAAACTTCATGATATTTCAAAAGGAAGATTTATTATTTTAGACAGGGACGATTTAATAGAATGTTGTGTTATTCAAAAAGAAATGATTGAACGAAAAATAAATAAAATTCGTTTTCCAAAAAATTCTCTTGATGTCCTATCGCAACAGATTTACGGAATGGCCATTTATAAAATATGGAAAGAAAAAGAACTTTTCAAAACAATAAAAAAAAGTTATTGTTATTCGGAATTGACAAGAAAAGATTTCTTAGATGTTATAAGTTATCTTTCTGGAGGATATTCTCTTGAAAAAATAACTGAACAAATACCTGAAGGGTGTGCACCTATTCCAAGAAGATAACTATTTCAACAAAACTCTCTAAAACATTTTCAAGGCAATGATTAAGTGGCGATAGTAATATATTTTTATTTAATTAAAGCACGAACCTGTTCAGCCATTTCTCTATAATCTTCCCTTTTTCCAGCCCCTCCAGGATCAACTCTTCTCCGTGTAGAGCCATATTCAAACATTTTTACAAATGTATTATATACTAAATCATGTACTTCATTAGTAGATTGACATCGTGGTAATCCCTCTAAAATTAGTTTAACCTCAGGATCGTATTCATCATCTGGACAATCCATCTCAAGCAAACCGATTGGGTCATGCTTATCTATAATGGTTTTTATCTTTTCTTCTAACTGGTTATCCTTTGTTATTTTAACTTAAAGACCAACTACTATAAAAATATTGTTACAAAGCGAAGGTTAAATTTAAATATGTCTCCTGCAAAACAACTTCATGGACTCTGAAGACAAGAAAGTAAAATTCTGTGAAGCTAAAGAAGAATATGTTGAAAAATATCCCATATCTGATATTTATAAGAATTTGTGAGTTTTAGTTATAAGGTTAATCAGGATACTTGGTCTTCCCAGTATTAACAATTAACATCTTTTTATTCTTAGGGAGTTTATTTCTCATTTGCAACATTAGAGCGAGCCCAGCAATACCAGAAGGCTCGCAATTAATTTTATTTTTTTTAGTAATTTCCATAGCTCTCTCCAAGTATTCTTCTCTAACAGAATAAACGTTTGATTCCGGACCAATATATCCTTTTCTAATAGAGAGTTTTATCCATTTTTTATCAAAGTGAATAAATGGCAAATGTGGGGAATAGAGCTTATCAGCTTTAGTTTTTGGGTTATTTGTCGTAGCTCCAAGAAAATTACACTTCCTAATTTGCTTTACATTACCCTTGAATCTTTTATCATGGAAAAATAAGCTCTTCGATTCTCTAACAGCGACATTTACTATATTCTCATATAAATTTCCAGTTCCGTAAGGTACAAAAATATAATCAACATCTTGATTAATTATATCATAAGTCATCCAGTCGTAAAAAACATTAAATGGCTCTAAACTATCATCTGATGTAATGTCAATTCCTCTAACATTATCAGTTAATTTTAATATTTCCTCTGTCGACAATGCTTTTTTAGCTAAGTCTATTTCATATATTTCACATCCTATGGATTCCAAAGCCTTTTTTATTTTTGGATTTAAATTGTGGTCTACAAGAACCTTTAGAGTTGGTAAATTGTATTTTATCAATATTTGTTGAATTGCATTTGCAGCAGAACCAGAACTAATTATAGACATCTGAGGTAGTTCTTCAATTCTTCCTTGTTTTTTTGCCAGAAGTAGTTGTTTATATGTGACAACCATTTCCCACGCCATTCTGTCCTTATGTGTCCCAGTAGGATTCTGGCTCTCATCTTTAAGCCATACGTTTGAAAAACCAGGAACTTTTATTTTGTACGTGGGCGTGGCAGGAAATTTTGGATTGCCAGGCGGAAACTCTGGCTTATTGGGATCATTTTCAGAAGCAACGACAATAGATTTCAATATTTTTTCTTCAGTTCTAGATAATCCCATCTATCTTAAAATAAAAGCTCAATTAAAAACTTATCTAACAATAATTAAAGTTAACAACTAATCAGGAATATACTGCAAAACATGAAAAGTTGAAAAGCTAAAATACTCAACATCATTCACAACATCTTTGAATTTTGTTTTTATTTCATCAATTAATTTTATTAAATGTTCTAAATCTTTTACAATAACTTCAATTTCAAAATCTGCTCCGCCAATACTTTTATTAATCTGATAAATATTTCTATGACTTCTACAATAATCAAATAGCTCCTTGTTTCTTTGCGTGGAAATCAATTGTAAATCAACCCTATATGAAACATATCCTAACTTCTCCAAATTCAATCCAATCTTATACCCAACAATAATCTTTCTTTTCTCAAGGTTTTTTATTCTTTTTCTGACTGTATCATGAGAAATTTTTAATTTGTCAGCGATTTCTAAAGAAGATTGTCTCACATTGCCCGCATAAACTTCAATTAACTTCCAATCTTTATCATCAATTTTTTCTTTTTCTCCAGAACCATATACCCTCTCTATATTTTCTTTCGAATCACTTAAAAAGAAAGTTTTATTAAAATTGTAAATCGGAGCATAGACCGCAATATTATATGCCTTAATATTCTCCTTATAGACCGACATAACCTCTTCCCAAATTTTGTGGAACTCTTCAATTGTCTTAACTCCTAAAAATAAAGCGTAATCCCACTTGCCATGCATAGAAGTAATTGTCCAAACTTGTTTCAAATTGTTTCTAACATGCTCGACAAATTCTTTTCCTTCTTTTTCAGTCATTTGTTGAAATTTAAAATACACTCTAAAAGTAAAATACCCTAATTTTGACATATCAACAATCGCATGATAGCCTGTAATAATTCCTGCTTCTTCAAGTTTTTTCATTCTGTAAAGAACAAATTGCTTTGACCTTCTTAACTTCTTAGCCAATTCAGTCAAACTTGCCACTGAGTTTTTATCTAATTCATAAAGCAACTTTCTATCATACAAATCTATTTTTTCAGTCATATTTTTACAATTAATAAGTTATATTTAAATTTATCGTTTTTTGTTAAAGAATTAGATAGGAATTTTTATTTAGGAGTTTTAGTATAATAAAGACATGGAAACAGGACAAGAAACATCTGAAGGAAGAGTAGGAATAGAAAGATCTGAATCGGAGGTAGCTACAGAATAAAATGACATCAGAAGAAACGCTTCATCTACATGGATTTAGGTCATTGTCAGAGATCACGACAGATTCGGCAGCCACAATAGGGACATCGCTTTTTATCCACAAGTATGACCCTAGGGGTGGATATGGAAGCTGTGGAGTATCGCCGGGCCTTAGTCTAAAATTCTATGGAGGTCCTGGAAAGTATGTCGGCACGGGCGGATACGGATTTAAACTTGGCAAGGTGATAAAAGGAATTCGCGTGTACGACGCAATCAGTGATGATGGCGAATTAATCGCAGGTCCTGACAGTACCGTCTTTCTAGACGAGCACAATGGTGGCTTGCTCTTGCCATTTCATTACAATGACATGATCTATCATTATCGAGTCGCTATTCCCTATGAAGAATTACCTACAATATTTAACAGGCAGAAAGAGCCGAAACCGAAATAACCCAAGAACCGTTGAAATTTAAAAATAGGCACAAGGGGGATGCAGAGTAAAATGACAACCCAAAAAGTTGATTTCGAACAATTTCCAGTTCCTCTACAACCAGTTATAAAATACGCAGTAGAACAACATGGAGCAAAAAGAGCTTATTGGCTCGGCAGAGTAGGAGATTATAGCAGATGTAGTCCAGACGATGCGCAGATAGTTGATTATAGAATAATTGATAGCTTTCTTTTTTTGGAGGATAGAAAAATACCTACAGTTCCAGGCACTATACTTCCAGCAATACCCAAAGACGAGTGGAAGCCTTTTTTGAGGTTGTATCTTTATCTGCAGGAATCTCAGGAAACCTCATCGCAGGGAAAGAGGATAGATATACAAAGGGGATATGAATGTGTGCGCGACATGGAAAGCTTTTTCGGAGTAAAAGGCGCATCGCTTGACGAACTACTTGAGCAGAGGGGAGGCTATCATTCAGATGAAGTTAGAAAATATGCAAATCGGTTTAAGAGATGTCTTCTTAGAGGAGTTAAAGTAAATAATGATCTAATTGCAATCTTAATAGAATAACCTAACAATACTTCTCCAAAGGATGTTTATCTTCTGTGCCTCCAGTCTTCTTCCTAACTTTTCCAGAACCCTTTAGATTTTCAAGCTCTCCTCGGATGAAGTTATCAACTTTCTTACTCATACTTATGCCTTCAGACTTGCAATGCTTAGAAAACTCTTCATACACCTCTTTATCCAAGTTAAATGTCTTTAAAACCACATTAAATCACCTTCTTTTTCATTAAATAATGTTATTTAATCTTAATAAACATTTCCCTTATTGTATATAAATGGGTATGTTAAATAAAGTTATTTAACATTATTTAATTAAACGTTTCAATTATCTCCCCTAGCTTTTCCGCGTTCGTCAAAAAACATGGCTTTCATTTTTTCATGGTCAAACCTAGGATGGTATTGTCGAAAAGCTTCTTTTTCCGGTTTAAGAGGATCATTTCTACAAATAGTCCTCCTATCAAATCCAGCTTTTTCTGGGTCATATCTTTCTGGGACTGTCTTTATAATCCTTAAAAGAATATTTCTTGCTCCTTCTTCATTACCAACAGTAAGAGAATACATGGCAGCTAAATAAGCTATATTAGCCCTCATATAATGGGAATAATTTCTAGGAGAGTGTTCACATCTTAGAATCAGGTCAATAGATCTTTGTGCATCGGTTGCTTCTCTCTTTCTATTTGATGGGCGGCGCGACGCACACCTAATCGACCCCATCCTTATTTCTTTTCGTGATATATAACCAATACTTCCCAATAACTATTTTTAAAATTACTGATTCTCACTCAAACCTTTTCTCCGCCTAATTCTTTTTATAATGTCAGTTTGTAATTCTCCAGGTAATCTTTGATAAGTTTGGTCTTTTAAGCTAGACACTCCACGGCCTTCAGTCTTGGACCGCAAATCATTACTCCATCCAATCATTTCAGCAACAGGCATTCGAGCATTAATGCTAGCACTACCAGATTCTTGCTTAACATCTTCCAGAACTCCTCTCTTTGTTGAGATAAGCGCAGTAATTACTCCCATAAATTCAATAGGAGCCTCTACAAGATGTGTCTGAATAGGCTCAAGCAATGTAGGCCCAGCCAACTTCATAGATTCATGCATTCCTTTTCTGACAGCAGGGTAAATTTGGGCAGGTCCTCTATGCATATGGTCAACATGAATTTTAGCATCGTGAATAGTAAATTTAGTTTTCATCAAAGGCTCTCTTGCCAAAGGTCCAGCATCAACCACAAGTTTCCAACCATCCATAATTGAATCAATAATCTCACCCAAAAGAACAATTCCTCTTGTTCCATCTTCAAAAACATTTCCCCTATAAATTTCTTTAATTTGCCGCGCTTCATCACTCGACATTCCTGCTTCTTCCAATTTTTTCCAAATCTCTTCCGCTTTTTTCTTTATTCTTATTTCAATCTGTTCTTCTTTAATAGTTTCATAAACAGCGTCTTCAAGAGGCTCGATACTAAATTTAAAAATATTATGTCCATTTGGTGTTCTTACCTCAACCACACCACTTTGTTTTGAAATTGTCTCTCTGTATACAACAATTGGGTTTCCGGTTTTGACATCAAGATTTTTTTCTGTCTTTATCCTATTTTCTATAACTTCTAAATGTAATTCCCCCATTCCTGACATCAAGCTCTCTCCAGTCTCTTCATTAATTTCAATTCTTATGTCTGGAACTTCTTTAGCTATTTGTCTTAAAACTTCAACTAGTCTTGGCAAGTCAGCAGCTTTTGTTGCTTCAATACTTTTAGTAACAACTGGCTCAAAAATATGTTTGATAGCTTCAAACGGTTCCATCTCATGTCTACTGACAGTTTCTCCTGCAAAAACTCCTTTCAAACCAACAAGACCAACAATGTTCCCTGCCTTGACTTTGTCTACTTGAATTCTCTGAGCTCCTCGATAAATAAAGACTTGTTGAAGACTCACTTTCCTTTTAGCAAGATTCATATAAACTTCATCCCCTTGATTTAGCTCTCCAGAAAATAATCTTCCTGCAGCGATCTCACCAGCGTTTTTGTCTATTACTATTTTTGTGCAGATAAAACTAGGCTCTCCCTTAGCACTACAAGAAAGAAGGTCTTTTCCAATTTCACTTTCTAAATCACCATGCCAAATTTTAGGAATTCTATATGCTTGAGCTTGTTTTGGATTTGGATGATGTTTACTCACCATATCAAGAATAACTTTATGAAGAGGAGCTTTCTTAGTTAATTCTTTATAATCTTCACCATTATTATAAGCTTCAACAATATCTTTAAAAGTAATGTTGCTTTTTTTCATGAAAGGAACAGACAACGCCCATTTATGATATGCTGAGCCAAATGCAACGCTTCCTTCCTGAACATTAACTTTGAATTTGTCTTTGAATTCAGGCTCTGCAAGGTCATCGATTAAGTCATTAATTTTATTTATTATATTCATAAATCTATTTTGCATTTCCTCAGGACTCAACTTAACTTCCTTAATAAGACGGTCAACTTTATTGATAAATAAAATTGGCTTGACTCTTTCTCTTAAAGCTTGTCTTAAAACTGTTTCAGTTTGAGGCATTATTCCTTCACTCGCACAAATTAAAACAATACAACCATCAACAGCCCTCATAGCTCTTGTAACATCTCCTCCAAAATCAACATGTCCTGGAGTGTCAATCAAGTTAATTAAATAATCTTCATTATCAACAGCATGAACCATACTAACATTAGCTGCATCAATTGTAATTCCTCTGGTTTGTTCATCTTCATGAAAGTCTAATAATAATTGTTTGCCTGCAAGTTCTTCAGACATCATTCCTGCCCCTGCCAAAAGATTATCAGAAAAAGTAGTCTTTCCGTGGTCAATGTGCGCAGCAATAGCTATATTTCTTATTTTTTCAACATTTCCCATCAATTTTTTGACCTTTTCTGTTTTATCGTCTGCCATTTTTACTCTATGTTTTTCCTGAAAATGTCAGGCTTAAAAATTTCCTGTTTTTATCGTCTGCCATTTTTACTCTATGTTTTTCCTGAACTTTTTCTTCTGCCTTTTCTGTTTTTGCCGAGAATAAACTCTGATAATAAATTAGGTTTTTAAAAGTTGCTATGCAACTTAGAAAAATTAAGCTGCTTGAATTCTTCTTTTAATGAAATAAATTAGTTCTGGCGCGTCGTAATCACAAACAAGAACTCTCTTGTGATCACTATGCTCTGAATAATGTTTAGGGAATTCAGAAACAAGAGCTATACTTAAATTAGGAAAGTCAGTCAATAACTTCCTCACTTCTCCATTAAATTCAACTCCTAAATGAGCAATTAATACATCATAATCTCCCAAGCGATCGCGAAATTTCTCATTAAATTCTTTTTCTGCATTCTCGCTATTTGTACAGTCAACATTAAAACCTTGTTGTTCTAGTATAGCACCTAAACCAATCAAGGGTATTCTATAATTATCAGCATACAAAACTCTAACCATAAAAATAAATTAAATTATTCCTTTTTAAACTTTACTAAATAAGATTTCAAATAAATAAAAAGACTATTTATTCTTAATTTATCTACCAGTCATACTACCGATACCACCAATTATTGCAAGAACACCGCCGATTGCAGGAAGATAAAAGTTCATTCCCCACCATTGACCGATTAAAGCCAATACTCCACCAACAATTACAAGCCAAGCTTTCCATCCAGCCATTGTTTAACACCTCCTTTTAAGTTAATACTGTTAACAGTTTATTGTATTTAAAGGTTTGGAAAAATGTTTATGTCAAGAACAGTCGAGTGCGAAAACCATTGGCTTTAGCCAATGGATGAAGCACTGTTCTTGAGCACAAGAGAATTGCCTGATTTTGCAATTCTCTGTGCAGAAAATTCCAAGTTGGCGGAATTTTCTTGCATCCTAAAAACGAGCGCCGTCAAACCAGCCTTTCAAGGCGTGGTGGCGCATCGTTTTTTTGATTATGCAAAAGTAAAATCAAAATTTAAATAGTTAAATAAAATTAAGTTTAATCTACTTATTAATTAAAATTATCTGGCAGCATCTGCTTGCTTTTCAGATTCGTTCTTTTTTTGCATTGCATAACTTTCCATATTACCATCGGAAGCGAACATGATCTCATTAGCCAGACTTTCATACATTTTTTTCTTTTTTCCAAAACATTTTTGATAAGATCCTTGAATTAACCATCTAATAGCAAGATTGATTCTTCTTAACGGACTAACATCAACTGCTTGAGGATATCTTGCTCCACCATATTCAATTGTCGTAGTCTCGTCTCTCGGAGAGCAATTCTCAATTGCCCTTATCAAAACTTGGATAGGATTTTCTTTTTTTCTTTTTTTAATCATCTCTAAAACATCCAAGACAATTTTCATATTGCTCTCATATTTGCCAGACCCCCAGGAAGTAATTATTTTATGTTTTTTACCGACGTGTCCGGGCACAGCAATTCTATTTGCCATTCTCTCAAGAATATGGACCTTTGCACTTGAAAATTTCCAAAGATTTCTTCCTTGTGATTTTATCAAAAGTTTTGATTCCAAATTGATGTATGGCTTTAACGCAACATCACTAAGCTCAACTTCATCCATGTCGTATAAATCAAATACTTTGAATTTCATTTTATCTCCTCCCCTTCTCAATCTTACCCTTAACAAGCAAATGCAACGGCTGGTCATTTACTTTAATTACTTGGAATCTTATTCCTCTAATATCGCCTTTTGACCTGCCCTGTTTTCCACCTATTCTTTCAATAATAACCTCATCGTGTTCATCGATAAATCTCTGCGCCAAATTCCCAGGAATAAACGCACCAACCTGAATACTATTCTTTATCAATTGGACTTTGCAACACTTTCTCATAGCAGAGTTTGGCTGTGCAGCTTCTTTTTGAAATTTCTCAATAACTATTCCCTTAGCTTGCCACGCCCTTCCAAGAGGATCAGACTTCTCTTTAAGTTTTTTCATTCTAACTTTGTAAGCTCTCTGCTTCCATCTAAATTTTTTCCTATTCTTTATCAATTTCTTAGCATTCATTAGTCCCATAAAAGTCTAGAGAAAAATACGTTTTTAAATGTTGTCTTAATCATAACACAGTCCCTAAAGTCCTAGTATGTCCCACTTTTTCTTTAACTGTCCAAGGATATCCATAAAGCTTTTATATTCTATTATAAATTCTCTTACATGGGAGAGGTAAAGATTGTCATACATGTGAAAGATAAAAATGCAAGTAGTGAAACCACAACTAATAAAGCGACATTTCAAGAATTATCTGTAGCTTTGACACATTTAGAGTTTAGAAAGAAAAAGATAATAGAACAATTAGATGAAGCAGGAGGTATTAGTTGGAGTGCTTCTGATAAGAACAAACCAAAGAAAGAGAATTAGTAGAATTTCACAATTCTAGTCAAATTATAAACTAAACATTTTAACAATAGCTCTACATCCTGAGCAAAAACCTAAACTATCCTCAAATCCTTTCCGAAATAATCATTTAGTATTTTATTTAATTCTCCAAATCTTCTTTTATTTCTTCCTATAAGGGCGGCTTTATTTCTTATACCTGCAACAAGGATAAAATCATCTCCTCTAACTTCTAAAGACCTAAAACTAACTGGCTCAACAATATCTTCAACAAATCGTTTAGCATCATTTATTCCGTCTGCTTCTTTAATTACTCTGACTCTTTTCCCAAGCTTTTCTTGAATTGACTTTATATTTTTTCCTGCAGGACCAATAGCCCTCGAGACAAATCTCGGATGAACAGCGAATATAATTGTGTTATTATAGATAAAACATTTTTTAGTCCTAACTCTAGAAATTTTATTCAAAAGATTAATATATCTCATAATTTGCATATTTATCGTCGTCATTTTCTTTATTTTCTCAAACCAAAAACTTCACATTTAAAATCTAGCTCTAATTTATCAGCTAACTCTTGTTTAGAAAAGTCCATTATTTCTATATCTATTTTATTTTTTTCCAATAAATCCATAATTTCTTCTCTACAATCAGAAGACAATAATGCCTTATTTAGATTTTTAGAATTTTTTAAGGACTGTTTTATTCCAAAAAAAACTTTTCTAGCCAAAATATGTTGCTTTAGTTCATGCACCATCTTTAGAATTCATTTATTAAAGAAGTTTATAAACTTATGTTTGATTTAGTTGAAATTTTAATAAGAACTTTCTTCTTTCACCAGTCACTTCCTAACCAAAGGACCTGTGACTTTAACAAGCAAGCCGGGCAAGCCTGTACCGACGGGAACCGGTTGATTAAGTATAATATTTTCAATCACTGAAGCCAACTCATCTTTTTTTCCTTGTATAGTTGCATTAATAAATTGTTTATCAGGAGTTTCGAATGCAGCCCGTGCAAAAATACTCGATTTATGAGATATAATTCCCATTCGTGTAACCCCTCTAACAACTCCAGAAGACGTCATTGCATCGGCAATCAAATCAAGATGTCTAAAATTAATATCTAAACCTTGAGTTTCAAGAACTTTTTTTACTTCATTTACAATCGCTTGTCTTGCCGCCTCAATACCGAGAACATCTGCAACTTCATGAATATTATTCGTAACCACTCTATCTTTATTGACCCCCTTTATTTCCATAATATCTCGCAAATTACTTCCCGAAGTTAAAATAACAAACTCTTTTTCTCTCTTAGCAACAATAACTTGATTGATATTCTTAATTCCAGATATAATTGTTTTTCTTAGTTTTCCTTTTAATTTGTAAATAGATTTAAAGTCCATATCCAAAACATTTAAACTAATCTTTATGTTTCTCTTTTTAACTTTAAATCCTTTTTCATTTAGTCTGTCAACTATTTTTTGCACCCCGACGTGAACTGTTTTTAAGGCAGCATTGTCCAACTCTATCTCAATCTTCTTTCCAGAAAAATCAATCTTTATTTCAGAAGCAATCCCTTCTACTTTTACTTCTTTAATTTTTTCTGCAATAACTCTTGCATCATTTTCATTATTATGTTCTCTGTCAAGATAAATTTCCATTGATGGAGTAGATGGTTGTTTTCTTGCATCAAAAATCTCAATTAACCTTGGCAATCCGAGTGTAATCTGCATTTCAGCAACACCTGCAGAGTGGAATACATTTAAGACCATTTGTGTTGAAGCTTCTCCAAATGATTGGGCTGTGATAACTCCAACAGCTTCGCCGGGACAAACTTTTTTATTTAAATGCAAAGCGGATACATCCAATCCATCACCACCGTATAAGAACTGGATTATGTTGCCAGAAGCATCTCTTACTGTTTCATCATACTCTAATTTCAAATCTTGTAAGGCGCTAACTAATCTCCTGTAAAGATATCCTGATTTAGGTGTCCTTAAAGCAGTGTCCATGAGGGCATCTCTTCCTGTAATGGCTCCGAAGAAAAACTCACTGGGCTTCAAACCATCGAAAAAAGACGATTTTATAAACCCGCGTGATTCCGCTTTTATATCTCCCTTCTCAAAAAAAGAAAGAGTTCTTCCTGTGTAGCCAAAACTAATTCGTTCATTCCATAAAATTTGCTGTCCAACACAACAACCAATTTGAGTAATGTTTAATATACTTCCGCCTCCTCCGGCAGCAATCATTTTACTAACGTTTCCTTCTTTTGGAAAATGACTCTGAACAATCTGACCAACATTTGACCTTATCTCATTCAATACTTTAGAAATCTTGACTTCTCTTGACTCTTCAATACTTTTTCCTGGAATTATCTCTAATTTTCCAATTTCTGAATCTTTTATTATTTCTTTAGTTTTTTTCTCAGCTTCTTCTATAACTTCCCTAGTTATTTTCTTGACTTTTTCTGAAACATCCAAATCTCTCAACGAAAGCGTATATCCTCTTCTAGATAAGTAAATTGTCCCGAGGGAGAATGCTCTTCTTATAGATTCAAGTGTTGCTTCTCTTCCGCAATTTTTGTCCAATATCTTAACCATCTCGCCATCTTCCGACCCTAATGTATTTTTACTTAAGATTTCCGAAGGCATTTTTATATTAGCTTCTTTAGGTAATATTTGACTAAACAGATTTATACCAGAGATTTCTTTACCTTTCAAACTATTGATGACTCCTGCAGAAAACAGTAACTGATCTGCGTCTGGCTTATCAAATTTTTCTTTTCCTAAAATGTAAGAGCCGGTTATAGCATCTGCAATACATCCAACAAGATTTATATTATTCTTAGAAGAAATAATATTATTTTTAATATCTAAAAGAATTTTTGCTTCAGACCTTGCCTCTTCTGTCTGAGGAGAGTGTATATTGACTTCATCTCCATCAAAATCCGCGTTATAAGGGAAAGCAGCAGTTGGATGTATTTTAAATGTTCTATCTGGTAGGACTCTTACATAATGAGCCATAAGACTTTGTTTGTGCAAAGATGGATGTCTATTGAAAAGAACAACGTCGCCGTCCCGTAAATGTCTTTCAACTTTATATCCTGGCTGGATTTCATCACAAAGCTCCTCTTTTAGATCTTCGGTAATTCTCTTTCTCTTTCCATCCGGTCTAATAACATAGTTGGCTCCAGGATGTTTTTCACGTCCATTTATAATAATCTTTTTAATAAATTCTAAATTTGTAGTTGTTACTGCCTCAGCAACAGTAATAATTTTTGCAACTTCTAATGGAACTCCAACTTCATTAATGTTGAGAGCAGGCTCTGGAGAAACGACTGTTCTGCCAGAAAAGTTAACTCTTTTTCCAGCTAAGTTCTTTCTAATCCTCCCTTCTTTACCTTTAATTCTTTCAGTTATTGTTTTCAATGGCTGTCCTGACCTGTGTCTTGCTGGTGGTATTCTAGAAATATTATTATCAAAAAATGTTGTAATATGATACTGTAATAAATCCCATAAGTCTTCAATAATTACTTCCGGCGCTCCAGCATTCAAATTTTCCCACAATCTTTGATTAGCTCTAATAATATCAGATAACTTATGGGTTAGATCATCTTCGCTCCTTTCTCCTGTTTCTAAAGTAATTGAAGGTCTTACAATAACACTCGGTACTAACAACAGAGAAAGAATTGCCCACTCTGGTCTGCATGTTTTAGGATTTACTCCAATTTTCCTAGCTTCCTCATCAGGAATTGTAACAAGCATCTCTCTTATTTCATTAGGGAATATTCTTTTTTTCCCCATGGAGAATAAATTTGGCTTCTCAAGTTTAATTTTCTCTTGGACTTCATTACAATATGGACATCTTTTTTTATCTCTAGCCTTTTTAGCGCTCTCAGCAGGACCAAATTTTTTCTGTTTTTCTTCTTCCAACATAAGTTTTCCACACTTATGACAAAAACTTCTCAAAAATAATTCAATCAAAGGAACATATTTTATATGAATAACTGGCCGAGCAAGTTCAATACTTCCAACATGTCCTAGACATTCTTTTAATCTCCCGCCGCAGGTTCTACATCTGACTCCAGGGTCAATAGCTCCTAAACGCAAGTCCATAATACCTCCATCAACAGGGAAACCGTCAATATCATAGAGCTCAGGAGTAACAACCTTGGCAGCACTAATTTTTTTTATCTGCGCCGGACTAATCAAACTAAATTTTAAAGCTTTAACTTGTTTTTTTATTATTTCTGGCATTTTTTATTTTAACTCATCCTTTTCGTGGTGAATAAGTATTTCCATAATTTCTATGTTATCTCCAATAACATTCATTTGTTTATTTGGTAAATCATAATGAATATGCTCTTGACTTTCTTTTAATTCATTTAATTTTGATATCATCTCATCTATTTGTTTATCATTCAATTCAAACTCCAATACTTCTAAATTTCTTTCCATTTTATTTCATTACTCCTTCTATTGAAAACAGGCTTTCTCTTCTTCTTGGATTTTTTCCTGGATTTATAAGGTCATCAACAGTACCATGAATTATCATAGGTTGAGTACCCCTCTTTGCTCTTCTATAACCTCTATCATGCACAGTACGAAGATCTTTACCATGATCTATAATTTCATATTCTTCTGTAATAAATATATAAAATTGATCATTTCCATATTTACTTCTAAGCTCTCGTTGGTGCCCTTTCACATACTCTCTAATTACTCTCCCTGCCCTTTCCAGTATTTCTTCTTCTCTCATAGTCTTACCTACTCATATTTATTCTTCAACTCAAAAGTTGTTAAAATATGTAATCCAAGTAATTCTTCTATCAATAATTTAAAGGCATATGAAACTTCAATAGATTCAACTTCATTACTTCCGCAAAATGCGCAATAGGTTTTGTTTCTAAGTGTGTCTTTGATAGCAATGTTTCCACATTTTGAGCAGATATAAATTATTGTTTTGTCAGAGTCATATCTTTCTTTTAATAATAATGATGCCCCGTGTGCAACCAAAGCCTGTTGCTCCATTTCTCCAAGACGCAATGCACCGCCCCTCGCTCTACCTTCAACAGGTTGCCTAGTCAATAACGTGACTTTACCAGACGCTCTTGCATGTATTCTATTACTTACCATATATTTCAGTTTTAAATAATACATATTCCCAATATAAATTTTAACATCCATTTTCTTTCCTGTTACGCCATCATACATTGTTTCTTTTCCATCGTAGCTGAAACCCAACTCTCTCAGCTGAGCTTCAAGTTCTTCAACTTTTTGTCCTGAAAATGGCGTCCCGTCAATAAACTTTCCTGTAATAGCCCCGACTTTGCCTGCAAGTAATTCAATCATATACCCAACAGTCAATCTGCTCGGAATTCCATGTGGATTAAAAATCAAATCAGGTTTAATACCTCTAGATGTAAATGGAATATCTTTGGAATCTGCAAGAAGTCCAACAACCCCTTTTTGTCCATGCGGCGTTGAAAATTTATCACCTGGCTCTGGAATCCTTAAATCTCTTGTTCTTACTTGAGCAATCTTATTTCCTTCTCTATCTGCAGTAACAAAAACAGCGTCGACAGTTCCTTTTTCTTCCTGCCTAATAGCCATGCTTCCTTCTTTCTTTGCCTGGATACTAATGTCCTTTGCTTCAGATAAGAACTTTGGCGGAGTTACTCTGCCTATAACAACCTCGCCAGATTCTATTTTCGCTTCAGGGTATGCTA
Organism: Nanobdellota archaeon; assembly: GCA_022561055.1. Classification (GTDB taxonomy): domain Archaea; phylum Nanobdellota; class Nanobdellia; order Pacearchaeales; family GW2011-AR1; genus JADFRY01. The sequence continues at coordinate 108,459 of JADFRY010000002.1, read as the reverse complement.
TTCCGTCATCTTCTAAAAATCTATAAGACTCTTCTGTCCTATAACCAGAAACATCTTTGTCAGGTATTGTTATCTCATCTTTTAACCCACCAGCATAATGCAGTTCAGTAGCCTTGTAAGGTCTAAAATAAGTACTTCTTCCCATTCCTCTTTCGACACTTGCCTTACTCAGGACAATAGCATCTTCCACATTATAACCTTCATAAGGCATAATTGCCACAATCAAATTCTGTCCTGCAGGATAAATATTAAGAGTGTCATAAACAAAGCTTTTTACAATAGGATTTTGTGGATAATGTAATATTGAAACATCTGTATCAAGCCGCGTCAAATAATTTGCAGCATAAATTCCAAGAGCTTGTTTCAAAGTTTTGCTCCCACGATTCAGCCTAGACGATTGGTCATGGTTTCCATAAGGCACTAATGAGGTTATCAAACCAAAAATATCAATAGAATCAATTTCAAGGTGAGTATTTTTATCACTCAATTCATTTTGCTTTAAGGCAACCAAAGCATCTTCTTCCTCAGAAGCATCGAGATATTCAATAACTCCTTCTTTTACCAAGTCTTGCCATGACATTTTATCTTGCTCTAACAATACAAGATGCTCATCTTTTAATTTGCTCACACCATTTTCAATAACTATCAAAGGTCTTAATACTCTGCCAACTTCAGTCAAGATTATCACAGCATCTGCTTCATTTTTGCTTCTAACACTTAATTCAACAGGAAGTTCTCCCTTTCTTCTCGCTTCTCTGACTTTCTTAGCAAATTCTTCAGGATTTTCAACCATCCCAATGAATCGCCCGTTAAAGAAAACATCTTTTTCTTTATCATTATCAAGACCAAGTTCTGCAAATTTCTTTAAAACTTTTTGCTCATCAAAATCAACAGAAGTTGAAATCCTTGCTAAAAGAGCCAGATTTTTCCTCAAGCCTATTTCAGTTCCTTCAGGTGTCTCTGTCGGACAGAATCTTCCGTAATGAGTTGGATGTAAAGTTCTTGCCATGAAGTTTTCTTGCTCTCCTGGCAGCATACTCGAAATCCTCTGCAATTGGGAAAGAATAGCTAAATAATTAGTCTTGTCCATATTTTGAGTAACCCCTGTCCTTTCGCCAATCCAACTTCCTGTAGCAATCGCGCTCTCAACTCGATGAGTAAACAAAGTAGATTTAGCAATTGTTTTGATAGAATAAAATTTCTTTCTCTTAACAATTTTCTGCAAAGAATATTGTATATCTTTGACAAGAATGTTCATGTTAACTCTGAATAAATCAGCTAACAAATCTCCTGAAAGTTTTATTCTTTTGTTTGCGTAATGGTCTTTGTCTGTTCTGATTTTTTTATTATCTTTAGCATTCAAATATTGTTTCAATAATTTACATATGGTCAATGCCTTCTCGACTCTTGCACTTTTATCTAAACCAATATGAGGCAGTAAATAAGCGTCAATTCTCTGTTTTACTCTGTCAAGAATTTCTTTTTTTGTTCCTTGAATGCTGGATTTCTCAGCAAGATATAAAAGCGCATCTTCTGTATTTTGAATGTTCGCAAATTCATACAAATTGACAATAACACAATCGTCTTCTTTTCCAATATGTTTTGCAATATCAGATTCTTTTATTATTCCTAATGCTTTTACCAAAGGAATTGCAGGAATATTTCTTAACCTGCTGAATGTCAATTCTAGAATGCCCTCATTTGTTTCAGAAATAGTAGTTGGAATTCTGTAAGGGCCTCTTTGGGAAAAAAGTCTTAATGTCAGACCTTGCCTACCCTCTTCTATGAAAGGCTGATTCGGCGCAAGGTCTTCTGTCATTACCATAATTCTTTCATTTCCATTAATTATAAAATATCCGCCAGGGTCAAGCGGGTCCAGATAATTTTCTCGCAATTCTTCCTTACTCATTTTACTTGTGTTGCAAACATCGCTTCTAACAATTATTGGAATCCTTCCTATTTCAACTTCCGCACTGTCCGATTGCTCGCTATATTTTACTGTTAGTTCTACAAAAATAGGTGCAGAATAAGTCAGGCTTCGTAATCTGGCTTCGGTAGGCGTAATAAAGTTAACACTGCCATCAGCCTCTATAACATCTGGTTTGTTAATTCTAATCTTCCCAAATTTTATTTCCATCTCATCATTTTCAAGTCCATCATTAATTTCATTGATAATTTGTTGCATTCTTTTATTTATGAAATCATTAAAACTAAGAATATTAGATTCAACTAATGAGTGCTGTTCTAAATATTTCTGGACTAAAATGTGATTTTCTTTCATATCAAACTCTCTTCAACTCTATCATACAATAACTTTGTAACATGCTCTTATTTTTTCCTCTTGCTTTCTCTCAATTTTAAGAACATCTCCCGATTCACAGTTTTCAGGAACTCCTGCGTCTGTTGATTTTATCTTGGGCAATTGCGATAAAGAAATATTATATTTTTTAACTAAAGCTTTGACCTCTTCGGGCTTCAATTTAATGTGTTTTGGCTGTAGGATGTGCATGGGAGCTTTTTTGAAGTTAATTTAATTGTTTTAAATTACGCTGAAATTCCTTTAACAACTTAGTAATAATAAAAGATTATAAATGTGGGTTTATAAACTTTTGCCCGGATTTTGCAAAAATGGCCCCGACGGGATTTGAACCCGCGACACCTGGGTTAAAAGCCCAGTGCTCTGACCAGGCTGAGCTACGGGACCATAACTGAAAAAGAATTAAATTGTTTTTAAATGCTTTTATTAGAAATTATCCTCAACTCTCCTCCTAATATAGAAAACAATATCCTTTGTTTTCTGGCTTAGAAATTTCTCTCACAGAAATTTCTAATATCTTCAAAACTCATTGCACCAGTATGCCTATCAACTTGCTCTCTATTCTTGAAAAAGATAGTCGTTGGTACTGACATAACCATAAATCTTCCAGTTAATTTTTGGTTGCCATCAACATTAATCTTTCCAAATTTAACATCTTTTAATTTCTCTACAGCCTTCTCAAAATGTGAAGCCATAGCTTTACAAGGACCACACCAATCAGCATAAAAATCCACAATGCAATCACCCTTTTTTATAAAATCATCAAAATTATTAGCATTCAATTCCTTAATATTTCCTGCCATGACTAACTTTACAAAAAACCATTAATAAAGTTTTTGTAACTCTCTTAACTATGAAAGGATAGTTCCAAACACACAGCTTAATTATCAAGGCCAATATCAGCAAACTTAAATATATAATTAATTTTTCATAATAATGAATAAACAACAATTAATCAAACATCTAAAACTTCAAGGATTTCCAGAAAAAATTCTAAGAGCATTTAAAAAAGTCGAGAGAGAGGATTTCGTTTCTGAAAATTATAAAGAATATGTTTATGATGATACTTCTTTACCAATAGATTATGGTGCAACTATATCTCAACCTTATGTAACAGCTTTCATGCTTAATCAGCTTGAGTTAAAACCTAATAGCAAACAAAAGGTTCTCGAAATTGGCTCCGGCTCTGGCTATGTTTTGGCTTTGCTCTCAGAAATAACAAAAGGAAAAATCTATGGAGTCGAAATTATAAAAGAATTAGCAGAGCGCTCGCGAAAAACATTAAAAAAATATAAAGATATCATAATTGTTCATCAAAGCGGCAAAAATGGATTGCCAAAGTTTTCTCCTTACGATAAAATCTTAATAAGTGCCGCATGTCCAGATTTAAACACTGCTCAAAAACTTTGCGAACAATTAAAAGAAAACGGAATTATCGTCGCATCTGTAAAATGGTCTGTCTTCAAAATAAAAAAGGAAAAAGGAAAAATAACGACTAAAGAATTCCCGGGCTTTGTCTTTGTGCCCTTAGTCGATGAATGATACTATCCACAAAACACAATAAAATATTTAAGTCATCAAATTCATTTTTTATATAAAATGGTTAGCGAACATGTAAAAAATCTTCCACCACCCTTAGCACAGTTTAAAGAAGTGCAACCCAAATATACAGCAGCGCAACATGAAGCATGGCGCTACATAAGACAAGTTAGTCATCCTTTTTACCTAGAACATGCTCATCCATCATATCTAGAGAGTATAGAATTATTAGATATCCCTATAGACACAATACCTAGAATAGCGCACATAGACGATAAATTAAGTCAAGTCAGCTTTGGCGCCATAGGTGTGAATGGTTTTATTCCTCCCAGAGCTTTTATGGCTCTTCAATATAGAGGAGTAACACCAATTTCTACTGATATGAGAATACCTGCGAATATAGGATATACTCCTTCTCCAGATATAGTTCATGAAGGTCTGGGGCATACAACAATGCTTGCTAATCTAGAAGTTAGGAGAATTTTACAATTATTTGGTGAACTTGGAATAAAGGCAGTATCGGCTCCAGAAGATCAAGAGTATTATGAAGCTACACGCCATTTATCTATTTTAGAAGAAGACTTTGTAACAACCGAAGAACAGAAAAAAGAAGCAAATGAAAGGTGGAAATTAGCAAATAAAGCTGCCTATGATGCTGCTTCTGATGCGCGAAGACTTTCTGCTTTACACTGGTTTACAGTAGAGTTTGGACTTGTAAAATATAATAGAGAATCAAGAATTTGGGGAGCTGCTCTAATCTCCTCAATAGACGAAGGAAGAAATTATCTTAATAGAACTATACGTCCTCTTTCTCTTGAGACAGCAGAGGCGCAGTATAATATTACCATACAACAAGAAACACTCTATGAAGCTGAAAGTTTAGATAATATTCTTGACATTTTAGAGAAATTTAGAGGGACAATGTCTGGTACAAGTGATGTGGGCATCGAAAGTATAATAAAACCAGAAGAACGGACTCATAAATTTAGACCAACTGAAAAGCAAAAAAGACTCAATAGAATATATAAGGCTATGAGGGAATGCAGAGAACAGAAAAGAAATACCTATTGGCTTCGAGAATCATGGCAAAAATTAGAAAAGGAACATGAAGACGATTGGCTCGCACCACTTGGCATCTTAGAAATCTTAACAAAAGGAGGATTTAATCCCCAGTTACGGTCTGAAATAAGAGCAAGCTTAGAGAAAAAACATGGGCAAAGCAAAGACTTAGAAAAATTAATTGGAGATGGCTTAGCACTATTTGATAAAGCTGCTTAATTAACTCCTAGAATAAGTTCCAATCAAAGTTGCTTGTTCTATAACATGACCCCGCATTGCATTTTCAACGTCAGATTTCTTAGCATTATTATCAAGCTCTAAAGTTTTATCTAATGCGTACGATTTAAAGAAATATCTATGTGTGCCAGAGGGAGGGCAAGGTCCACCGTAATTATGTTTTCCAAAGTCATTAATTCCTTCTATCGCATTTACAGGAACTGTATTTTCTTCAATTTTTGTTATCTTTGGCTGAATATTCCATACTACCCAATGCACCCAAGTTCCAACAGGAGCATCAGGGTCATCAACAATTAGCACTAAGCTCTTTGTATTTTCAGGAACGCCGCTAATTTCTAACGGCGGACTAAAATCATCTCCGTCACAAGTGTATTTCACAGGTATTTTCTCCCCCTGATTAAATGCACTACTTTTTAATTCCATCTCATTCTTAAAGAAATTCTAACTTTTATAAGTTTTTTGTTAGCTTAATTAATATACTACTGAAGAACACCGAAACCCTTAAATACTATTAATAACTATTAATAGTCATGAATATATCAACAATAACCTTGGATAGAAATGTAAAAGCCAAACTTGATAGAGTCAAGTCTCATCCACGAGAATCGTATAATGATGTTCTCATGAGAATTCTTTCCGGCGACACAGACATGCAAGACGATTCACTCTATGAAACAATTGAGATACTTTCGGATCCAGACGTTATGGCTAGCTTAGCAAAAAGTATCAAAGATATGAAAAAAGGAAAACTTTATTCTATTGATGAGGTCTAATGGACTTTTCAATACAATTTACAGAAGAAGGTAAAAGAACCCTGCATGGGCTTCACATAAGTAATCAAAGACAAATTAAAAAAGAATTGAAAAGGCTCAGAAGCAAAATTAAAGGCAAACAACTCAAGGGAAGATTAAAAGGATTTTTTAGTTTTCGATTTAAAAAGTATAGAGTTATGTATTCACATCATCCTAAAGGAATTGTTATTCATTATGTCGGGCATCGTAGAGAGGTTTATGGAAAAGGTGAAGAAAACACATAATTAGTAAGAATTTCATAAAAAGAAAAAGGAGTACTAAAAACTACTCCAAAATATCCGCCACGCTAAACAAATACTTAACTTCTCCATCGAGCAACATTGGTTTTTGTTCTTCAGATCTATTAAGGATAACAGCATATTCTATTGATGCAGGATGAAATTCTTCTAAAATAGCAGTTGCTTCTCTTAAACTGCCTCCAGTTGTAAAAACACCATCCACCAAAGCAATAAAATCCTCTCTGGTAGGAGTATGCCCTTCAATTTGGCTTTTAGTTCCATATACCTTTGGTTTATCTCTCACACAACATAAAGGCAAGTTATGCCTAGAAGAAATTGTAGTTGCCAATGGAGTTCCTCCAAAACCTGTAGCAGTTACACAAGTAATCCTTTCATCAAAAAGATTAAAAACATCATCTGCTAAATCATTTAACAAACTTGGAAATTTAAAAGCATCCATAGCATTGATATAATAATCTGATGTTCTTCCACTTCTTAAAGTAAAATTCCCTCTCAAAAGTGCAGCATCTCTGAATCTGTCAAGTAGTTTCGTCATAGACGAAACTGGAATATATTATATTTAAATCTATAGCACTCACAAAAAGGAATAAAAATTGAAATTGATTATTTACTATCACTCACCACAACCACCAGTTGTCTTCTGCTTACAGGAATTGCAAATCATAGTGCAATTTCCAAGTCGTTTTGCAGTCCCTCCACACAAAGGACAAATAAGTCCTTCATCGCCGAAGTCATCCAATGCTTTCTGCTCATCTTTTAGATTTCCCAAAGTTTCAACTTCAAACTCTATATTACCAGAGCCTTCACCAAAGTTATTTAGCATAAACTGTGCAACATAATCAACTATTGACGATGCTGTTTTTATCTTATTTCCTTTCTCATCCAGTTTTCCTCCATTAACGTTCTTCACAAATCCAGAAGGCTCAAACTTCTGATGTCTGAATTTCTTAAATAAAAACTCGACTGGAATCCCGTATTGTAAATTAAATGAAATAGAATTTGCCCACGCATCCATTAAGCCTCTGATTGTAGAACCAGTCTTATGCATCGTAATAAAAATCTCTCCAGGTTTTCCTTCGTCATATAAGCCAACTGTCAAGTATCCCTCATGTCCCCCAATGTCAAACTTGTGAGTTATGGATTTTCTTGTTTGAGGAAGTTTTATTCTCATCTGAGACATTTGGATCTTTGCATCTTTTCTTATCATCTCGCCTTCTGTTTTCTGCGTATTCAGAGGCTGGCTTCTCTTGCTGTTTTCTCTATAAATTGCCACAGATTTTAATCCCTGTTCCCAAGAGAAAATATATGCATCGGCAATTTCATCAATTGTTGATTGCTCAGGCATATTAATCGTCTTGCTTATTGCTCCAGAAACAAAAGGCTGACATGCTCCCATCATCTTAATATGGGCTTTATACTGTATTGCCCTTTTACCATTAGCAGGCTTGAAAGCACAATCAAAAATCGCAAGATGATCTTCTTTCAAATGCGGAGTCCCCTCAATCATATCATTTTTGTCAATATAATCAATAATCTCTTTTATTTGTTCTTCATTATAACCCAAACCCCTCAAAGCCAAAGGCACGCTTTTGTTTACTATCTTTAACATGCCTCCCCCAGCAAGAACTTTGTACTTAACTAATGCAATGTCAGGTTCAATTCCTGTTGTATCACAATCCATCATGAATGCAATTGTTCCAGTAGGAGCAATAACAGTTGTTTGAGCATTTCTATAGCCATATTTTTCTCCTAATTTTACAGCCTCACTCCATGAATCCCAGGAATCATTAACCAAATATCTCAAATCAGAAGGCATTTTATTAACTTCTATATCTTTAACATGGTCTCGGTGCATTTCCATAACTTTTAACATGGGTTCTTTATTTTCTTCATATCTCGGAAAAGTACCAACCAAAGAAGCTAATTGTGCAGAAATTTTGTAAGCCTCTCCACACATTATTGCAGTTATTGCTGCAGCAACAGCTCTGCCAGAATCAGAATCATAAGGCAGACCAAAAGACATAAGTAAAGCTCCAAGATTAGCATATCCCAAGCCAAGAGTCCTAAAATCATGTGACCTCTGTGTTATTTTTTTGGTAGGATAAGAAGCACCATCAATAATGAGCTCCATTGTAATAATAAAGAACTTCACAGCTTTTCTAAACTTCTCCACATCAAATTTTTCATCTTCTGTTCTAAATTTCATTAAATTGAGAGAAGCAAGGTTACATGCAGTATCATCTAAAAACATATACTCCGAACAAGGATTAGAAGCATTTATCCTTCCAGAGTTCTTACAAGTATGATATTTATTGATTATTGTATCAAACTGCATGCCTGGGTCCCCACAAATATGAGTCCCTTCAGCAATTTTCTTTAACATTTCTTTAGCTTTTAAAGTTTCACAAACTTCTCCTGTTAAAACATATTTAGTCTGCCAGTCACCATCTTTTTTTATAGCCTCCATAAATTCATCAGAAGCCCTGGCACTCATATTACTGTTCTGGAAAGAGATACTATTATATGCTTCCCCATTTAAGCCACCACCATAACCTGCATCAATTAAAGCCCATGCTTTTTTCTCTTCTTTTTGTTTTGCTTCAATGAACTCCATAATATCAGGATGGTTCATATTTAAGATTTCCATTTTTGCTGCTCTTCTTGTTTTACCTCCTGACTTGATAACACCAGCATATGCATCATAACCTCTCATAAAGCTCACAGGACCAGAAGAAATCCCTCCTCCCGTAAGCCTTTCTTTAGAACTTCTCAGATTAGACCTGTTTGAACCTGTTCCAGAACCGCCTTTAAATAACATGGCTTCAGCTGTCTGGACTTCCATAATAGAGTCCATATTATCTTCCATGCTTTGAATGAAACAAGCTGAACATTGTGGTCTATCTTCATTTTTTTCTGATTCAACAACCTCTCCCTTTTCAGAATCCCATTTCCAAGGAGCAACCCCTCCAGCTATAATATCATATTTCTGAATACCAACATTAAACCACACTGGGCTATTGAAAACGCATAATTGATTTAATGTTATTGCAGCAATCTCATCTCTTAGGATTCTTGATTCTTCTTCATTAAAGTATTTCTGTTTTAATGCCTGCCTTTCAAAAAACCTAGAAACCCTATCAATCAATTTTTCTACAGAATCTTCTCTCTCCCCTTTTTGTTGATTACCCCAGAAATATCTACTAGCCACAACTTTCAATGCCAGGGGGCTCCAGAAGTCAGGTTTCTTAACACTTGGTTGTGTATAAATAACTTTTCCCATATCATCAGTAAATTGTACTTCTTCAGAAACCCAATTTATTGGTTTTCTTTCTACATCAAAATTAAAAGGACTCATTCCCTGTTTAGTGAAATATCTTGCTATTTTTAATCCAGTGTCTGACTCTGGCAAGCCACCCACAACACCTTTTTGTTCCAAACCACTACCGAGTCCATCTAGAGAATTGGTATCAACCTCTACTTTTTTTATATCAGCCATTTTAACACATCCTTTTTTTCATCTTTATTTATATTTATTATTTTTGCTTCTCTATTGTCTATATAGTATTACAGCTATTTTCAATACGACTATTCTCAAAAGTGCTACTCTTAATAAGATTCTCATTTTTTCTAATTTCATACACTCTACTTTGCCGTCTTTTTTTCATCATCTTTTTTCAATCCCTTTTTACAATTTTTATTGAGTATTATTTCTTCAACAGCCCCCTTACTTCTTTTTTAAAATCTGAAATATCTGTGAAATCCATATAAACAGAAGCAAATCTTATGTATGCAACCTTATCAACTTTTTTTAATTCTTTAGAAACCAAATCGCCAATAACACTCGTATTAATCTCTTTTCCTCTCTTCCTCACTTTTTCCTCAATAAAGTTTAGCATCTTTTCAATTCTTTCCTCATTTACAGGCCTTTTTTCACACGCCTTCATAAAGCCTATTTTAATTTTCTCTCGGCTGAACGGTTCTCTCTTTCCGTCTTTCTTTATAACTTTTATTTCGCTCCACTCTACCTTTTCATGCGTGGAAAATCTCTTGCTACACTTTAAGCACTCTCTTCTTCTTCTCGTAATTCTGCCAGCATCCCTTTTATCTGTAACCTTTGTTTCTGAATGAGAGCAAAATGGACATAACATATAACCTCTTTTTAACTTTTGAATTACGACAGCACTACAATATATTGTGTTTTTTTGTGACGACAATACAATAGCTTGTGTTAACAAGCTATACAAAATTTATTGGTATTTAAAGTTTTATATTCCGCACAACACAAATCCGAACCATTTATAAATAAAAGTTCGGTTATGCTAGCTGTCGTCACTTTCGTACCCCTCAAACTCATCATCCAAAACTTCTAATGCCACCCCTGCTTCTTCTAACATCTCTCTAGATTCTTTCGATGCATGATATTTCTTTTCGGCGATGATTCTTTTTATTCCAGCGCTAATCAATAATTTTGTGCAATCCAGGCAAGGTTCTAGTTTACAATAAAGAGTTGAGCCTTCAATATTTATACCGTTTTTTGCTGCTTGCGCGATAGCATTTGCCTCTGAGTGGACGGTTCTTATACAATGTTGAGTGATACTCCCATCCTCATGAATCACTTTCTTGAACCAATGTCCCACATCATCACAGTGCGCGAGTCCAGGCGGGGATCCGACGTAACCGGTAGCCATTATTCTCTTATCTTTAACAATAACACATCCGCTTCTTCCTCTATCGCACGTTCCCCTTTTTCCAACAGACTTCATAAGTCCTACAAAATATTCATCCCACCCAGGTCTAACAAAAGAAGCCATTTCTTTAATTCTTAGAAAATTTTCTTCCACCTTCTGTAAAAAAAGAGTTATATCAGCGTCATTAACAATCGTCAGTCTAGCCATATCGATGCAATTTTTAATTTGTTGGTCACTCTCATTAGTAGAACTTAATTGGCTCTCTTCAATTCTTTTAAATTCTTCAAGACTCTTGGGCTCACTTTCCTTCTTCCCTCTTTTAATCATTCTTTCAAATCTTTTTTCTAAAGGAGATTCAATATTAATCAGAACAAAATTCTTAGAATTAGATAGATATTTAACTTCCAAGGGATTTCTAATGCTAGTCACCACATAATTATTTCCTTCCTTCATTTTTTCAACAGCCATTTTAGCCAAGATATCGCTACCTTCTTTTTTTCTCAGTTCATTGCCCAATCTTATTAAATTCTGTAAGGTCACTTCTAACCCTCTTTTTCTACATTCCTCTCTAATCATATCTGACAAAGAAATATGTTCAAATCCTTTCTCTTTTAAATATTCAGCTAGTGTATCTTTTCCAGCACATAACTTTCCAGTAACCCCAATTTTTATCATCTTCAATTTTAATGTTAGTTCTTTAAATAAATTATTATAATAGAAAATACTTATCTCTTGTAAAGTTCAGGAAGAAGAGGAACTAAAACTCTACTCCATGTTTCAAAAGGATCAATCTTCTCAGCTAATTTATCAAAAGACATCATTCCAAAAGAAGTAATTGATGACTCATTTGATATTATATTTCCATTAGTATGTATTGTATAAATTAAACCAAAATGAACTCTGTCTACTGGTTTATCATAAGCCATTAAAGTTCCTACAAGTTTTGGTTTAGAATGATCTCCTTCTATTTTAACTTCTTCCCTTATTACTTCTCTTTCTAAACAGTTTATAACAAAATTTGGTCTGTCTGCTCTAATAATATGTCCTCCTAATCCAATTGAATACTTTCCAAATAATCTTTCATCACCATAATCTCTTATATTAGTTGCTCTTACATAAGTAAAAACAGTTCCATTGGAGCCAAAAAGCAAAACATAAGGAATTGGTTGTAAAACTTCTTCATCATCTTCACAGTCATACCTTGAATGGAAAAAACCATTCCTTTCAATTTCTCTAACAATTCTTTCAGCAACTTCTGGCCTTATTGGTTCAAATCCATCTCGGGCTTCTCTAAAACTCATTAATACTCTAGCATCATGTACTAACACATCTCTATTAAGCTTTTGATAATCTTTTGCTGCACGAGCAAAATCAAACGGTTTGAAGTGTTTTGATACTTTAGGTCCGAGCTGTTCGTAATAATGAGATTTAGCTTCTTTAGTTCCATAAAGTTTATCTGGAGTTTCACTAGTTCGAAAAAGCTCTAGTGCGCTGCATGGAATTGTATCACCTTGATCTAGCTCAATATCTTTTTCTTCTTGAGGAGTCGCTTCAAGAACTCCATTTCCCTTAAACCCATTATCAAAGTAACCTGCCTCATCCCAAACAGCTCTGAGCCCAAGACCAAAATGTCTTCTAAGTTCACCACAAAGATGAGGGGGAATATTCATTACACCAGCAGTAGCAAGCAAATATCTTTCTCCCTCATAAAATCTTACTTTTCCTCTTTTTACAGTAACAGGTTCAAAAAATTCCTCAGGATCTAACTCATGTTCTTTACCAATTTCTATAGGTTTAGGATTGTCTCTTGCCCGTAAACCTACAATTCCATATGTATTTTGTCCAGTTAAATCAAGATTTATTTGTAAACCATCATCAGTAATTACAGGTTTGGTAGGAACAAGTTCGTCATCTCCTACTTTTTTATAAAGCAAAGGATTTTTCGTAAATTCTTCAATAATTTCCTCCTGGCTTAATGAAGCATTCGTACCTTGAAAAAATCTTAATTGGTTTAATATATCTCCTGGATATAGAATAATGTTAAATGAAGTCGGCTGAAATAGAAGCCATAGTTGTAATGGATCATTAACACCTTCAACATGATTAACACTGTCAAAATTAGGAGTATAGTCTGCTATCAATCTAGTTTTTGGGAATAGTCTACCAGTGCTACTTTTTGGAGAAGATTTCATTCTATCTCCTTTTTTAAGAGTAACTCTTTCTTCAAGTGGAAAAAGATAAGTAAAACCAGTCTGTGCTATAAACCCCCCAGACATGTTAACTCTTAGTCTCTGTCTTCTAGGTAACTCCAATAAAGCCCTATAAACAGTTTGATTGCTTTGAGGTCTGAAACCTCCAAGTCTCTCGGTATCAAGAATAAATCCTTCATCTCCAATAATTGGTTCAAAAGATGAGGGTTGAACTCTACCCTCTAAATCATCATCTTTAAACCACCCCCTCTCGTCTTTAGAGAAATCTCCTCTTATAACTATCTCTCCCCTTTCAATCTTATCTCTTATTTGTTGAGAAACTAAACAATATCCTCTATTACTGTCAGGACTCATAAGGTTTTGTGCAATTAACAGGATTTAAATATAATTATCCTCTAAAATACTTATTAACAATTAATAATTCTCAATCCTATTAGTTCTCTTATACGTGCACCAATCGCAATATCTTTTTCCACACGCCGGCCACTCTATTGTATTTTCAATTTTTTTAATCAGCTCCAAAGTTTCTTTTTTTAACTGCTCTAATTGTTCTTGACTTCTCCTCGAAACTATTGTCTTATTGTGGGCGAGAAAATGCCAAATTAATTTTATTTTAGCCTGCTGCCCAAAGAGTTCATTAATTCCCAAATGATAAAATGCAAGCTGTCTATCTGCATCCACCTCTTCCTGAGTTTTCATAAAATCATTTGTTTTATAATCATGCACCTCATATTCGCCATTTTCATTTAAAACAATTCTATCAATATATCCTCGAATTTTATATTCAGCACCTTCATCTAAATTAAAAAGAATTTTCTTTTCAATCTCAATTGTATTATCATTAAAGGGTTTGTTCTTCTGATAATAATCAATTAAAAATTTTATTCCCTTATTAAAATAATCTTCTGACTTGCCCCAATTAATTCTTAAATCATGAGAGAAATTACTTATCCAATTATTTGCAAAATTTTTCATTAAATCATCCATGTTAACCTCTTTCTCTTCTTTTACCTCTCTATATAGCCATTCCAAACTTTTATGAACCATTCCTCCTAAAAAAGCTTCAATACTCTTCGGTAACTCAGGAAATTTTTTGTCAATGTATTTTATTTTATAAGCCTCAGGACAGTTTTCAAAAAGCCAAAGCTTAGAATGAGAGTATATTTCTTTCTCCATAGAAGTTGAGAAATAAATAGCTTATAAAAGTGTTTTGGATGTTATTCTTTTGACTTTCTTCCTTCCTTTATGCAATAACTTAAGCATCTTTCTCTTTCTACGTGATTTTCTAACGTGTCTTTTCATAAACTGTTTAGAAGTAGGTGATTTTTAAATATATCTTACTTAGCAGTATCTAAACAACTGGAAAATTCCATATAATATTTACTCAAAATCCCTATATTTTGGTGAAAATTATCAAATAAAGCGAACGAACTTTTATAGTGAGGATTATATTGGTTCCTTAATTATTTCGTCCTGGAACTTAGTCTTGTGGAGACTACTTAATAGGAGGTTTCGTCAACCATCCAGTTTTATAATAATCTTTAACCCCTTCTTCAAAACTATACTCTGGCACAAATCCAATAGTTTCTTTTGCTTTTTTCATATCACATTCAGTATGAGTTTGAAAGAAAGGATAGGGGTTATCAATATAAATTGTTTCTTTATTTTTTCCTAATATTTCATTCAATATCGCAATTATTTCATTAAAACTTACTGGTTTTCCTGTACCGCAATTAACAACACAACTTTCTTTCGCATTCAATGCACATAAGTTTGCTTTTACAACATCTTTAACATAAATTTCATCTCTTTTTTGCTCACCATACTTAAAGACTTCGGGTTTATCATATAAGATTTGCTGCGCAAGCTGATATACCATGTTTGCCATTTTTCCTTTGTGATTCTCGCCAGGACCAAAAACATTGCAATAACGTAAACCAACAATTTTTATATCTGGATTTTTTTCAGCAAGTTTCATTGCCATCCTATCTAAAAGTAATTTTGATTTACCATAAATATTTAGCGGCTCTTCACTCTTTCCTTCAACAAAAGGAGAGGGAGTATTACCATAAACAGCAGTTGAGGATGCATAAATTATCTTATTACAATCGTGAATAATTGCCCTTTTAAATAACTTTATAGCAGTTTCAACATTAACAAAAAACATTTCTTTTTCATCATTAAAAACAGTATTAACAATTGCAGCTTGATGAAATAAAATATCAATGTTTCCAATTTCATTCCAATCAATTTCATGAAATGGTTTTTTAATCAGTTTTCCAGAAAAATTATTCAATGGCTGTTCGTTATCTTTTCCTAGCGCAATAACTTCCCATCCTTTTTTGTCTAACTCTTTTGCCAAATTAGAGCCAATAAATCCTGTTGCTCCTGTTACTAAAGCTCTCATTTTTAAATTAATTACATATCTAATATTAAAAAATGTTTCTAAAATTTTTCACTACTTTCTAAACTCTCAACTTCTCCACAGATTTCTTAATCTCTTTAACAACAAAATCAATATCTTTACTCGTTAGTTCCTGGCTCAAACTTATCCTTAATGAGCCACCAATATCCTTTTCTTTTAAACCAATCGCTTTCAATACATGCTCTTCTTTTTCTTTTTTGCTGTCACATGCACTGCCGGCAGAAACATAAATTCCTTTTTTTGACAAATAATAAACTAAACTTTCCGATTCTATGCCTTGAAAAGAAACATGGACATTATTATAAATTCTTTTTTCCGACGAGCCATTTATTCTTCCATCAATATCCCCCAATCCTTCTATCAATCTGTCCCTCAACTTTCTTACTTTTTCCTTATTTATTTTCTTACTCAACTCCAATGCTTTTGCAAAACCAACAATACCAGGAACATTTTCTGTCCCGCTTCTCAAACCTTTTTCTTGACCACCCCCGTATATTAAAGGACTAATTTTAACTCCCTCGCGAACATATAAAAATCCGATTCCTTTTGGTCCGCCAAGTTTGTGGCCAGAGGCAGATAACAAATCAATATTCATTTTTTCAACATCAATTTTCAACTTTCCAAAACTTTGAACAGCGTCGGTATGAAATAGCACATCTTTCTTCCTGCATAATTCCCCTATTTTACCTAAATCCTGAATAGTTCCTATAATATTATTAACATGTATAATAGAAACTAATAAAGTATTATCATCAATCTCGTTTTCCAATTTTGCCATATCTAATAAACCACTCTTATCAACTTTAATTTTTTTAATTTCATATCCCTGTCCTTCCATATGATTACACACATCCATAATAGCAGGATGTTCTATAGCAGAAATAATTATCTTTTTCTTTGTGTAAGCTCTTGCAAGACCCTGTATGGCTAAATTATCAGATTCTGTTCCACCAGAAGTAAAAATGATTTCCCAGCTTCTCGCATCAATCTCTTTAGCCAGTTTCTCTCTTGCTTTGTTGATCTCATCAAAAGCTTTTTCTCCTAATTCATGTAAAGAACTAGGATTACCATATTCTTCTAAAAAATATTTCTGCATTTCCTTTACAACTTCCTTATCCACAGGAGTCGTAGCAGCATAATCAAGGTAAATTTGTTTCCTTGCCATAGGTAACTAAGAAAAAACGTGCTTTTAAGATTTGCCATATCAGAATAACTTTTAAAGTTTAAAAAACAAAAACATATATGGATGAAAAAGAACATTTTGAAAGATTGAATAAGTATTATGAGAAATCAAAATTAGGTTATGATATAGCTTTATGGGGCGCTAAACATTTTGGATTTTATCCAGAAGGTAAGAATATCACCGAAAAAGAAGCACAGGTTTTAATGCAGGAATTAGTTGCCAAAAAACTAAGATTGGTTTCAAAAGATGTTGTTCTTGATGCGGGTTGTGGCCAAGGAGTTGTTTCGGTATTTTTAGCAAAAAGGAATGGTTGTAAAATTGAGGGCATAACTATTGTTCCTTTTGAAATTAATAAGGCAAATCTTCTAGCTAAGAAATTAAATGTAAGTGATAAGGTAAATTATTCTTTGATGAATTATAACAAAATGAAGTTTAACAATAGTTATTTTGATTGTATTTATACAACTGAAACTTTATCACATTCCATAGATGTTCAAAAAACTCTCAAGGAATTTTTTAGGGTTTTGAAAAAAGGAGGAAGAGTTGCTTTTTTTGAATATACGCTCGCCGAGGATAAAGATTTTTCAAAATATGAAATGAAAATTTTAAATAAAATTACAAGAGGGACAGCAACGGATAGATTAAAAGATTTTAGACATGATAAATTTCAAAATATTCTCCTCAAGGCAGGTTTTACAAGTGTAAAGGTAGAAGATATAAGCCAAAACACAAAACCCTCACTTGCAAGATTGAGAAAGTTTGCAATTGTACCCTATTATTTATTTGTAAAACCATTTGGTTTACAAGAAAAATTCCCTAATGCTTCAGCAGCTGTTGAATTTTATAAAATGGCTGAAAAAGGATTAATTCGTTATAATATCTTTACAGCAAACAAATAGGAAAAAGTGTGCTTTTAATATTTATCATATTCAGACTTGCAAGATGAACACTGCACTAAGAATCAATCCTTAACGAGGGAAACTTGCCCAAAGAATTTTTTACTATTGAATCAACGTAACCGGCATTATGATTGGAGTCTCCACTAGCAATTTTTTCAGTTAAATCTC
This sequence comes from Nanobdellota archaeon, assembly GCA_022561055.1. Classification (GTDB taxonomy): domain Archaea; phylum Nanobdellota; class Nanobdellia; order Pacearchaeales; family GW2011-AR1; genus JADFRY01. The sequence continues at coordinate 90,683 of JADFRY010000002.1, read as the reverse complement.
TTCTCGTTTGTAGATAAGCCTGAAAGCCCTCAGTTTCCATTAATTCTCTGACAGCTTGCATTCTTGCAGGATGCGTTTCATTATCAGATTTTCTTTTAAGGTACCGATGTTTAGCAATTGTGTAAGCTACTCCAACTGCTCCAAAAGAATATACTCCTGCTTCAAGTATATTAGCAATTCCAATTCCTCCAACGGAATTTAATACTTCTTCAAGTGTGCTCACAGTTTGTGGATCCATATACAAAGGAATAAATAGAATGTTTATAAACCTTTCGTTTTAGATGTCACTTTTAAATTAATAATAATATCACAGCCCGAACTTCTACTTTTGGTCGACCCTTATAGGAGTTTAACACCGATTAGATGAAATTCAGCGGGATATATTTATTAATGTGTAAAATTATTTAATCGTATGGCTATTCTCTTAATTGAAGTCCTTGGATGGATTGGAGCAATCTTGATTCTTCTTGCATATTTCCTTCTTACACATCGTGATCTAACAGGTAGATAAAAATTTTATTAATGGATGAATCTTGTAGGTTCATTATTAGTAGGAACAAATGCATTGCTTAATAGGGCATACCCATCATTTACGATTAATCTTTTTTGGTTATTAATTGCAGTATATGGTTTATATAGAGTCTTCAAACAATAATCAAGTCTGAACTCAAAGATTTAATAATTTATAGGATAAATCTATTTCCAATACTTCTCATAAGTTAACATGACTTCTTTACAATCTTCATCCTCATCAAATCTGTCCTTGCAAATTTCAAAAGAAAGATTTTTATCTCTCATAAATGCCAAAATTCTCATTATTTCTTTAATAGTTCTTTCTTTATCCTTACTAATTATTTTTGCAGATTTTTCAATCTCTTTTAAAGCCCGATTATGTAATTTAATTTTAGAAGCCCTTTTATTTTTATTATACTGAGAAATAGCAGCTTTGCTAATTCCTAAAATATTTCCTGCTTTATCATAACTTAGTCCATATTTTTCAGTTAAAAGTTTAGCAAACTCTCTTCTTATAGCGGGAATTATATACCAAACCTCAATTTCTTGTGGTAAACTATACATATTATAACCTCCAATAGTTAACTATTGTTAACTTATTATTTAAATGTTTCGAGAACACCGTTTACCATTGTTAACTAAAATTGAATGAAAATCAAATATTACTCCACCCCACACCCACTAATCTTCTGCAAGCTTCCCAGCGATTTCTTACCATAATAAAACTCTCCATTAATTTTCCAGGCAGGAACTCCCTTAAGGTCAGGACATTCTTCAATACTTTTGCATTCAAAATAGCTAATAAACTTAAAAGCCTCCTCTCCAAAAAGCTCTCTCTGCTTATCACAGTCAGGACATGTTGAAGAAATGTACAAGACAGCATTTTTACCGTCAAGACATTGAGCTAATTTTATTTTTTCGTCCTCTCCTAAAACATAACCAGTAACTTTAGAGAACCAGTCAGTAAAAAAATACAAGCCCACAATAATCATTACTAAAATAGAGAAAGTAACAAAAACTCTGGTTCTTGGTTTCATAATAAAATAAGAAATTCAAACCTTTTAATCCTTTTTATCCTTTTATCTATAAATTATTAATCCAAAGTGAATTAAAGATTCCAATAGCAATATTTATAAAACTCTTTTTCTAGTTCTAACAATGCCAACAGGATTAATCTGGACAGTCATTGTACTAGCTATCTTAGTAGTCCTAATTTTAATATATTACTTCAACAGATTTATCGTTCTTGGTAATAGAATAGACAATTCTTTATCTCAGATAGATGTTCAGCTAAGAAAAAGAGCAGATCTAGTCCCAACTCTAATAAGTACAGTAAAAGGGTATGCAAAACACGAAAGTAAAATTATGAAAGAAGTAACTGATGCGAGAAAAGTTTTACTTGGCGCTAAAACTATAGAAAAGAAGATGAAAGCGGGTTCTGAATTACAAAATGCTCTAAAGTCTATTTTTGCAATTGCTGAGAACTATCCCCAATTAAAAGCGAATGAAAACTTTTTACATTTACAAAAAGAACTGGCAGCCATAGAGGACAAAATATCTTATTCAAGGCAGTTTTATAATGACTCAATCTTAACATATAACAACACTTGCAAATCATTTCCTGGAATTTTCTTCGCCAGAATCTACGGTAAATCGCCAAAGAAATTCTTACAAATTCCAACAGAAGCCAGAGCAGTTCCTAAAATTGAGTTCTAGTGATCTCCCTATTAGAACCTAAATTTTTATAAATAAAAAATTAAAGATTTATTCATGAAACCACAACACCAAAGGAGACAAATTCCATCTCTTGTAAATATTTGTTTAGGTATATTAAAGGAAATGCAAATAGAAAATCCTGAAGATATGCTCCAAAGAATTAGACAGCGCGATGGTGGAAATGCTTTATATAGGGATACTAAAACTGTAAAACTCAGAGATGCATGCGCTTTTTGGTTGAGAGATCTAAATCATGTTCCTTGTTGTGGAGGAAAGATTTCTTTTCCAGATATTGCTAACGTCTTAGGATACAGAAGCCATGCAAGTGCTGTGGACGCTGTAAGAAGATATACAGTTTATGTAGACAAAGTAATGAAAGAAGACCCAATTAAAGATTTATTCATGGAACCACAACACCCAATGAAGCAAACTCCATCTCTTGTAAATATTTGTTTAGGTATATTAAAGGAAATGCAAATAGAAAATCCTGAAGATATGCTCCGAAGAATTAGACAGTACGATGGTAGAAGAGATTTATATAAGGATACTAAAATTATGAAACTCAGAGATGCATGCGCTTTTTGGTTGAGAGATCTAAATCATGTTCCTTGTTGTGGAGGAAAGATTCCTTTTCAAGATATTGCCGACGTCTTAGGATACGGAGACGATACAGGTGTCATGGTTGCTGTAAGAAGATATACAACTTATGTAAACAAAGCAATGCAAGAAGACCCTCAAGCTCAAGAACGCGCTACATATGTAGATGGATTAATAGAATCAAGGAAAACATAAGACATACCCAGAGTTGAGTTTTAGTAATTGTTTTTTATAATCCTACATATAACCTTCTCGCAATTATCACAGTATTCAGCATGCTCGTCACAAAAATCAACTTCCATATTACCTATTCTTCCAGTGCACACAATCTTTATTAATTCTTGGCCACAAACCATACAAATATTTGCCATAAATACTCATACAGTCTTTAATTTAATAATTTTTCCTTAACCGTGTTTATGCCCAAACCCTTAAAAATCACAAATCTTTAAATAACACATGCAAAGACTATCCTTCCACGACCAGATCAGAAATAACAAAATAAAATCTTTTTTGTTAATAATAGTAATATTTATTTTCTTTTTAATTCTTGGCTTCATAATCTCACTAATTCTAGACCCGAGCTATTTTTTTATCATAATGATTATCTCGATAATTTTTTCTATGTCCTATGTTTTAATTAGTTATTACAACTCAGATAAGATTGCCCTGGCTTCCGTGAAAGCAAAGCCAGCCTCCCAAACTGAACACAGAGAGTTTTACCACGCCGCAGAGGGAATGGCTATAGCTTCGGGTCTACCAATGCCGAAACTCTACATTATGGAATCATCAGAAATAAACGCATTTGCTTCTGGAAGAAACCCGAAAAATGCAGTAATATGTGTCACAACAGGCTGCCTACAAAAATTAAGCAAGCAAGAGTTAGAAGGAGTAATTGCCCACGAAATGTCTCATGTTGCAAATTATGATATAAGATTTATTACATTGACAGCAGTGCTTGTAGGAATGATTTCAATTATTGCCCAAATTTTTCTAAGAAGTCTATGGTTTTCAAGTATGAGGGGACGCGGTAGGGATGGCAGAGTACAAATATTTTTAATTTTAATTGGAATATTATTTGCAATTCTTGCACCAATAGCTGCCCAATTAGTTTCTTTAGCAATCTCAAGAAAACGCGAGTTTGGAGCAGATGCGACAGCTGTCAAACTAACCCGCTATCCTCCCGGCCTTACTTCCGCATTAAAAAAAATAAAACAAGAACATATTTCCTCGAAAGAAAAACATAAATTTGCCAAAGCTCTTGCTCCCTTGTTTATTTCAGATCCATTTAAAAGAAAAATCAAAGGACTTTTCTCAACCCATCCAGACATAAATGAAAGAATAAAGAAGTTGGAGAGGATGTGATTTTGTCACTAATTATTAGACTTCACTTGATTCCTGAGTAATATTAAACTTAAACGGGAGAGAAAGCTTAATTTCTTCCAAACTTTTTGTTCTCGCTTTAAAACTGAATATAGCAATACCTTTTACTTCTTTTGTTTCCCTGTCAATAATTTCAAAAATTCCATTTCCAAGATTGTCAAAATAACAATTAGCAATATCGCCAGAAGTTATCTCTAAGAAATCTCCTTCTTCATCATAATAAATATTCATTTCATTTGCCATTTTAAGCCAGTTATTTTATTAGTAAAAAATGATGTAATTACGAACCCCTTTCCGTTTAAAATAATTAACTGCGACTAATAAATATCTCTCCGATGAGTCCATATGCTTAAATTCTTTATAAAAATATCGTATATTTTCATCATCTTCAAAATATCTTATAGTTGTTGGATTTTTTAATGTTAATTCAATATTATCAATTGGCTCATGCATATGTGGGTGCTTTGATATATGCTTTAATCTTTCTCTAGATAAATGTATCTTTCTGTTTGTCTTATCTATTGTTTCAAAAATAATTTTCATCTGTATAATCTACTCAACAACTTTATAACCTTTTTTCTCTAAAATCCTCTTCAAACTTTCATCAATCCTCTCCTCAGAAATCTCACCCTTTTCAATAGCTTTAATAACATTATTTATTCTTTTCTTAACTTTTTTATATCCAGAATACTTCCATACATCGAGAATAATATCATTTCCTGCATTTATTGCATCCACATAAACCTTTCTATTAAAACTGAACAAATAAGACCACCTTAGGCCCATCATAGTTATTGCATCAGTTATAATCAAACCATTAAACTTATCTCTTAAATCCATAATTATTTCACCAGAGACAGAACTTTGTTTTCCTTTAGAGTCCATTGCGCCATAAACAATAGAATGCCCAACCATTATAGCATCAACTTTATTTTTTATTGCAAAATCAAAAAGCTCTAAATCTTGAGGATAAATTTTCGCTCTTACTTTAAAAATATGGGGATTTTTTATCATACTTCCTCCTGGATAATGCTTAGCAGTTGCTAAAATTTCTTGTTCTTGCAAACCTTTTATATAACTTTTAATTTTCTCTTTCACTTCTTCATTACTGCCAGTAAAACTCCTTCCAGGCCATACGCTATTTCTAACTTCCACAACAGGAGAAAAATCAATATTAAATCCTAATTCCTTCAATATGTTGCCATGCTCTTTTCCTAATGCATAAGCTTCCTCTCCATTATTAATCTGAGCAAAATTTTTACTTTTATAAAAATCATCGAAAGGATTCCAATAACCTTCCATATCTGTAGCGACAAATAATTTTATTTTGCTATTTGTTTGGTATTTTGAAATTAATTTTTTATAATCTTCTTTTGATTTTTGTTTAGTTAAAAATATTCCTCCAACACCCAAGTCTAAAAATCTAGAATCAAACTTATCTCCACTAACTATTACCATCTGAGCAACTTTTTGTTCTATATTCATCTCAGAAATATTAATCTCCTCAGCTGATACAAGTCCCATAATAAAAATAAACAAAATAAGTATAAAAAACATTCTTTTCATAATCACACAAGACAATAACTATTTATCTAACTTATGAATAATTTTTTTTAATTTTTTTAGATCATTAATAATAAAGTCAGGGTTCGCTTCTAATAAATCCTTTTTATTTCCCCAAGAACATTTATTATAAACTACAACTGAGAAACAACCCACATCCTTAGAAACCCTAACACCAATAACTCTATCCCCAATATAAACTACTTCCTTAGGATTCAATTTATATTTTCTCATTATTTTTTTCATACCGGTAGTTTTATTCTTAAAATCATCTGCCCCATAGATATCATCAAAAAAATTTAATTTAAGGTGCTCCAATGAATCAGTTATAAATTTTTTCGTGTTGTCAGATAAAATTATTTTTCTTTTTTTTATTTTCTTAATCTTATCAAGATTTTTACAAGCTTTTACTTTGTTGTATTCTTTAAAAAAATCTCTCTTAATTAATTTCGAAATAATTTTAATTATCTTTTTTTCAACACCTATTGTTTCAATAAATTTTTCAAGTGGAGTATCACCAAATTTCTGTAAGGCTTCTTTAGTTAACGCATAATTAAATTTTCCAAGATGAGTTCTAACTATTTTTAAAATCAGATTTCTAGTATCGACTAAAGTTCCATCAAAATCAAAAATCAGAAGCTTTATAGACATTTAACCTCATTTATTACTAAACCTACTAAGAAAGTTTTTATGTTTGTCTCTTTCAGTTATCTTTATTACTTTCCAAGCATCTTTTTTTACTTTCTTTGTTTTAACGACAGTGATAACTCTTCTGTGCATAGTGTCAGAGAGCAATACTTCCATCTCAGATAAATTAGCAAGTTTTTTCGCTACACTAATTACTTTACCAACAGAAGTAAATTTAAATTTACCTTCGGCTGTTTCAATAATAATCTGTCCATTACTGATACCTAATCCAAAATAGATTTTCTCCTTAAACTGCTTATTATACTCACTCAAAATTCCCTCTATCTTCTTCGATACCTTGACTGCTATAAGCTCATTATCTTTTTTCTTTGTTAAAGAAGTAGAGAAAAGTATAATCCTATAATTCTCATCTACATAAATTTTCGCTCCAGCACTCTTAGCAGTCATAAGAGCTTTTTCAAGATAAGACGATGCATAACGTGAAGAGATCTTATTGTTAAGTTTTAAAGCAATAACACTGGCTTCTTCTTTTCCTCCTGCAATTGCTCCTCCAGATGTTAAAACAGGGTGATCAGAAGAAGTTTCTTTTTTGATTTTAGATTTTCCTAAATTTAATTTAAATTTACCCTTTATTTTTTTTAAATATACATAAACAATGATTAAAGTTAATAAAAATATTCCTAAAATCCAAAGTAAAGGATTAGAAAAGCTTGCAAGAATCCCTTCCCTGACCTCAGTGACTCCTATTACTTTTCCTGTTAACAAAGTATTCCCGAGAACAGCTTCCTTATCGCCATCTTTTACTCTAATTAAATAAGTTCCATCAGGCGCAAACAACCTAAATTTTTGTGTTTCGCCTACATCTAAACTGAGATGTTTTATTTCGACAGCAGAACCGATTGAAATTTCCACAGCTTTTTTATACAAAACATTTCCAACATTTGTTATGATGAGAGTATTATTGATTAAACTAAAAAGAGCCTCTTCATTATCTTCAACATAAAATAATTTCCTCACACTAACATCTCCAGCCCTGGCTTCAATTTTCCAGTATCCAGGAGCATCGCCTAAATTAATCTTTATAGTGTTTTCTTCTCCTGCATTAATTAACTTTTTTAAAAAAACAAAATCCCCGGGCTCGTAGATTATAATACTAATCTCCCTTTTAATTTCATATTCCGCTTGGTCATATGGTGTAACGGAAAAAGTCAACTCTTCTCCAGGCGAGACGCTAAGGAACGCCGTATTTATCTCTAATTTTTTTAAGATTTGATTTATTTCAATTGACTTAGTTATATTTCCCTCATTACTGGTTTCTCCGGAAGAATCCTTTTCATAAACTCTGACATTCATCAAATGCTTTCCGGCAGGGGAGTCTTCAGGAAGTGTGAAGTTAAATGTAAACTCGCCTTCATAAACTGTTTTTGAAATTGCAACGCCTACATCATCAACTCTAATTTCTATGAAACCGACAACTTTTTCTCCGTTTAGTTTTAATGCATCGCCACTAACTCTCACTTCATCTCCAGGGTTAAACCTTCCAATTTTTAAATCTAAGTCAATATCTATTCCATCACTAAGCTCAAAATTCTGGCTGAAAGCTCTGTCAACTCCATAATCCGCCGCAAGACGACATTCTCCTACCAAAAAGCCAATTTTAGATCTTGTTAAAATATAATCAATATTAACTTCTCTTACCTCTCCAACATTAAGATTATGTTGCACCTCATAAATCTTGACGGTTCTATTATCACACACAATATCTACAATTAATTCATCTATGACTCTATTATTTGGATTCAAAGTTATACTAATAGAAAGTTCATCATCAAGATTATAAATGTTCTCTGGCTGGCTAATTAATATTTCTGCTGATACCAATGGCAATAAAAGTAAAACGCCAAATAATAGAGTCAACCTCATTTCCATGTATAAATCATGTGTTTTTTGTATATAAACTTTACCAGAGAAATCAAATTTGTCTATTCATAGGTCATAAAAATCACAGAGAATCTTTATAAATTCCCCTTTCCATAAAGTAACATGGCAAAAGAGGATTTTAAAATTACTCCCTGGAAAGTCACCGGAGAGGTTAATTACAAAAAGCTAATAAGACAATTTGGCACAGAAAAAATACCTGATTCTATCCTTTCAAAGTTAAAAAAAGCCCATCCATTGTTAAGAAGAGGAGTTTACTTTTCTCATAGAGAATTTGACGTCTGGTTAAAAGATGCAGAATCAAGGAAAAAAGTCTCTATACTTACAGGAAGAGGCCCCTCAGAAAAAATGCATCTTGGTCATTTAGTCCCGTTTTTAGCAGCAAAATCACTCCAAGATTTATACAAGTGTAATATTTATATACCAATTTCAGAAGATGAAAAATTCTTCGTAAATCCAGCTCTATCTTACAAAGATGCAAAAAAATTTGCAGATGACAATATTTTAGATTTAATTGCGCTCGATTTCAAACCTAGAAAAACTTTTATAATGAAGGATTTTTCTTATCCTCCTTTGTATAACTGGGCAGCACAAATTGCAAAACTAATAACTTATTCAGAAGTAAAAGCAATATTTGGTCTAAAGCCAGAGAATAACATCGGTTGGTCTTTTTATCCAGCTGTTCAGGCGGCACATATTTTACTGCCTCAATTTTTAGAAGGCCCTCACAAGACACTTGTCCCGGTAGGCATAGACCAAGACCCTTTCATAAGACTAACGAGGGACATAGCATCACATTCCTCTATAAAATTCCAAAAGCCAGCCGCAATACATGCAAAATTTATTCCCGGTTTAAAAGGCTCAACAAAAATGTCTGCTACAGATGAGGAAGAAACAAATTTAATTTATTTATCTGACAACGAAAAAACAGTCGAACACAAAATAAAAAAATATGCTTTTTCCGGCGGCAAAGACACGCTAGAAGAGCACAGAAAACTAGGCGGCAATCCAGAAGTTGACATTTCATATCAATATTTAAGAATGCTTTTTGAGCCAGATGACAAAAAATTACAAAAAATACACGACGATTACAAATCAGGCAAACTACTTACCTCAGAATTAAAAGAAATCTTAATTAAAAAAATAAATTCATTTTTAAAAGACCATCAAAGAAAGAGAAAGCGAGCCGAGAGGCAAATCAAGAGGTTTGTTTATAGTGATTAATTTTATCATTTGATTTAAAGAAGTTCTTGAGCCCTCGAAAATTTTAATTTAGTGTAAAGAAAAATTTTCAGAGCTGGTGAAAGAATTTTGGGGAGCGACGGCAGGAGCGAACCTTTAAATCTGTGTTCAACGACATGAGCGAACAAGGGATATTGTGAGCGAAAGCGCAGCGGGGCACTAGAGGAGCAACTTCAAATATTGAGACCTCATGAGTTGAAATTTGCCCACGACCGATTTCTTAGTGTAGTTGCTGAAAATTAAAATGTGCTAACGCAAATTTAGAGACATTAAAATATAATCTCTATCATATTTGGAGGCTACTTTTTTGAACCCAAATTTTTTATAAAAAGTAGGTTTATTCGTGGAGATAAGAATCATTTTTGCTTTAATGTTTTTTGTTTTCTTTATCCTATCAATCAAATCCTTCATTAGTTTGGAGCCAATTCCTTGGCTTTCATATTTTGGATTTGTATTGACCCAAAAGATATTGAAAACCAGATTATCTATCCACGAAGAAATAAATCCTCCAAATGCGAAAATTTCTTTTTTATCTTCTGCAACAATATAAGTAGGCTTAAGAAGAGATTTAGAAAACATTTCATTCAATTCTTGAAAAGCTAATTTCTTTGGATATTTTGGACTATTGATTTTTAAAATCTCAAACATCTTAGAAATATCCTCTTTTTTTGCTTTTCTAAATCTCATAAAATTATATTGTGAAGAAGTTTTATTAAGTTATCGTTAGCACATTTTTTAGAAGAAAATATTTTCAGCAATTTCGTTTAATCAGCGTGTTATGCGATTTTTTAATTTAGCATTGGAGAGTTAAATGAAGCAAGGAATCCTTAATTTCATAACCCACATACATACACGACAATAATCGTGTTTAAATAATTTATCTAGTGATTAGTTTTTATTTCTTAATGTTTTCAGCTTATTTATATAATTTCTAGTTTCTTCAGGCATCTTTAAGATATCACCTCTATTTCTAACTAATCTTCCCATGCCACCGTTATAGGCAGCAGCCATCAGTTCTTGTTTTTGTTTAATATCCATACTTTCCCATCCATCTATTCTCCCTGATAAATATTTTTCAATTCTTTTCAAATATGCAGTTCCTACTTCTTTACTTATTTTAGGATCAAATGCTAAATCAAAATCCAATTCCCTTCCATAAAGCCTTCTTGTTTCTTCTGCCCAGGTTTCAGGCATTAACTGCATGAGTCCTCTTGCACCAGCATAACTTACGGCATCTGCTCTTCCAGAAGACTCTATTTGTATGATATTATCAATATATTCTGGAGATATTATATCTTGGATTTTTTGATAATTTTCATTAGTTAGTCGTGGTGTAGGTAAAACACTAGATTTGGATTTTTCAACAACAGTCTCTAATCTTCCTTGAGTATCTTGCCTTGCATTTCTCACACTGCTAAGCAAATTAGGAATTGTACAGTATGCCAATATTCCCAAGCTTGCAACAATAATAGCCAAATTTCTCATATTTTTTCTTTTCATTGTATCTGCCAAGAGAAAAAACCCTTTTTAAAGCTTTCCAACAACAATTTTAAATATCCTCTTCTCATACTTCATGTATGAGAATCATAACACTCCATTGCGACTACATTCGCTTTAAACCACTAAAAAAAGCCCTAAAAGATGCTGAAGAGCTCTCAAATAAAAATCAAAAAGAAGTAGAAGTAAAAGAAGCTCTCGTTGTTTTAACAGCAATTGAGCAAGGAGATAACAAAGAAACTCTAAAACAACTTATTTCTGCAGTTGAGAAAACAGCAAAAGAAGTAAAAGCAAAAAAAATAGTGCTTTACCCTTACGCACATTTATCATCAAATCTAGCGACTCCTATATTAGCTTTAGAATATTTAAAAAAAGCTGAAAAACTTTTGTCAAAGAAATTCAGAGTGATAAGAGCTCCCTTCGGTTATTACAAATCTTTAGAATTGAAAGTCAAAGGACATCCTCTTTCAGAATTATCAAAAGAATTCAGACCCCAATCCAAGATAGTTTCAGGAGAAGTGCTAGAAGAAGACTACGACATAAAACAATTGCTCAGAGAAATTTCAAAGACAAAACTTGACACTTCAAAATTAAGAGAAAACGACCACAGAATTTTAGGGCAAAGATTAGATTTATTTAGCTTTAATGAAGTCTCTTCTGGCTCTGTTTTTTGGCACGACTCTGGCTTATTCATTTACAATCAATTGATAGAATTTATGAGAAAATTATTGAGAAAATTTGACTATCAAGAAATATCAACGCCCTTTCTACTAGATAATAAATTGTGGAAAGTTTCAGGCCATTGGGAACATTTTCGAGAAAATATGTTTATAACAGAATATGAAAAAAGAGACTTTGGTGTCAAGCCAATGAATTGTCCTGGAGCTATGTTAGTGTATAAAACAACTCCAAAAAGCTATAAGGATCTGCCTTTAAGACTTGCTGAAATGGGTATTGTGCATCGACATGAACTTTCAGGAGTTTTGGCAGGCTTATTTAGAGTAATAAAAATGACACAAGATGATGCTCACATATTTTGTACTAAAGAGCAGCTAAGCAAAGAGATAGCAGACCTACTAAAAATAATAAAAATAGTTTACAAAGACACTTTTAATTTTTCTTATTCTTTAGAATTATCGACTCGCCCAGAAAAATTTATGGGCCTTAAAGAGGATTGGGATTATTCAGAAAAAGTATTAAAAGAAGCATTAAAAAAATCTAAAGTAAAATATAAAATTATCAAAGGAGAGGGTGCGTTTTATGGTCCAAAAATTGACTTGCATATTAAAGATTCTTTAGGAAGAACCTGGCAATGTGCTACAATACAATTAGATATGCAAATGCCAAAAAGGTTTGAAATAACTTATATTGATAAAGACAACAAAGAAAAAACACCATTAGTCATTCATAGAGCAATATTCGGTTCGTTAGAAAGATTTATTGGTGTTTTATTAGAACACTTAAACGGAGCTCTTCCTTTATGGCTTTCCCCAAGACAAGTCCGCATTATTAACTTCACAGAAAAAAATGAAAAAGCTTGTGAAAAATTCTTTAACGAATTGAAAAAAGAAATTCCAGAGATAAGGGCAGATATTGACTTCCGCTCAGACACTGTGCAATCGAGAGTAAGAGATGCAGAATTAATGAAAGTAAATTACATAATCGTTATCGGAGACAGAGAAGAACGCTCCAAAACACTTGCTGTAAGGCCCGGCGGAAAAAAACCAAAGTTCGGCGTCAAAAGACAGTTCTTTATAGATAATTTAAAAAAAGAATTGCAGGAACCATATAAGAATATTTAAAGATATATTTATTTGTTTTTTTATGAAAGCCATGATTATCCCGGGAAACGGTAACACAGATATTTCAGAGAATTGGTTTCCCTATGTAAAAGAAGAATTAGAAAAAATAGGAATAAATGTAATAGCAGAAAATATGCCTGATCCAGATTTAGCGAGAAAAGAATATTGGCTGTCTTTTATTGAAAAGAAATTGGGGAGAGATGAAGAAGCAATTTTAGTAGGGCACTCTTCTGGAACAGTGGCAATTTTAAGATATTTAGAAACACATAAAATTAAGGGGGCTATTCTTGTTGGTTCTTATTACACCCATCTTGGAGATGAGAAGGAGAAGGAAAGTGGATATTTTGATACCGAATGGCAATGGAACAAGATAAAAGAGAATTCAGACTGGATAGTTATTTTTGCTTCAACCGATGACCCTTATATACCAATAAAAGAAGCGAGATATATTAGGGATAAATTAGATGCAGAGTATTATGAATATGATGATGAAGGGCATTTTGGAAGTGATGTTAATAAACTGAAATTCCCAGAAATTATTCAGATAATAAGTAGCAAGCTAAAAAAATCTTCTATTTCTTTCTTTTCCTTACCAGATAGACATATCATAGATAATAATAAATATTCGCGAATATAAATCTTTATAAACTTAAATCAATATATCTCTTAATAAAATGAAAATACAACCATATGTAGAAAAATTAAGTGCATCTAAAACTTATAAAGAATTTCAACAAAAATACAAAGATGCTTTTCTTGTAGCAGGATTCTTTGTCTTGGATTTTGAGACAGGGCAAAACATCCACCAAATTGACTATTATGTTCCATCAGAAAAGAAAGTTGCCGCATTCACTCTCGATGATAAAGTAGTTGTTCAACTTCTTGACACTGTAAATGAAAAGGTCCCGGAAAAACTTGAAATGAAAACAAAAATTGACCTTGACGCATTGAAAGGAATTCTTGATGACGAAATGAAAAACAGAAACATAACAGAAGAAATCAGAAAAATAGTGGCAGTAATTCAGACAATCGAAGGCAAGAAAATTTGGATTCTCAATTGCATACTTTCAGGTATGGGAGTTTTAAAAGCGCATGTTGATGATGAATCACAAACAGTCCTCAAGATGGAAAAAGCCTCTGTCCTGGATTACATGAAAAAATTCCCCAGCGCAACAATGCAGCCAAAAAAACCAACAAAAGAGGATATAGAGAAAGAGCTTGAACAACTTGACAAAATGAAGGAAGCTTTAAAGAAAGAAGAAGTAGAGTTAGAAAAAAAAGAGGAAGAATAATAGAAAAAAGAATAAACTAATATGAAAACAGATCTGGTAGTTACAGGCTACATATTTGATAAAGACAAATTGCTTCTGATTCATCATAATAAATTAAACAAATGGCTTCCAGTCGGTGGGCACATAGAAAAAGACGAAACTCCAGATGAAGCCCTTGCAAGAGAAATAAAAGAAGAAACTAATTTAGATATAGAAATCTTAAATAAATCTAAAATTCCTTTAGAAGGCAATACAAAAAAGAATCTTTCCACACCTTTTTACGTTAATGTTCATTCAGTCGGCGACCACGACCACTGCTCATTTTTTTACATCTGCAAAGCATTAAATCCAGCGCAACTTAAAATTAATGACGAACTAAGAGGCTCTAAATGGGTTTCAAAGTCAGATTTGCATGACGATTCAATCCCGTCGGACGTTAAGCATATAGCTCTCCAGGCATTTGAACTAATGAAGCTCTAATTAATTTCACCTCTTCCGCAAATTCCATAAATCCTTCGTATATCCTATCTTCTTAATATCTTTCCTTGGAATATCTTTTCTTGGCAATGCTAACTTCCTGCGAATATTCATAATTCTTTTTCTCGCGCTCGCAATATTTTTTGGCTGACATAAAATCTCAATCTCTATAAACCATCCGAGTCCTTTAACATGATTCAATTCAATCTTAGTGCCGTCCCTCGTCTTATAAAGCTCTGTTCTCTTTTCTTTACTAAGCCATTTTTTAAATCCAAAATCATCGAGCAAATCAAAAAAACCTTTTAAATCAGAAACTTCAAATTCCACCTCCCTTTTAGCATGCACACCATTAACATAAGAAAGCCATTGCTTAAAATTAACTTCAACTTTTTTTCCCTTTCTCCTGATTCTCAAACTCCTTTTAGGATATACGTCGTGCTTTAAAGAGTAATAATCATCGACTTTATTTTCTATTTTAACAAACTTCGCAATCTCCCTAATTCTCTTTCTAGCTTGATTCACATCATGAACTCTAATCTTTGACTCAACTTCTATCCAACTCATTTTAAACAAATACATCAATTGAAATTATTTTATAAGTCTTTCTCAAGGAAAAATGTAATTATTAGCCACCAGGGCCACAAGACACAATAGCCTTTATTGGATTACAAACAATTTCTCCCTTAATAACAGCAGCAACGTCAACAGAAGTGGCGGCTATTATTCCTCCTCCATAAAGGAGGGTGTAAGTAAGTGATTCTAATTCA
The DNA here is from genome assembly GCA_022561055.1 of Nanobdellota archaeon. Lineage (GTDB taxonomy): Archaea > Nanobdellota > Nanobdellia > Pacearchaeales > GW2011-AR1 > JADFRY01. The sequence continues at coordinate 75,269 of JADFRY010000002.1, read as the reverse complement.
CCTAAAGAAGATGGATTCGGTACTACTCTAGAACTTTCGTCAGTTAATTCAAAAATAAATCTTAATTCTCGCAAATCTCCTTTACCAGCATTTCTTTTTACTCGAATGTCATAACAATTTGATTCACCACCTGTACAAGTCCCAGAAACCTGACAGCTCTCAATCTCCAAGTCAATTGTCAGGCAATCAGCACTGATTTGTTCACTAGTGCTTGTGATAACAGGCCTGATAAAAGCCCAGATAATTGCGACTGCGGCAAGGACTAAGAGTATAATTAGAACATTAGCAACGACTGTACTAATACCTCTTTTCTTTAAGTTCATGCTCTATTAAATTGAATTTAGTATATAAAGTTTCCGAATTACTTATGAGCAAACCAGAATTCATAGATATTTTTTCTTTTTCCATCATACCTACAAAAGCCAAATCTCTCAAACTGTATTATTTGCCCAATATATAACTTATTTATTCCCTCTTCGGCAATTCCTGAAATCCAATCGCCATTAGGCATCAGGATTCTTGCAGGCACATCCACAGACACCCAATTTAATTTCGGAATTTTCTTATTTTTCAGCGAAGTAAACTTTGATTTTTCGCCCAACCTCAAATTAAACAAGTACAAGAGTCTAATTTCTTTACCTTTATACTTCTCAAAATCTTTTCCCGAAATAAAAATATTATTTGTCAATTTAACTTTTCTTGTCTTTTTTGGTTTATCAGGATGAATCGGCACAAAAGGCTCCTTTATCCCAGGATTTTTCTCAATCTCTATCTTTTTAGGATTTTCAATAAAAGAATATCTTTCAGAAGTATAATCTATGATTCCTCTGTTAATCGCATAAAGAGTTTCAATAGGAACAGTAATGTCTTGTTTGTTTAGGCCGATCTCTTTAACAAACTCTCTAATAGCCTCTTTTGTTATTCCTCTTCTTATCAAACTTCGGATGCTCCATGTTCTAGGGTCATCCCATCCCAAAAATTCTCCGGATAAAACTTCTTTCTGCGATTTTGCTTTAGAAATTTTAGCGCCAGTCTTCTCAATTCTAATCAAACCAGTATGAATTGTTTCCGCGCCTTTCCAATGAAAAATATCCCAGATGTATTTTTCCATCTCAGTTTCAATCATTAAGTCATTTCCTCTAATAATATGCGTAATACCTAGCAAATGGTCGTCGATAGCCCAGCTCATTTCCAGAGAAGGCCAAACTCTGTATTTTTTTTCAACTCTTGGATGTTCTCTCTCTGAAATTTTAAACAAAACCCTGTCCCTGAACGCAGGATTAGGATGAAACATGCTTGTTTTAATCCTAAGAGTTGCATGCCCTTCTTTCGCTTTAAACATCTCTTTCCATCTTAATAATTGAATCTTAACGGGAAACTGCCTGCAACTGCATTCAACTCCCTTCTCCCTGTTTTCCCTTAGCTCTTCTTGAGAACAATAACAAACATATGCCTTATTTTTTTCAATTAAGTCTTTAGCATATTTATAATAAATCTTTAATCGGTCTGACTTGTAAATAATTGGTTTTTTGTATTTAATGCCAACCAACTCAAGATCTTCCTCAATTAATTGATAGCCCTCTTCAATCAAAGGTTTTTCAGCACTTCCTATAGTATCATCCATAACAAGAAGCAAATCTCCCTTATACCTTTCGGCATATAAAGCATTCAAAATGTAAGTTTTTGCATTGCCAATATGTAAAGCTCCTGACGGAAACGGCGCAAGTCTGAAAATCAATTTTCTCTTCATCGCACTCCCAGGAAGCTCAACCAAATCTCTTTCTTGCTCTTCTCGTTTTTTAACTAATTTTTTTAATTTAGAAAAAGCCGTAACTCTTTCCTTCACACTCATTGAATTAACTTTCTTCACAGTCTCTTTTACCAAAGGCATAACTTTTCCTATATCCTTTTTCTCTAACTCGTGCTGAAACAACTTAGGCAAAATTTTCTCAGGATTAGCTTTACCAAAATCAATCGCGTTTTGCAATGAATAAGCCATAACCTCTTTTGAAAAATCTCTCATGGTTAATATATTCAAGCCAATTATTTAAAGTTTCTTGAAGAGCTTTTATAATCTTACGAATTTGTTATTCTAAGATAGTTAATTATTTAAAGGTAAAGTTGTCTATTTTTTTATGGTTGTAGCAACACAATATACTAAAACTAAAACTAAAGATGAAATACTTCCTTTTATAGATAGAGGAAGTGGAGTGATTTGCGGAAGTGCTTCAAGAAGAATAGTTCATCGAGAGGGTCTTTGGCATCCTGTTTCGTGCTTAATAGTAGTTTATGAGCCAAAAGGGATTCAGGATAAAAGAGTGCTTAAAGAAAATCTAAAACTCTTAGTTGTGAAAAGAAGTGATAATGTTGGCTTTTATCCGGGTAAATGGTCAATTCCATCAGAACATCAGCAATACGGAGAAAATTCAAGAGAGACTGCACGAAGATGTTACGAAGAAGAATTCTATACAAAGATTTGTCAGGATGACTTAGATGATCTAGAAAGAAGTGTCTTCGTAGAATTTAAGAGAGAGGAAGGCAGCTTGCGTCCACCCGAAAGACAATTGCAGCAATTTTATTTGCTTTTTGAATCTAGGAAAGCTGAAGATATGAAATACCAAACTGAAGAGATATCAGAAATAAAGTTCATGCCATTAGAAGAAATATTGGATTCAGACCCGAGTGAAGGTGTTCCATTAATTATGCCAGCTCCAAGCTCCACACCAGGATATGAAAGAGGATTGAGAGTCATGCTAACTTCCCTGATAGATGCCCAACGCTAGATTCCTTTAAACTTCCTAACCCTATGTTCAATTTCCTTGACTTTCTCAATTAAATTATTTAATTTATAGTCAGTATCATCTATCTTCAATTTTATTTCATTAAACTTCGCATGAATATTTGATTCTTGCCTGGCTTTTCTCAAAGAAGAAGTTATAGGCCCTGCTCCTATGCGTTCAGATGTTTGAACTTGTGTATCTGCGACAGCACCAACACCGGCAAGCCCACTCAAAAAATCATCTGAATTTGAGAATGTATCCTGACTCTGATTAGTGCTTAGATCAACGACATCATTCTCTGCGCTTTCTCCTGATTGTTTAATCAGCTCCCTGTTATATAAATTAGTAAAATCAATTACTTCTGAACCTTTTTTTCTTCTGAACAAACCCATAAATTAGAAAAGAAGCTGTTTTATTTAAAGATTACTACACAATCCCCGAGTCAAAATCTTAAAAATTTTGTTGTTTAAGTTGTCAATATAGAAAATTACTTTAACCATTCTATGAGCCTATTAATATGTATCAGAAAATAAAGACCTTTGCAGAAATAAAAGAAATAGTCGAAAAAGCACGCAAGGATAATAAAAAAGTTGTTTTTACTAATGGTGTTTTTGACTTAGTTCATATAGGGCACACGAGATATCTAGAAAAAGCAAAGATGTTAGGAGACATTTTAATTATTGGCATAAACTCAGACTCTTCTGTTAAAGAATATAAATGTGAGAAAAAGCCAATTATTCCTGAAAATGAAAGAGCAGAAATTCTCTCATCTATAAGATATGTTGATTATGTTTTTTTATTTGACGATGTGAATATATCTGCAATTTTGAATAAACTCAAACCAGAAATATGGTGTAAAGGAGGAGATTACGAGTTAAACAAACTAAATAAAAGTGAAAAAGAAATGGTTGAAAATTATGGGGAGAAGTAAGACTCATAGATGCTAATACAAAAGTTTCTTCATCAAAAATCATAGAGAAAATTCTTGATCTATGTCAAGATGCTTGCAAAAGAGCATCTTGAACACAAGAGAATTGCTGACAATTGCAATTCTCTGTGCAGAAAATTACTTTCAGGAGGAATTTTCTTGCATCCAAAAGTCCAAACAAAAAACGCAAAGACTTTTTGATATTCAGACAACATTTAAATAACTCTCGTCCTAATTACTATAAAGAGAAAATGGCAGTGAGTATACACAATCTAATAGCCGCGATTAACCCTGATGTTTATTGCGCTCCAGAAGTGAAAGCAGAAGTAAAGAAACTTGTGAAGACCCAGGGTTTTCTAAAAGCAGCAGAAAAAGCGAAACCATTCAAGAGCGATATCGTATTTGACTACGATGAAGCTTACAAAGAGCCGTTTGCAAAATGGGGCCTCAAAGCCCCTTCAGAAGAACATGAAATTATCTACGACTCAACAACCGAAGGCCTCGAACCCCTATATTTCTGGATTTTGGATTTCTTAAATAACTCATCTAAAGAAGTAGAAAAAATAACAGATAACTTTATCTCTTCGCCAGGCTCAGGACACTTTTCTGAATTGACCGGAAAAGCAACACGAATGCAAGAAGAAGCAATGAAAATGCTCGGCACAGTTAACACAGTAATAAAATCCATACTTAATATTGTTTACGATTTAAAGGAATTCAAATTAAGACTCGGTAATTATGAAGACTTAAAATCAAAAATCCCAGAAAAAAAAAGTTCTGCAATGCTTTCACTAAAACAAATCTGGATGGACCAAGTTGACTTTCCAAAAAGAGGCACTACGAGTCTAAAAAATCTGGCTGCCCAATTTGATTATGTAACAATTATTGACGCATTCATGATAGCTAATTCTTTAGCTGATGTTAAAAAGCTGGATTTAAACGATAGAGTTAAAAGAATTTTAGAACAAAGAGTCGGAGAATTTCTTAAATGGATAGAAGAGTCAGAGCAAGAATTAAACAAAAGATTTAAGATAGAAAAAAATTATTTGAAGAGTCAGGTCAATACTGTAAAATTATACTCTCGCTGGATAAAACCATATCTTAAATCTGCTAGAAAATTAGAGCAAAGCACCACATCAATGCAATCAGCGCTTGTCACAGCATTCAACACAATTATTTTAGAATTAACATTATTAGCTAAAGACGAATACAAATTAGAAGAAGATATAGAAAAAGGAATTCTGCCAAAATCATTTGAGAAAATTAAAAAAAGAAAATACATGCCTTTTGTCGTTGTCGAGCTTAAATTCAGAGGAATTCCTCATAGAGCAGGCCAGCATTACACGTTCGGCGGCAGAACAGAAATAAAATTCACAAGTTACGCACTGAATGACCAGGAATTGAAAGTTTTAAAAGAAGAAATGGAAAAAGATGACTTTGGAGAGGTGATGAAATTAATTGAAGGAGCGACAACCGAAAGTTTAGAGCAAATAGAAAAAGATATAGAAGAAATTCTTGAAGATAAAAAAACTGAAGATAAAAAAGAAAAAAAGAAAACCGGAGACGTGAACCCATTTACAGCTTTGTTCTCTTTCTTAAAAACAGAAAAGGAGAAACATCCTGAAGAAGAGTTGCCAAAAGTGATAAAACCCGACAATGAATATGAAAAAATAATTCGCTCTCAGGCAATTATAGCTGCAAGAGATAAATGCTTTTTAGTATTTGATATATACAAAAAGGCCCATGCAATGCCCTCTTACACCACTCCTTTTGAGCCATATAGCTAAAGAAAAATGCCAAAACTAAAAAAAATAAGAGAAATTTCTTCAAAGATAAAGGAAATCAAAGAAGAAAGCAAAGAAGAAATTGGTCATGAAGACTTAGAAGAAGAAATTGAAGAATCTGCATCAGAAGAATTTAAGGAATTTTTGACTGGAACAACTTCAGCAGATATTGCGCCAGTTTTAGAAACAGGGCAACTGCCGGAAAGAATTGAGGACATGGAAGAAGTTCAAACAGCTCCCGAGGAGACTGCAACACAAATATATGAAGAAGGCGGACGAAGAACAGCATACGACGTTGCAGCGGGCATTTCCACCGAAGACGAACGAACAAGATATGAAGCTCCGGTTTCATTAGGACTGCCAGAAGAAAACACTCAAAATCCAACAGAGTCGGCACTCTCAAGAGATAGGTCTCCATTGATACAACCCTCACAACAAGGTGAGGAACCAATGACAGGGGCTGTAGGGTCAGAAAGAGGCGAGAGAGGACAAGATTACACAGCTAGAGAAGAAAGAGAAGAACTTAGAACAAAAAGAAGAAGCGGGTCGAGAGGATAGGTTATGTAGTTAGATGGCTCATGGCACTTCAATATATTTAAATAAACTATTGTCTATCATCAAACATGGTAAGTTATGAGAATTTTTATGCAGGAGCAGACTATGGTTTGGACTCAGATTATGGAGAATCATTTCTCGGGTTTGGCTATAGATTTCCTACTGAACAGTTCGGTATCCCTACCGACCCACGGACTGCAAACCAAATAAAAGCAGTTTCTGACAAACTTTCCACTGGTGCAAAAACAATTGAAGTTTCAGGAGTTACACCGCAAGTCTTAGAAAATATTCCAAAACAACATCTTAAAGAAATCAACAGATTGAAGAAATTAACAGGAGTTAATTTAACGTTTCACGGTCCTCTTATCGAACCTACTGGCGTTGGTCGGGACAATTGGACTGAAGAGCAAAGAGAATTTGCAGAAAGACAAATGTGGTCTGCTTTAGAAAGAAGTCACGAGTTAGAGCCAGATGGAAATATTGTCGTGACATTCCACACAAGCAATGGCCTTCCAGAACCAAGGACAAGAGTGAAAACAAAAGATGGAAAAATAATAAGCACAGGATTGGCAGTCATCGATGAAAGAACAGGTCGTTTCGGAGCAATGCCAAAACCAAAAGAAGAGCATTTCTTAGGAAGAAAAGCGAGCGTAGATGAAGAACTCAAGAGGCTAAATGAAGAAAACTGGGCGAGGTCTTTAGGCAACTTAAACTTCATAGTTAATCGAGGCAGGAACGCAATTCGTGAGACAATAAATGACTTAGAAAGAAAACAAAGAATGCAAGAACTTCCAGTAGAATTAAAAGAAAAAAATGTGATGGAATTGTATAATTTATCGAAAACATCAGAAGGGCAGAAATTTATTGAAAACCTAAATCCTAATTCACAAAAATTCGCACAAGAGATTATTAATAATATTGATTATGGGGCTGTTGCGGTCAGGGAGGCATATTCAGACTTACAACAATTATTTGACCAGGCTTACGATGCAGCATTGGGGTCAGACAGGAAAGTAGACATAATGAAATTAGATGAATATCAAAAAGAAGTATCTAAAAAACTGGAAAAATGGAAAACTGACCCCACAAAGGTTGCTGAATTAGCAGATGAAATAACGAGAGGTGTTAGAGTCCTCGACTCAATTCAATCTCCTCAGGTCTTTCAACCCTTAGAAAAATTCGCAAACGACAAGGCGGCCGAAACATTTTCTAATTTAGCTTTGCAAGGTTATAAAAAATTTAAAGATACTGCACCAATCATAAGCATAGAAAATCCTCCTGCCGGCATGGGCATTACTCGTGCAGAAGATATAAGGAAATTAATCGATACGACAAGAGACAAATTTGTTAAAAAGGCAAAAGAAGAATTAGGCATGTCGGGAAGCGAAGCTAGAAAACAGTCTGAAAAACTAATTGGTGTAACATGGGATATTGGTCATATTAATATGATTAGAAAATTTGGTTACGACGAGTCAGATATCGTAAAAGAAACTGAAAAAATAGCTCCTTATGTAAAACACGTCCATTTATCAGATAATTTTGGAATGGAGCATACAGAGTTACCGATGGGCATGGGCAATGTTCCGACAAAGAAAATGTTGGATTTGATTTCGAAATATAATAAGCAAGTAAAAAAAATTGCAGAAACCGGAACATGGTTTGGTCCGCAAGCTTTTGGCACTCAAACACCCTTTAGACAGACTTTAGAAGCGTTTGGTTCTCCTGTTTTTTCAATGCAGGCTCCTTATTGGAATCAAGCAGCCGCGACAACAGGAGAATATTCTGTTGGTTTTGGTCGTGTATTGCCAGATGTTCACTTCTCAACATATGGCGCAGGGTTTTCAAATCTTCCTACAGAGTTGGGAGGACAAATGGGCGGAAGAAACAGATTATCGGGTGCTCCGATGGAGTAGGTTAAAAATCTTTAGTTAAAAAGTAGTTATAGGGCATCACAATAAGCTACAAGTTACTAAACATTTAAAAAATAGAGTTTCTTTAGAATTAAGAGGATAGTGAGAATGGCAAAAAAGAGGGAAATTGAAAAAGGAAGTTCTAATCTTCCTGAATTGAAGTTGTCAGTGTCTAAGAAACCATCTCGAGAAAAAACTTCGAAGAAAAAAATTGAAAAAAAGAAAACTGAAAAGAAGAAAACTGAAGAGAAGTCTTCTAAGAGAAAAGTTATAATAAAAAAAATGGCTCCCCCCAGACTTTTAAGAAGTGAAAAAGAGATTGCCATGGATTTTGCTGCTAAAGTGCATAAAAAGTTTGATACAATAGTAAAAGCGACAATTCTTTTTGGGAGCCAGGCAAAAAATAAAGCAACTTCATCTTCAGATATAGATATGATAATAATAGTCGATGATGCTTCTATAGATTGGGACTTGGAGTTAATTGCTTGGTATAGAGAAGAACTTGGGAAGTTGATTGCCGTAAGCAGATATTCACGTGAGCTTCATGTTAACACAATAAAGTTAACAACCTGGTGGAATGACTTAATGCATGGCGATTCTGTTGTCATAAATATATTGAGATATGGCGAGGTATTAATTGATATAGCTGGCTTCTTTAATCCATTGAAAGCTTTGCTTGCTCAAGGAAAAATACATTCGACTCCGGAGGCGGTATATGCTGCTTTGCAAAGAGCACCGTTGCATTTGGCTCGAAGCAAAGCTGCTCAAATGGGAGCAATCGAAGGCATTTACTGGACGATGATTGATTCTGCGCAAGCAGCTTTAATCACTTTAGGAAAATTACCACCTTCTCCAGAACACGTCGCACCAATGTTAAAAGAGAACTTTGTCGATACAAAAATGCTAAAAATGGAATATGTAATTTGGTATAGAGACATTTATGTTTTGCACAAAAGCATAGTTCACAGAGATATAAGTAGTATTAAAGGTGTTGAAATAGACCAATGGCAAGACCGCGCAAGATTATTCATGAAAAAAATGACTGATATTATTGACAAATTACTAGATGAAAAGAGGAAACTATCTAACTAAATTACTCACCACTAGGTAAATCATAAATAAGTTTTGCCATAGTTTTGAAATCATTTGTAGAACTTCCCTTCCTACCTAGTCTCTTAAGGGTTGCTTTTACAGCACCCTTGGCATCTATTCCAGACTCTTCGGTTAGATTTTCATAAGCTTTCTTAAGCTCTCCTGCTGTTTCACTAAGGGCCTTGACAGTGTATTCTTTTATTCTTTCCTCTGGGCTTGCAGAATATCCAGATTTAACTGAAATAACCATCAAATTTCCAGCAAGATTTGTAAGATCTTCGTCTACAACACTATAACCTTCTTCCTTTTGTCTCTCAATTTCAGCATCCATTGCTTTCTTTCTTTGCTCTTCAAGATATATTCCCTCACCAGCCTTAGAAGCTTGCTCTACAAGCTTTCTCTCTTTCTCATCTCTTATCTCTCCACTATCTTGATATCTTCTAGCAAAACTTTCAATATCTTTATAGAATCTATAACTAGCAAGAACCTTTCTCTCATTACCTTCTGTAAACTTGAGAACATCATCACTCTTAATTAAGTCTTCAAGCTTGCTCTCTGGAAGCTCATCAACAATACTTTCAAGATTATCATAAAGTCTGTTAGCAGAATTTGTCAGTGTTTCTCTTTGTGCTCCTTTAAGAAACTCTAGTAAGTTTCTCTCTTCAATATCTCGGGGACCAACTCTATCCCCATCTATAAATCCCTTTGCGACTGCATAATCATGACCTATCTTTCTTAATTTTCCTTTAGCTCTTTCTTTTATTTCAGTTCTATCATCCTGAGACCTTTGGCTAAGATAATCATCTATCTCTTGAGCTATTTTATACTCTCTTCCTACTTTTTCGTAATCATTTTCTGCCATTTTTATCTTACTTAGCCTAGAAAACAGTCATTTATAAACCTTCCTGTTTTGTATAAACTAGTTAGGGGTAACATAGTGGGAAGATTTAAAAAGACCAAATTATAAGAAGAGGCATGAAAGTTAAAGCTCCAAATTGGTTAAAATATAATTTTGTGGATTCAACAGCTTTGCTATCAATATCCACTCCAATTTCAGCCACTTTAGAAACTTTTGTTGTAGGAATGTCTGATGATGTTTCTCTAAATGCAAGATTAATTAATGCTGGTTTAGCTTACGCAGGATTTGGAGGGTTAATTGCAAGAGGTAGAGATGGATTGAGAAAATTATTTCGTATTACAGATGAGACAAAAGGAAAAATTCAGCACGCCATTGATGCAGCATATGCCGCAACACTTCAATTAGTAGCTTTACCAATATTTTATTATATTGCAGGAGCGAGGGATACAAAAGAAATAGTTATTGGCACTCTTGTAGGAATTGGCTTGGGAGCAGTTATAGGAGGACCTGCAGGATATACTATAGATACTTTTCGTGATTTAACTGGATTGAAAAAATCCCAAAGAGTTCCTGAATTAGTAAGAGAAAGAAATTCTAAGGTGAAAAAAGGATTAGCAAGTCTATTAGCGGCAGGAGCTATAGGTCTCACTGCTGGGATATATGCTTTAACTCCTAATAGAGAAAATACAAATTATCAGCAGACTTTAGAACAACAAGTTGATCATCAAGAAAATTATGCTAGGGGACCTAATTAAAAAACATCTAAGACTTCATCTTCTTCTTTTTCGTGACTATCGCCATTAACTTCAGCATCGCCGAGCATTTCATCTACCTCATCTATTTCGTCTGGTTGTCCTCCTGATTCTGGATTCGCTTCTGGCTCTTCATCAATTTCATCTTTTTTAATTTCCAGTATTTCCTCTTCTTCCTCATCCTGAAAATCTTCAGAGCTGACAGGTATTGCTTCATTCAAAGGTGGAACGTCGTCCTTTTTCTCTAATCCAGGCAGATACTCATCTTTTTTAAAAAAAGACTCTATTTCAGACATAGAAAAAAGTATTGGAACATCTCCTGATTGCTCATCCTCTTCTAAGGCTTTTAAAATTAATTCTTCTTCGTTTATGTCTTCTAGTTGGCCGGGTTGCATTTCTGGGATAGAAGGCGCAGTTACAATAGGAGCCGTCTTTTTTTCCTCCTTCTCAGTCTTCGACACTTCCGCTTCTTTCTCTTCAGGTTTTTTTTCTGTTTCTTCTTTTATTTCTTCATCCTCTTCGTACTTAATTTCTATCGGTCGCGAATTAATAATATAAATCTCATTTTCTTTTATTGCAAACTGTATGTCTTGTGGTTCTCCAAAATGTTCGTCAATTTCTGCCGCAAGCTGAGCAAGCATTTTAATTTGGTAGCCAGATAAAACATTTTTCTTTCTTAAATCATCATCCAATTCAATAGCCCCAATCTTTCCTGAAGAATTTCTTGCTAAAGCAAATTTTTTATCAGAAACCTTTCTTTCAATAATTTTGAAATCTTCTTTAGGATTAATAACATAATAGTCTGGAGAAATTCTTTCAGAAATAATTCCGTGACCTAAACCAAAAACAGCTTTTATTATGATATTGCCATCGTCTTTTGAAGGGTTTTTAGAGAAAATAACTCCTGATTTACCAGAGTCAACCATGCATTGCACGACGACAGCCATCTCAGATTCGTCATGTTGAATTTCTTTTTTTTCACGTTCATAGATTGCTTCCTCTGTGAATAAAGAAGCAAAACATTTCTTGATATTTTCAATTAAGTTTTCATTTCCTTTTACATTTAAGAGAGTCTTTCCATTATCCAATATTGTTGCAGAACTTCTGACTGCGACAAATGGTTGCTCATGGGAGGCTTTTAAAATATCTAATGCTCTGGAACTGGCACTAACAAACTTTTTCTTATCTACGTCTAAAACCTCATAAGACTCGAGAATCTCTTCTCGCATTTCATCTTGGATGTTGGCGTTTATTATCATCTCTCTTATCTTTTTAGCATTTTTCTCTAAAGCATTTTTGTCTTTGATATCTATGCTATTCAAAATCTCAGAGATTGTTTTATTGAGAGAATTTTTTTCAATAAAATATTTGTAAGCGTTCGATGTTATGACAAATCCCGGCGGCACAGGAAAATTGTTATTATACATTTCTGCTAGAATAACACCTTTGTTTCCAGCAATTGCAACATCTTTGCTGCTTAACTCAGAAAACCATTTGACAAAACCATTATTGTTTGTCTTTTTTTGAACCTCTTTTTCTGCCATGAAATAAAAAAGAGGATAGAGTTAATAAATATTGTTCTATTGTTCTATGAGTAATTAGCAATCTTGGTATAAAAATAAATTTAAACTCTTTTAGTTGAACAAACCCTTATAGGTGTTCCTGGTTCCAACTTATATTCCCTTAAACCACCGGCCCTTTGAGGTATAGGGCCAACAGCTGGTTCGCCAGTTTCAAAAAAGGCGACAGAATAAGGATCTCTTACTCCTAAACCACGGAACATGTTTCTTAGAGCCTCTTTACCCATACCATAAATTCTCTGTTCTACAGACCCAGGGCTATCAAAAACCGGAACAAGATCACCGCTGGGGTCACCTAATACTCCAGTTCTCTTCATTCGCTTTGCTTCCTCCTTCGACATGCATCTTCCGAATCTCATTTTATTATCACTATATAGTAATAATTTACTCAGAGGGTATTTAAACCCTTCGATTATGTAACTACTAAGAAATAATAACAATAGAAAGGTTTATAACCTTAAAATTATTTATTAGATTAACAAAATGGTATCAGAAGGATTAATTGAAAGAGCAGCAAGAAAAGTATATGATTCTGCTAGCGGGGGCCTTATTTATGAAGAGGCTGAGAGACATCCAAGGCTTTTAACAGAAGCAGCTCTTAGATATGGAAATAAAGAGTTCGGTGCTAATGTGAATAGGGCTCTTGGAAGAATATACCACAAATCAACTTTAAGGAATTACCTAAAGAAAGAAGAACTCCAGGACAGAATTAGAGGAGCTTCAGACCAACTTGAAGAAAGAAGCAGAAGAGAAGCTGTTAGAGAAGCTAGAGGAGCAGACTCTCACAGGACTGGATATGATGATGACGTGAGAGTTGTAATTTTTAGAGAAATTCCATTAGGTGGAGGAGAGTATGCTAATACACTTAACGCTGTTATGGAAAAACCACACCCTTCCGGCAAACTTTTTACAGGCATAAACACAGATGCTGAATATTTCGAAAGAAACACACTAGATAATGGCGTTAGAGTTTTAGAAGAACAATAAGGTTGTTATATTAACACTAAAAAAGAAGAATCACTCAACTTTCTCACGTCAAGAATTCTTTAACTAGAATTCTTGAACGCCCAAAAATTCCTTTTAAGGAATTTTTTGGAATCTTATTATGCTTTTACATGGAACCTTAGACTTTATCATTGTCATGGCTTGTCGCGCAATACGAGCGCCTTGTTCTGTTTCACAAGCAACAATAAAGATTTCTTTGCCTGGTTTAACTATAGCGGCGCGGCCTTCAATAATTCCGAAAGAATGTTTCATTCCGCTAGAAAGTCTGTCAGCTCCTGCGCCGGCAGCAGTTTTATTGTTTCTTAAAATATGATGAGGAAAGACTTTAATTCCAAAATAATATTGATTTGGAATTTTTCTTTCGAGTGTTTTGTTTAAAAGTTGTCTGCATGCCTCAATAGCGTTGTCCCTAATCTGCACTTTCTCATTCGCGATAAATCTAACAACATACTTGAATTTTCCTTCTTGATAAGATTTTATATTTCCTAAATTATATTTGACAATTTTATTTTGCGGGATAACTTTAATGTAAGACTTTGACTTCTTCTTGGACTTCCGAGTATAAGGCCTGGCCTTCTTCTTAGAATATGCTGATGCCTTTCTTAATGATGCCATTATAACCTTCCCTCACGTTTTGCAGATACATTATTATCCGGATGATCAACATAAAACTGTGCACCTCTCATTTCTGGTGTTAGTCTCCAAGATGAAACTATCCCTTTTAACTCATCTCTATCTAGACCATTACGACTAACAACTGTTGAGTCATCAGAGTTAATAATTCTGATATTGTAATCTACATCCTTACGTATTTTAGTAAATTCTATTAGTTTTAAATCAGAACAGGACTTAAAACTTGCCGAGAAATAAACAGTTATTCTTTCAGTCCGTGTTGCCGTTTCCATTATCTATTTCTTCTCCTATCATAACCACGATCTTGAACATGTATACTGCATCCAATTACTTTAGCTTCCTTGACAAGGCCACCAATCTCGTTTGGTTTCCCATAACCATGTATAATGATGCGTCTGCCACCAATCCCATCGTCTAATAATCCCACCATGGAATATACCTTATTTCTATCAAGTCTCCAAAATGAAATTTCATCACTTCGAACTAGTTCTCCTCCAACATATCTATCCAAATTAACAAGGATTGCTAGGGCGCCCTGGGATGTCATTTCACTCTTTGTTGCTAGTCTCATCTTTCTTCTCCTTAACTTCTTTCTTTTCATCTTTCTTCTCAGCTGGCTTTTCTGTTTTCTCTACCGGCTTTGGAGTTTCTCCTTTAACCTCAATCTCAGTTGTCATTGCTTGTCCTGGCAAACCCTTTTCAAAAATTGCTCTAACTAAACCATTGTTACCATGAGCGTCTGAAATCTTTCCTTTAATTATTTTGCCTGAAGGGCTTTTCCATTCAACTTCTTTTCCAGCCATTTTCTTGGCGTCATCCCGACTTCCCAGATTTAAGTCTAGTAAATAATGCTTTTCATGAATTCTGTGTCTACCACGTCTGAATTGAACGACTATTCCTTTAACCATAAGTTCTTTTAGAAAATTAGCTTTTTAAATCTTCAGCTTTTGATATAGTAAACTTTATAACATTATATTTCTGATAATATTAATGCCTTACATACAAAAGGAAGAGAGAGGAAAATGGGATGAAACCTTGTCTAAAATAAAAGAATTGATAAAGGACATTCCAGAGGACAAACTTGAAGGCGAGCTGAACTATCTCATAAGCAAGTTGCTCAAGGAAACTTATAAACCGTCTTATCACAATTACAACAAAGCTGTCGGATTGTTAGAGTGTATTAAACAGGAATTTTACAGAATGCAAGTTTCCCCTTACGAAGATAAAAAGAAAGAAGAGAATGGAGATATATGAGAATAAGTTATTCCAATCTAGATTTTTAAAGTTTAGGAAAGTCTATTTTGAGTAATATCTAGCATAAGAAGATAGAATACCTCCTCTTTGTCTTCCAGTTATTCTCATTCTATCAAGGATTTTACCCGGGTCTGCGTTAGGGCTTTTTTCCATTCTCTTAACAAGTTCACCGAAAGGATCATCGTATTGTTTTTTCCTAGACCTTCCTTTGCCACTTCCAGCCCTGTTACTAGTCAATTCAAATTGATCAAGCCTATTATTTACTTTTTTTATAAGGGCTCCAATATTTTCTGCTCCAGAAAGCCTTTCTAAATGTTCAGCTAGCTCGTGTAAGCTTTTTGCTGACCTAGAATCATTATAAGAAAGAATTACCTTCGCAGCATCACCCAAAACGCGCGGTGATTCTGCATATACTGATTTTCTTCTATCAAGTTCTGCTTCAATAGCATCCGTAGAATAACCAGATAAAGGGTCATATTTTACCATGAAAAATCATGCCTTGACAAATATATAAATCTTTCTAATGTAGTAATTTAAGAAAGGTAACAAATTATCTAGAATTTGATGTTTCGATCCTTATCATTCATACTGGTTCTTGAGCTTATCAGGGTTTAAACAAAAAAATCCTTACAGGATTTTTAAACAAAAGATTTAATAATCAAACAAAAGCCTTTTTCCTCTTTGTTCCATGAGAGCTAGATTATATTCCTCTTCATCTATAACTCTTTTGCGTATAGCTCTGTCGATAATTCTAATATCTCCATCTACAACATAATTTCGTCTAACCCTCTCAATTGCACTATCTGCCAGAAATTTAAGATGTTTTAGATTTTTTCTTTTTTCCTCTTTATATGCTTTAAATCCAAGATAAGAAACAATAGGGACTGAAAACAACGCAAGAGTATAAATAATAACTCTAATATCATACCCAATATCTACTTGATTGCTAAAATCATTCGCAATAATATAAAGATCATTCATTTTTACACGCTATTCTCTAAACACTCAAACTAAACTCTCCTAACTCTTTCTTCAAAACTTCAAAAACATTAGAATTGAGTTTCAATTTCACTCTGTCTTTTGTCTCTGATATTGCTTCTTCTAATTCTTTTCTGTTAGAAATATCAAATCTGCTCTTGCCAACTTTCATAATTCTTCCTGCTTCAATAAAGAATATGCCCAAGTCAGTTAAAACAAGCTCGCCCGTCTTGTCGCTAAAAGAAACCTGAATAACTCCTTTTTCTGTTGCAATCAATTCTTTTCTTTGCGAGTAATCTATCAACTCTCTAATTAATTCAGAGGCGTCTCTTCTTAAATTATCCATCTCTGTCTGGCTTACTTTTCCTGATTTTACTTTTTGTTTAATTGTGGCAACTTCTCTTAAGACAGACAAAAATCTTTTCTGCATTTTACCCTTTTTAACTAATTCATTTTCAAAATCTTTGATTAGAGCTTCCTTGCCTTTGTTTCCTAAAACGGTTTTCAGAAGACCGAAAATCTCACTGTCAAGATTTTCAGCAGTATGTTCAATCAAGCGCCCCTCAAGTTTTTTCCTTATTTCTTTTAATTTCTTATCATATTCATTTGCTTCTTTTAATATAAGGTCAACATCTTTTCCAGGGATTCTTTTTAATTTACCGTGCTCATAGTCTTTGTATAGTTTAACAACTTTCTCCAGGATTTTCAATTCCCGCAAGCCCATAATTTTTTCTTTATCAACAAATAATTTCTTAACATCTTGAACAATGGTTTTAGGTGTAGGTGGAGCGTGTCCTGCCAGCATCATTAAAGCTTGTGTCGGAGTGATAACTCCCCAATAAATATCAATCATCGCATCTATTAGTCTTCTATTCACAAGAGATTCATTTTGTTCTCCGTACTTCATGAATTTATCAATTGACTCAGGGCTTGGCTTGATTTTTCCCATTTGCAGAAGAAGTTTCCAAGGTAAGAATGTTCCCCTGTCATACATAGGAATTCCGTCTCTAATAAAAGTAAACATAACTGGATTTGCGTCTTTCACATTATCCCAGAAGTCAGTCAAGAGATAAACCTGAACATTCAGAATGTTTTTCACGCCTGAGAGAGCAGTTGCTTCTCTTATATAATCATAAATAATTCCTCTAAGTTTCTCAAGAAGTTGTAAGCGTGGCATTCTTTTGACATCAGTGTCATCAATAATAATAAAAGTATCAACATCGCTGTCTTTATCAGCCGTCCCTCGCACAAGACTTCCTCCAATAATATAACTTGCTACATACTTCTCAAACTTTCTTAAAACTAAAGACTTATGGATTGTAGCAACCCTTAATGATCCTAACAGTCCCTTGTCATAAAGAGGAAAGCTTCCTCCAATTGCATCAATAAACTCAAACTTGCTGTCAAGCCCATAATTCCAAACATCAACTGGAGTTTTAATATGAACCCATAAATTCTGTTTAGTTTCTTGAATGAGTTTTATAATCTCCGGTTTTATTTTCTTAGAGATGTTTTTAAATTCATCTTCTGGTATGATAAATATCAAATGTAAAGGCTTTCTTTTAATTTCTTCAGGAAGCAAACCCTCATCCTCTTCAAATAACTTAAATGAATGAGCAGGTAAAATGCTCAAAGAAATTGTAAAAGGAAATTTCTTAATAACTTTTTTCTTAAAATCTTCCAGCTCTTTCTTTACTTTATCTGTTTCTTTAAGAGCCTCAGATGGAATAGGCATCTCACTAGGAGGAGTATACTTAGTTGGAGATGATATCTGCCCGCTAAGACCAAGATTCTTGGGTTTTTCTTCTACCATAAGAAAACTACTTTTTGAGGGTTTTTAAAATTAACCTTTATAAAACTCTCTTTCTATTCTATAAAACATGCCCAAGCAACATATTGAAAGAAAATATCTGCCGGAATTTGTCTATGGAGGTATTGACGGAGCAATAACAACCTTTGCAGTAGTTGCAGGAGTAGTTGGTGCATCTTTAAGCTCATCAATTGTCTTAATTCTAGGATTTGCAAATCTTTTTGCAGACGGGTTCTCAATGGCTGTTTCAAATTATTTATCAACAAAATCACAAAAAGAATTACATATAAAACACAAACATAGATATTATGGCAACGTCAATGCTACAAAAACAGCATTTGCAACTTTTATTTCTTTTTTCATAATAGGATTTATTCCCTTGATTTCTTTTGTGCTTGCGTTGGCAGTGCCATTTATAGACGCGAACAAATTTCTTTACTCTGCCGTCTTAACAGGAATAGCATTATTGATAGTTGGCGGAGTCAAAGGTAGGATTGTACAAAAGAACTATTTTAAGTCTGCATTTGAGACTCTGTTAATTGGAGGAATCGCTGCAACGTTAGCGTTTCTTGTTGGTTACTTATTAAGAGGATTGGTTGGGTAAACCATAATATTTATAAACTGATTATAGGTTGGTTTTTTATGGTAAAAATAGACTTACATATGCATGGACCAATAGGGTATCATCCATATTGGTTAAGAAGTCAAGGCTACAAAGGAAAAAACCTGTTGCAGCTTCATACAGATATTTGTTTAGAAAGAAGAATAGATTTATGTGCAATAACAAGCGAAGATTTTCATATCCCAAAACTCATCCCATCTTGTCCAGCAGATAGGTTTGGGTGTCTTGCCAGTTATGCCGAGTCTCTTCCAGAAGATTATGAACCAGAGGTAGGAGAAAATATTATCTCTGTTAAAAAAGGACAAAGAAAAGTAAAATTTCTAAATGCGCAGGCAGTTATAGTTAAAGAAAATGGAAAAAGATTTACCCATGTCGTGATAGGTTCAAATCAAGTTCCCAACGGAGAGGATTTTGAACACACGATAGATTATGCTTCACGTCGTGGCCTTATACAACTTCTCGGAAATGTAGGTTTAGAAAGCCATTTTGGAGTTGGGTTAAAAAGAGCGCAAGAGCTATTAAAGGAATTTGGAGACCAGATTCATGCAATAGAAGGATATGATGCTCAGATGATATTACCAAGGCGCTTATCGCGGCTCCCTAAAATAGGTCAATACAGCATGGAAGCAAATGACTTAGCCCAAAAATTCGCAGAAGATAATGACATGTGTTGGATAGCTATTTCAAATGCTCATTGGATTGAGAGCGCAGGCATGTCTAATATAATTTCCAATGAGAGACTAGACGAATCTAGCGAAAGAGCTCTCTTTACAGATATCGGAAAGGTATTAAAATTAGGAAAATTTGAGAATGAAACAAAACCAGAAAGCTATCGTGCATTACTTAGTTGGTTGTTAAGATTCCAGTGGGGAATAAGAGGAAAAAAATACAAAAGAGAATAAAAATATAAACCTAAATACAAATTTATCATCATGGGAATATTATTTTTATGTAAATCTAATGTTTTTAGAAGCCAAATGGCAGAGGCTTTTTTTAATAAATATTCAAAAAATAGTAAAGCCGAAAGTGCAGCTTTAATTAAATCCCAAGATAAAATGCACAAATTTGTTGTTAGAGCAATGAAAGAAAAAGGTATTGACATTAGTAAAAATATTTCTAAAAAAGTTACTACTAAAATGATTAATAAGGCAGATTTGATTATTTTAATAGATCCTGAGCTAAAGGAAAGCTTTCATATTAATAAAAAAGTAGAGGTATGGAATATTCCTGATGTGGTAGCAAAAGAAACAGATGAATATCTCTATTCTGAATTTATAAAAGCGCGAGATATTATTGAGAAAAAAGTTAGAGAACTAATAACGAAAATTGATAGATAAAAATTTAAGGAATAAAAATATAAACTTCTTTTTCCCATTACATTTATGCCACTAGCAGTATTGCACATTTTATTACCATTAGTAATCATGTCTTTGTTTAAAGACATCTATGAAGGAAAAAAGAAAAAAAGATTCTTTTCATTACATTATGTTTTAATCGCCGGACTCGCCGGTTTACTTCCTGACCTAGATATAGTCGTCTTCTGGGGTTTACACTTTCTTGGATACACAATATCAGAAGTTCATAGAACATTCACACACAATATTTTCATACCTTTAGCTTTTTTACTGATGTTTTTCGTCTTCCAAAATGTAAGAATGAAAAAACTTGGAAGACATAAATTAAGATTGAATGTGATTTTCCTAATGATTGCTTTAGGTTATATAGTACATTTAGCATTAGATGCCCTTTTCATAGGACTTATAATGCCTTTCTATCCAGTGTCCTTTTTCGAATTCGGATTAAATCTAATTAACCTTTTACCTTATCCTTTGAATGAAATATTTATCCCTTCCTTAGACGCAATTCTTTTCTTTCTTTGGCTCATATGGTTAGAGTTAAAGCATAAAATTAGTGATTTTATATAATTGGAAAGCAGATTTATTCTAAATTCCTCTATGTTCATACTCTAATACTCTTCTAGAAATATCAGCTTGGTATTGAACATATTCTAAATATTGGGGTAACGCTCTTTGAACAATGTCGCAGGTTAAAATTCTCACAGAACCTCCCCTTCTTTTTATAGCTTCTCTAACTGCAATCTTTTCAAAACCTCTTTCACTGTTCCATTAAATGGGCCCCTTCTTTCTATAGCCATTGTTGCCGTCATTGCAGCAAACTCTCCTTGTTCTGGAGGGCCCTCAAATAATTCTTGAGCTTTTAGAAATCCTGCCATATACGAATCCCCTGCTCCAGTCGTATCAACTAATTCTCTTGGTGGAAAAGCCCTTATTCTATATGTTTTATCTCTAAGAAAAAGCCGAGATCCCTGTCTGCCTTGCGTAACAATAACATTTTTTGCCCCATATTCTCCTTGTAAACAATGCACTCCATCTATTATTTTATCCCTTCCACTAACAAATTCCAATTCTCTGTCGTCAAATAATACATAGTCCACATAAGGTAATGAATCACGCACATTCTCAGGATTTCTCCATACAATTTTTTCTCCTTTCAGATATCTAATCAAACCTTGAGGAGCCAACACTTGTCTTGTACCAGAGTTTCCAACCTGTCTAGAAAATGCTTGAATTGTTGATGCAGAAATATTATCATTGTATAGCGGCCCAAAAACAAGATAATCTAATCCAGATAATCTCCCTAGTGGGATGTTATCTAATGTAATTCTATTGTTGGGGGTATTAGCTTCTTGTATTCTTTTGTCAGAGTTATGAGGGTCTGGATATGTATTTTTGAATACAATTGTTCCTCGCGCTTCTATAGGAACGAGGTCAAAGTCAAATTCTCCTGCATATGGCGGATCTTCCAGATTAAAAGACCCAAACACAACAGTTTCAACCCCTAAAGAAACAAGAGTCTGCCCAGTGTAATAGGTAACTCCACCAGTCTGTTCAGTTTGCTCTTCTCCGATTATGTTTATATCCTTACAAAGTGGACCAACTATTCCAACTTTCATTCAAACTTCAAGTGTTGAATATTTATAAAAGAGATTATGTCAAGGATTCTGGAGAAAGAATCCTTGAGCACAAGAGAATTGCTGGCAATTGCAATTCTCTGTGCAGAAAATTCCTCCTGAAAGGAATTTTCTTGCATCCAAAAGTCCAAAACAAACCTCGGCTTTCAAGCCGAGGTGAAACGCAAGGACTTTTTGATATTCTATAATAGATATTGAATTTCGTGGGGAGAATTTATATATCATTTTAATCTATCGTAGGCATGACCTTTATAACTTCATTAGGTTTGCTTGCCGCATTGCTCACTACTATCGCTTTTTTACCTCAGGTTATCAAAAGCTGGAAGATTCGAGAAACACGAGACATCTCTTTGCAAATGTACGTTATTCTAGTTACTGGAGTTTTTCTATGGTTGATTTACGGATTTTTAATTAAAGATCTGCCTTTAATTCTTGCAAACTTAGTTACATTAATTTTAGTATCTTCTATTTTATTTCTCAAAATAAAATATAAATAAAAATGTTGAGTTCAATAAAATTAGATAAATTTTAATAGTCAAAAATCTTAATTGCACTATGAAATTAATGTTTGTTAGACATGGTCAAACTATTTCTAATATTAAAGATATTTGAGATGACGATCCTTTAAAAAACAGTATTAACTAAAAAAGGTAAAAAAAATATTTCCTCTACATTACGTTTTAATTGCAGGGATTGCCGGGCTTATTCCAGACTTAGACATCGCTGCTTTCTGGATTCTATATTTTTTTGGTTTTACATTTGAAGTAATACATAAGACATTTACACACACATTGTTTATCCCTCTAATATTTTTATTGTTATTTTTCGCTTTCCAAAAAGTGAGAGTTAAACAAATAAGAAAACACAAAATAAAATTAAATATTATATTTTTAATGATAGCTTTTGGTAGCTTTATTCATTTAATTTTAGATGCTATTTTTTCGGGTTCAATAGTTCCATTATATCCAATCTCAACTTTTTCAATTGGATTAGATTTGGTAAGCAATTTCCCTGAGCCTTTAGGTAGCTTGTTTATTCCATCTATAGAAGCAATTCTTTTGGTTTTATGGCTTATTTATCTGGAATTAAAACACAAGATAAGTGATTTTATATAAAATGGCCCCACGCGGGATCTAACTACAGATGATTAAGATTAATTAAAAGAATAAATTTTTCAACATGACCTAAAGCTATTAAACCTTAATTTCTTAAAACGAATGCGCGATGGTAAAAGAAATAAATTATAAAAATACCCAGGTTATAAAAGATCTTTGGCATTTCATCAGAGGTAAAAAAGTAGAATTTCTTATCTTATCTTTCTTCTTAGTGATAACAGCCATTTTAGCTCTAGTTCCTCCAATAATCCTAGCAAAAATAATCGACTATTTCATCGAAGGAGGAACACTAGCCTCCACATTCTATTGGTTTTTGACAGCACTCTTAGCAGTCATGATAGCAGAAAATTTCATTGGAATAGGAACAAAGCACCTATTCAATTTACTCGTAATCAAAATTCAGAAACAGGCTAAAGTGGAATCAATGCAAAAAGTCCTACAAGGAGATTTAATTTGGCACGATAAAGAGAATACAGGAAACAAAATGCAACGCGTTCAAGAGGGGGAAAGAGCTGTAGAAAGCTTCCTAAGGTTTTACGCGAATCAATTCATAGGCATGATAGTAACCGTAGTGGGAATAATAGGAGTCTTCGCATTTTTCAATATAAAATACGCAATAATTGGAATTCTTTATATTTCAATTTACATTTATGCAGAAATCAGATTAAACAAGAAACTTGCAAGAAAGATACAAAAATTGAAAATTGCACAAGAGTATGCCTCAGGAAAGGCGTATGAATTCTCCTCAAATATTGCAACAATAAAATCTCTAGGGATTGAAAAATCCTCCCAATCTCAAATTTTAGGTCAGGAGGAAGCAGTCTTACAGGCAAGAAAGGAGAGAAGAACAGCCAGCACAAGAAAGTGGATGATTGTAGAAGTAATTTCAACGATATTCTTCCTGATATTTATTCTTTTTGTTGGAAAAGATGTCTTAGCAGGCATACTAACTATTGGGTCTATAGTTATCTATATAGAATATACTAGGAGGTTAGGAGGCACATTAAATTTACTATCAAATATAACTGTATTTTTGATTGATAGTAAATTCGGATTGTACAGAATGATGGAGATCCATAGGTCGATTCAATCCCACGATGAAAGAGGAGCTAAAAATATTACCACTTGGAAAAAAATAAGGTTAAAAGATGTGAGTTTCAACTATGGAAAAGAACAAGTATTAGACAAATTGAATCTGACAATCAACAGAGGTCAGAAAGTAGGCATCGTAGGAACCTCGGGCTCTGGAAAATCAACGCTTTTTAAATTGCTCTTGAAACTTTACATACCAAAAGAGGGAAAGATATTATTTGACGACACAGACTTAAAGGACATAAAATCTGATTCCATACTTCAAAAAATCTCGATAGTTCCACAAGAAACAGAACTTTTCAATCTTTCTTTAAGAGATAATATAACTATTTCTGAAACTAACTCGGTAAAACAAAGCAAATACAATAAGTCTATACTAATCTCTCAAGTAGATAAGATAATAAAAAAACTACGCGCTGGGGATTCTTCCATAATTGGAGAAAAGGGCGTTCGTCTTTCCGGGGGGGAAAGACAAAGAATTGGCATCGCTAGGGCAATCTACAAAAACTCAGAGATTATCATCTTTGACGAAGCCACATCAAACCTGGATTACATAACTGAAAAAAGAATTTTTGAAGCAATGGACTCGAAACTAAAAGGTAAAACCATAATTATAGCAGCACATCGTCTCGAGACTCTAAAAGGCATGGATAACATACTCTACATGGAAAATGGAAAAATAGTGGAACAAGGAACTTACTCCCAATTAATCAAACAGAAAGGCAGATTCGCACGTCTCCTTCAGGAACAAAAATCCCGAAAGACAAAATAGCTTTTCTTGTTGAATATCGTTTAAGCTCGGTCAGGGCGGTTTTTGAAATATTATAAGAAAGTTTTTAAGTAAGAAAAACATCTAAGTTTATGCGAAAAGAGGATTGGAAGGTTATTGTTATTGCTGTTGTTGTTCTGGCAATTATATTTCTTATTAGTAATCCTGTTGTGGAGTTAGCTCCTAAGGTTAAGCAGGATAAGAAAAGTTTTGATAGTGGTGATTTATTAGCTGGAGAGGGTGAAGATAATATTTATCTGATTGTTAGATCACCTGTTTCTAGCGAGAGAGGAGATTCGGAGGAAATCTTCCCGCCAGTTGGAGAGAGAGCCGCGCCTAGTGTTAGTATTAGAAGGCATTTCCCAGTATGTACTAGGGTTTGGACTGCTCAAGACTTAGATAATGTTAGGAATGATTTGTCCGCTTGTTATATTCAAATGGCCGATATAGACTTACAAGGTTATGGAAATTGGAGACCTATTGGAAGTTTCTTTGGTGGTTTTTTAGGGATATACGATGGTAATAACAAAGAAATTCGTAATTTAGAAATTTCTAGGGAAGAACAAGAAACTGGTTTGTTTGGACAGTTAGGTAGCCCATTGTTTCCTGCAAATGCAGAGGTGAAGAATCTTATTTTGAGAGATGTAGATGTTAAAGGAAGATATGTTGTTGGGGCCTTGGCAGGAGGAGTTAGTAACGCAGTAATTAGTAATGTTCATGTTATAGGAGGGACAATTCAAATTGAGAGTATTGGAGGTGGTTTGTTTGGACAGGGAGGTAATTGGATTATCCAGGATTCAAGTGTCGAAGGAGTACTTATTACAAATTCTACACATGTTTTTCCTAGTGCCATGGGTGGTTTGGTTGGTGCCGCTAATGTTAGAAGTAGTTCTATGAACTTTGATGATAACCTAATATCTAATTCTTATGTAAAAGATGTGACTTTGCAGCAGGGAACAGATGGGATTGGAGGTTTAGCAGGATTCTTTAGAGGGACTATTGAAAGGTCTTATGCCAAGAATGTAAATATTAAAGATTTGCAAAACAGATATGGTGGAGGGATTGTAGGATATTTGGATAATCATTTGCCTAGCAGTATCACAGATACTTTTTCGTTAGGAACAATTAATCACCTTTATCACGACCCTAACCCTCTTGGCACAATAGGAGGGCTTGTTGGAAATGTAAATAGCGTGGGAGGAAAACCTTCTATTCAGGTATCTAATTCTTATTCTGGAATGGTTATTACTCCTAGCTCGCCGGCTGGAGGGCTAATAGGTTGGAAGGAAGGTTTTGGAGGGTTTGGCGTTGTTAGTTCTTATTGGGATAATGAGATGACTAACATATATCGGAGTGCTGGCGGTGTTGGAAAAACAACTGCAGAGATGAGAATGCAGAGCACTTTTGTTAATTGGAACTTTAATAGTATATGGGATATTGCAGAAGATATAACTTATCCGTTCTTGAAATGGCAACTTGAGGAAGGATTGGTTGCGCATTATAAGTTTGATGAACTTGCGAACGGCAAGACACCAGACAGTTCATTATATGGATATGATGCGGATGTTTTTGGAGCAACTTTATGGCAGTGGGGGAAGATAGATAGAGCTCTTAATTTCAGCGGATGGAGAGGCCGTGTTATTGTGGAAGATACTCCATTTTTGTATTTGGATGAAGAGATGACTATTTCGGCTTGGATTAATACAAGGAGACTTTGGAAACCTTGGCAAACTATTGTTTGGAAAGGAGAACCTGATGGTGGAGCTGGAGCCGTATCTAGTGATAATAGGGAGTTTGCTATGTTTTTAGCAAGATCTAGAGATCCTAATGGGGTTTGGAGAGGCAATATACAGTTAGCTTTCACTCCTGAGAATAGAATTGGAATTGGACAGATTTCATGCACAACAAACACATTCCCAATTAGAGCAAAAGATTGGTGGTACCATGTTGCTGGAACCATTGATGTTGAAAACCAGAAAGCCAAGATATATGTTAATGGAGAGTTGGTAAAAACTTGCAGTCTTCCAAGCAATTCTGTTATAAGAGATACAAATGGCCCGTTAGTTGTAGGAAACAAGATGCCTTTACCAGCTGGTAGTAGCGCAGGATTTACAGGGAAGATAGATGATTTCAGGCTTTACAATAAGGTTTTAAGTGATACAGAAATATTAAGTCTATACAAAGGATAATTAGATAAGATTTATATATGATTTAACCCATATTCAAAGGTAATAAAATAAGGGCGTCGAACTTTCTGTAAGTGTCCGGTCAGGGCGTTGTACCATTTTGACCAATTTTAGGGCGTACGTTGTATATCTTAGCAATTTTTAAATAATAAGCTTAACTGAGAAAATTATGAAAGAAGGAAATGAAAATTTTATAAAAATTGCCTTAGAAGATTTGGAGTCTTCTAGGATACTTTATGAAAATGGAAAATATCCTCAATCTATTTTCTTATTACAACAAAGTGTGGAAAAGACAACTAAAGGTATTACTGGAATCTTTAAGTATAGTCATAAAACTCTAAATATTTACAAAGAGATGGTGAATGACGATTTGAAAGAAGAAATGAAATTTTTAGAGAATACTCCTGTAGATAATGAAGAATTATTTTTAGCTATTATAGAAGTAATCAAATCACTATTATCTGAAATAGATTCTAGTAAATCTAATTTAAAAGTTGGGAAAATTACTACTAAAAATTTTCTCTTACAACAAATTTTATCCTCTCATGCAACTTCAACAAGGTATCCTGAAGGGGAATACAGCCCCCTTACTAAATACACAAAAGATTATTTTCTAATTAAACATTATAATAAGATTTATAATTTTCAGAAAGAATGTTTAGATGAATGCTTAAAATTCATCTAATAAGAATCTTTAACTCTCCTCCCTCGATTGTGCCACGATGGTACACAAGCCTATTAGAATAAATTAGTATTTTTATGATTCTCAATACTATCTAATAATTTTAATTTCTTCCCCTGACAAGTCAATCACTTTACTTGGAGTATTTCCCAAATCACCGTCGTCAATTACAAAATCCACTTCTCCAGGTATTCCTTCATCTAAATACTTTAATCTGGTTGCCGGTGCTTTCCCAGACAAATTCACTGAAGTTGTAACAAAGAGAACATTTTTTTCTCCTAAAAATTTTGCAAACCAATTATCAGGAATCCTGACACCAACATTTTCTTTGTCAGATATCAGTTCTTCTCTAGAAAACCCAGAATAATTTTTGACCTTGAAGATTAAAGTATATTTTCCAGGAAGTTTGTTTAAAAACACAAGGTCTCTTTCTCTAACATAACAATTATCTGTTATCCATTTTTTATTTGGCACTATTATGGAGAAAGGTTTGTCATATCTTTTTTTTATTTTTCTTATTCTTTCAATTCCCTTTGGTTTTGAGGCATCGCACCCAATTCCATAAACAGTATCTGTAGGATAAACAAAGATTTTGCCCTTTTTTATCTCATTAAAATAAAACTCCTTATTCTCAATAAATTCCTTCTTTGTTACTTTCATGATAAAAATGGCCCCACGCAGAATCGAACTGCGGACTGCTCGGTGTAAACGAGCCGTTTTGCCACTAGACTATGAGGCCTTTTCATTCACCACAGCGAGTACTCGAGCAAGAGTGAATGAAAACACATTTCTTCACCATTCACCACAGCGAGTACTCGAGCAAGAGTGGATGAAAATGTATTTATATGTTCATAAAGCGTTTTTTCGGTTTTTAAAGCTTCTCAAAACTTTCTAGAATCAATAAAAAAAGGAATTGTTCCTGAAGGTTCTTTATTTTTATTAAGGAAGAAGTGATTATTGGGTAGTTCTAACCAATACAAATTTGCCTTCGGAAGCAAGATCTCCATCAGTGAAAGTTGTAAAATTCCATCTGCCGCAATATTGTCCATCATTTAGCTTAGAATCTCCACGATAAACAATTCTCGAATCACCAATTTTCTTCAAAAAATTAATATGCCTTTCATACATAGCGCCCTCGATTTCTGCAATACCGTCTAACTCATATGACTTTCCTAATAGTCTTCCTTGTTCTAAGGCATTTCTCTGTTCATCTGTCTGAGCAATAACAAGAGGAGAATTAATTATTTCATTACCTTTAGCATTTGTCTGTTCAAAATACCCAACCAATAACTCATGCAATCTATGCCCTTGAACTTGACTTCTTATTTCTTCCATTAGTTTTAAAGATTCATCACTGATTGGACTAGATATAACTTGTCTCAGAGTGTCCCAAAGTTCTCGAGTTATTGTGCTTCCCATAAAAAATCTACAAAATAATCTTATTTAAAACTATCTGAAAAACAATCTAGAGCATTCAGAAATCGAAGTTCGGATTGATATAGAATTCCTGAAGATAGACAAATTTAAATAAATTTGAGAAACTTTTATATAAACAGTAATTTTAATATAGATATGCAAAAAAGAGGTATTAGCAATCTTGTTATTAGTATTATTTTTATAGGAATTATAGTTGGTGCAATTGTTCTCATTATCATAATTAAAAATACACAATCGTCTCAGCAAGATAGTAATCAATTAAATGAGACCATCTCTTCAGAACAAGTTATGAATCAAACAATCCCAAGGCAATGTTCTGATTATATAAATCAGACATCATGTGAATCTGATCTTTTTAGTGTGAGCAATTCAAATCATCCTGAATGGTCTGTTTTAGGGTGTGATAATGAAGGTATAGAATGTCAATGTACTTGGAATTCTACAGAGTCCTCATGTAATTTGCATGCTGAAAATATTACATTGATAACTAATCAAACTAACCAAACAATTAATTTGTTTCTTGATGTAACAGCATTTAATCTAAGCTTAAAGAATGAAGGTTGTACTAGTAGCGCAAACAACACTAATATTTCTTGTAGTATAGGTATTGTAGGAATTTTAAAAAATATTGGTACTAAGCCTATTGAGACAAAATTCCGTGCACATTTCCTTGACTTAACAAATGGAACCACTCTTATAAAATCCTTTACGATAGATACACTTGCCTCAGAAGCAGAGAAAGAAGTATCTTTCACCTATACTAATATTCCGCATGATACTTATTTTATTAAATTCATAGTTGACCCGGTCAGTAACCTGGATGAATCAGATGAAGAAAACAATTTTATTATAGAATCCATTAGAGTTTGACATTATTTTTTAGTTTAGAGAATATAGCAATAGGTAACTTTTAAATAACTCTGTCTTTTGTTTTTTGTATGCGCTGGTAGTATAGTGGTTAGGATATTATATAGAAGTATAATATATAAAAAATGTGTTAATATTATTAAATGTCGACGGTATTTAAATAGTATTATAATGGGATATTATATAAGTATCTTAAACCTTAGGTTAAAATTCCGGTTGGAGTATGATTAAGCGAGAGTTGGAAGTTTACAATACTCGCGTGCCTTAACCCCTTTGACAAGTTTTTTAAAATATTATTAAATATTAAAAGTAAGAGTACTTACCTCCATTGCTTCTAATGGATTGGACATTCCCTTACTATCAAAGAAATGTGACGCAAGAGCATGATAATCCTCTTCTCCAAGTTTTGCTAAAAAATTATAATCTCTTTCGCCCATTTTCCTTTCCAACATTTGTTTAACATAAGAATGGGCAAGGCCACTAACGGATGTTGGCATACCAGCTGGATAATCGGCTGGAATAAATTCTCCCCACGAAACATTACTTCTTTCCCGTAGATTGATTAATTTATCAAAAACTCCGTCATCAATTCTGTCAGAACCATTAGACTTAAGCATATTTTGAAGGTCTGTTGTTCTAATTAGCCAGTACCAATTAGTGCTATTCTTATCTGCAGCTTGAAGGTTTTTCTCAGCCCTTTCTTTATCTTCATAAAGTCTATTCTCAGCTGAACGCAGCCTTCTGTCTATATTTACCATTCTTCTCAATGAGTTTGCCATAAAAAACCCACTTTCAAGGCCTATTTAAACCTTTCTTTTAATGGAAAATTACTTATGCCTCTCTGCCTATTGATTGATGTCATATTGAAGAAAATAAATTAATCTCTTGGGGATTCCATTCGGTATTCTGTTCGGTCAGGGCGTTGTACCTTTTTGACCAATTTTAGGGCGTCTTTTCTAAATCCTTTCTGAGAAGAGTTAATTTTTAATGAATCTGTATAGATCCTGTACATGTACAGGTTCTGTCAAATCTCAAAATTTTCTAATTTTTTAAATGAAGTTGTTCGGACACAATCATACTCTTTTAATAAAGGTGTAAACTTGAAGACTGCGATTGGAACCACTTCAAATTCTTTTAGCTCAATGTTTATTCCTTTTTCTTTACATTTTTCTTGAAGTCTTTTAAGATTATTTGAAATCTCCCTTCCTCTTTCTTTTTGTCTGGAACAAATTCCTTTTTCCCCAGAATTTGGATCTTCTAATTTGATCTTAGCTAAATTCTTGGCAGAAAATCCAGAAGGGGGCAAATCGTGATATTTTGACTCCCCTACAACTATTTTTTTGTCTGCGATAGATATTGCAATAAGATCGTATTCTAAAGATTCTTTGAATAGTTTAAACCCGTTTTTAAAGGGCACAATATACCCCTTTTTCTTAAGAACTGCCCTTACTTTCTCTTCAAATACTAATCCTGCAGAGATTTTCCCCTTTACTATCATTGAAAGTTCTGGTAGGACTCCCATAAACTTAAGAGCAATTATGAAGAGGTTTGACTTCCCATAAACTATATCATCTCCATCTTCTAAAGCAAAGGGAATTTGATTTGAGCCACCCAATAAAAATTTAAAGAATTTTTTGACTTCTTCTTCCGAAAAATCCATCTTTTCTAGAACTAATCTAAGTTCCTTTTTAGAAATTCTATTAAGACTGTTGAATGTTTTCGCTGAAAAAAAGAGTGATAAAAGCCCACATATGCTGTATTTACTGAACTCCCTATTGTAAATCTTGCTAATGTAATAGTTTGTTTTTGTTAGCAACCCTATTTGGATCATTAATTGGAAAAATCTTTGAAAATATTTCTCTAGATCCATTCCTAGTTCAAATTCTATATTTCCTAAACTTCTGAAGTTTAAGTCTTCATAAAAAAAAGCATCATCTTTTGTTTTTTCTGTAACTAACCCATATTCTAATTTTTGTCTATTCATTTCTTCTAAATATTTTAATCTCAAAGGATTCATTTTTTTCGAGGAGGTTTCAGCAAGAACATAGTTTTTTTCTAACATGTCCTGAAAAAACATATAAGCAAGATAGATTTCATGGCCCTCTTCCAAAAACTTATCCATTTTATCAATTCTTGATTCTCTCCCAGTTAGATTTGAACCACTCAATAAATTGATTAAAAAAGATATGTAAAGATAATCTTCGATTTGCATTTTTCCTTCGATTAGCAGTCCAGAAAGCAATAGGTCTTGTCTTGTAAATAAAAAGTTTAACAAATTTCTGCTGAAAAGACTTGCTTTAATCTTAATCTTTGCCATTTTCTGGTTAAATGCTTTTTCTGCTTCTTCAGTCCTATCTCTTAGCAGGGATAGATCTTTATGGTTTTTACAATCCCTATCTAAGCAGTATTCACTATCTTTTCCATCAACATATAGAAATTTACCACAATTGCAGATATAATCACTATTTAGCGTCATATCTTGCTATAATTAATCATCTATAAAAAGACATCCCCTTAAAATGCCAAACCTAGCAAGCTTGCGGTCAGGGCGTTTTACTATTTATGATGATTTATATGCGGTATGGGGGAATTGAACCCCCGTTTGCTGATTGGCAACCAGCCGTTCTACCACTAAACTAATACCGCGAAGCTTTATATATTATCTAACCATTTTATCTTAAATATTTAAATATATCACATACCCTTCAAATAAATATATTATACTGTTTTGTTTGATAGTGGTTAGTATGTCGCGTTGCCATTTCGCTCACCGCAACGAGTACTCTAGTAAGAGTGAGTCGAAATCAACACTGAAGCAAAAACGCGATGACCCGGGTTTGAGTCCCGGCCATCCCATATTTACAATGAAAAACCCAAAAGTAGTCTTATACTCCCTATTAGGATTAATATGCATAATCTTAACTTTCACAATAAATTGGCTCTTTATCATCCCAGCAGCAATCTTTTCAGGAATTGGCTGGAAGATTCTTATACAGGATAAATAGTATATATTCCATATTAGAAATTAAACACAGTATTCATAATCTTAACTTTCACAATTAAATGATCATTCAACAGTCACGGATTTCGCCAGATTACGAGGCTTATCTATGTCGCAACCCTTAAAGTCTGCAATATAGTAAGCGAACAACTGCAAAGGAATACTATTAACTATCGGAGAAAGTAATTCCGAGGTTTTAGGAACTTCAATGACATGTTCTGCAAGCTCACTTATTTTATCATCTTTTTCATTAATAACAGCAACAATATTTCCTTTTCTGGCCTTAACTTCTTCCATATTACTCATAATTTTTTTATAAGTATCGTCCTTAGGGCAAACAAAAACAACCGGCATATCATCATCTATTAAGGCTATCGGTCCATGTTTCATTTCAGCAGCAGGATAACCTTCAGCATGAATATATGAGATCTCTTTAAGTTTCAATGCGCCCTCTAAAGCAGTGGGAAAATTCAAGCCCCTCCCTAAATAAAGAAAATTCTTTTTATCTTTCAACTTCTCCGCAATTTTCTTTATTTCCTCTGAGCTATCAAGAACTTTTTCAATCATTTCAGGTAGACTCTCCAAACCATCTAAAATCTCTTTATCAATAGATAAGTTCTTTTCCTTTCTTAAATATAAAGACAACAAAAGCAAAGCAACCACTTGAGAAGTAAAAGCTTTAGTACTCGCAACACCAATTTCAGGCCCGGCATGCAAATATATACCAGAACTAACCTCTCTTGTAATTGATGAACCAACAACATTTACTATACCTATTGTCTTTGCCTTTTTTTTCTTAGCCTCCTTTATAGCAGCCAAAGTATCCGCGGTCTCTCCAGACTGCGAAATAGCTACAACAAGACTCTTCTCGTCTAATAACGGATCTCTGTACCTAAACTCCGAAGCATAATCCACTTCAACAGGAATCCTCACTAATTTCTCAATAAAATGCTTCCCAATCAATGCCGAATGCCAACTAGTACCGCAAGCGACAAGTACAATTTTTTCTATTTCCTTAAAATCAAAGTCTAATGTTAAATTCACACTATTATCTTTTACTCTCCCCCGAAGAATATTCCTTATACTTTCAGGCTGTTCAAATATTTCCTTCAACATAAAATGCTTAAATCCTCCTTTCTCCATCTGATCAACAGTCCACTTAATTTCATCAATATTTTTATCAATCTCTTTTCCGTCAAGCGTTTTTATAGAATAATTGTTAGGAGTCAATGTAGCTATCTCATCGTCATTGAGATATATTACTCTCTTAGTATGTTCCATAAGTGCTGTAATATCAGACGCCACAAACATCTCACCATTCCCTATACCAATAACAAGCGGAGAACCTTTTCTTGCCGCAACAATTTTTCTCTCTCGGGAATGCATAATAACCAAACCAAATGCCCCTTCAACAAAATGCAACGCCTTCATTGTTGCTTCCTCCAAATTCCCTGAATAAAATTTACTTATCAAATGAGCAATAATCTCAGAATCTGTTTCTGAAACTATATTATATCCTTCATCCTCTAATAACTTTTTCAGCGTATAATAATTCTCAATAATACCGTTATGGACAATCGCAATTTCCTTCTTAGAATCAGTGTGAGGATGTGCATTAATTTCATTTGGCTCTCCATGTGTTGCCCATCTTGTATGAGCAATACCCACATTCCCATTAATTTGAGACAACTCTGGCAACTGTTTCAATTCAGCAATCTTACCTTTCTTCTTAATTACATTTAATTCTTCAGAAACTGAAACGCAAACCCCTGCACTGTCATACCCGCGATATTCAAGAGTCTCCAGACCCTTTATCAAGATAGGAACAGCTTCCTTCTCTCCAACATAACCTATAATTCCACACATGACTAGATTGAAGGAGTGATGTATTTATTATTTACTATTACGCAAATCAATCCATCCCAGCAAATTGCGAAGGCATTCCTCCTCCGCCTGCCGCACCACTCGAACTTCCAGAAGAAATCAAAACATCATCAATTCTTAAAATCATCGTAGCAACTTCTGAGGCAGAGCTAATTGCTTGCTTCTTAACTTTCAAAGGTTCTATAATTCCCGCAGCAAAACAATCTTCTATTCCAGAGTTAAATAAATTCAGTCCATACTTAACTAAACCAGATTCGTGTTTTTGTTTAAGCTCTGTTAAAACATTTATTGGGTCCATGCCGGCGTTTTCTGCTAACGCTTCAGGAATTGATTCCAAAGCTTGTGCAAACTCTTCGACTGCCAGCTGTTCTCTTCCTGTTAAGGTTCTCGAAAATTTTCTTAAGCGCGAGGCTAACTCAATTTCAACAGCTCCCCCGCCTGCAACAACTTTTCCATCTTTAACAGCAGCTACAACATCACCTAAACCGTCTTTAATTGCTCTCTCTGTTTCATCAACAACATGTTCTGTGCTTCCTCTTACGAGTATAGTGACTGCTTTCGGATTTCTGCATCCTTTAACATAAGTCATTGCATCTCCTCCTTTTTTTATTTCCTCAACGGTTTCAGCATAGCCAAAATTTTCTTCAGTTAAACCTTCTAAATTAGAAATAATTTTACTAGAGGTTGCCCTCGCTAATTTTTCCATGTCTGATTTTGCTACTCTTCTACAAGCAAAAATCCCTGCCTTTGCCAAATAATACTGAGCAACATCATCAATGCCTTTCTGACAAAAAACAACATTAGCTCCCGAGTTTATGACTTTGTCTGTCATTTCTTTTAATATTCTTTCTTCAGATTCAATAAAACTCTGTAGCTGTTCAGGAGTCGAAACAGAAATTTTAGTTTCGGTTTCAGGGCTTTTTAATTCAAGCGGAAAATCAATTAAAACAATTTTTGCATTCTCAACTTTTTTAGGCATAGTTTCGTTTGCAGCCTCTTTATCTATAATAACCCCCCTAATTAATTCACTATCTTCAACACTATCTCCTTTTAATTTCTGGATTTTAATATCTTCAATATTTACGTCTTTGCCAGAGCCGACCTGGTCAATAGCCGAAATAATTAATTCTGATAATTTCTCCCTATTGCCTTCTGCTCCCTTTCCTGTCATTGCCGTCATTGCAATATTTTTCAAAACTTCTTTGTCTTCAACAGGAAAAGATATCTCTTCTAAATATTCTTTTGATTTTTCAGCTGCTAGTTTATATCCTTTAACAATAACGGTCGGGTGAATTCTTTTATCCAGGAGTTTTTCAGCATTTTCTAATAACTTGCCTGCGAGCATTGCGACTGTTGTAGTGCCATCGCCAACTTCACTCTCTTGTGTTTTAGTTATGTCAACAATCATCTTTGCAGCAGGATGGTCTATCTCCATTTCATCAAGAATTGTAACCCCATCATTTGTAACTATAATATTGCCAGCAGAATCAACTAACATCTTATCCATTCCTTTAGGACCTAAAGTAGTCTTGACAATATCGGCAACTACTTTTGCAGCTAAAATATTATTTCTCTGCGCATCTCTTCCAAGTGTCCTAGAAACATTTTCAGGCATGATATAAATAGGTTGTTTCTCTGTCATGAAAAAACATCAAAACTCTTGCTTTTAAAGATTTCGGGGTTGGAGTGTAATCTTAAATCCAGAGTTTTCTGTTAAATTCCACAACAATAATATTAAAATACTTAATATGACTCAATTAACAGTAAAATGTTAAGAAGAATCGCTGTTGGCGATATCATGACGAGGAATTTTGTGGCGGTAAAGCCAACCGCTAACTTACATAGTTGTGCCAAAGAGTTAGTCAAACAAAGAGTCAATAGTCTTCTAATATCAGAAGGCAAAAACCTTATAGGAATTCTCACAGCCAGGGATATCTTATGGACTATTATAAAGAAGCCAGACTTAAGCTTGAGAGACGTGAGTGTAACAGATGTAGCGACGAGAAAAGTGGCAGTAATAAAACCATCTGCAGACATTACGCAGGCTCTAAACAAGATGAAGCAATATGGTTTTAGAAGGCTGCCTGTCTTGTCAAGAGGAGAATTGGTTGGCATGGTGACATTAAAAGACATCTTAAAAGTAGACCCTAGTTTGTATGACCAATTAGGAGAGCTGGGGGCTATCAGAGAAGAATCTCAAAAATTAAGAAAACTTGCTGATATGGACAGTGATGAGTGGGACGCAGAAGGAATTTGCGAGGAATGTGATTCATTTGCCCAATTGTTAAAAGTTGAAGGTCGCTTACTCTGCCCTAATTGCAGAGATGATATGTATTAGAAGCATTTAAATAATAATTATTTGACGAATATCCATGGCAAGACGAGATAGTTTGAAAGGTGATTTGGCGAAATTAGCGAAAGATGCGGCGAGCCCACCTGTAGAAGCTGTTAGAGACAAAGTGAGACCTCCTGCTCGGGCTGTAGAAAATTATGTTGGTGGTTTAATAGGTGGTGCAGTCGATTTTGTAGGTGGTGCAATCGACTTTGTTGGAGGCGCTTGTTGTGAAGGTGCTTACAATTTATTTTTTGGGTATGATGATTAATCATAATTACTTTACAGACAAAGTAAGGTTCGGAGCCAAACGAGCAGATAGAATAACAGTTCTTGATAATTAATAATTTTTCAAACCTTCAATCTCTTAAAACATATATTGATTAAAAGCACAAGTAAAATCCTCACAACAAGTTTTAAATAAGATTTATTCTATTTTTACCTATAAAGAGGATAACATATTAAAAGATGGTAGAAAAGGACATAATACTTAAAGAAGATGTAAGGTATAGTGGGTTTGGGAATTTCAAAAAGTCATATGAGTATGCTCATGACTGGTTAAAGGGCGAGTTATTTAGAATAACCGAAGACAGCTACAATGAGAAGTTAACTGGAAATGAAAAAGAAATTGAGGTAAAATGGATTGCGTCTAAAAAAATAACAGATTACTTTAGAATCACTTTGCGAATAAGATGGAAAATTCTGAAAATGACAGATGTTGAGGTTGAAATAGATGGTAAAAAAGAGGAAATGAACAAATTCCAAGAAATAAAAATAGAAATAAAAGGAGTATTAGAGAAAGATTATAGTACTAAATGGCAGCCTTCTCCGATATATAGATTCTTTAAAGAAGTTTACCATAAATATATAATTCCGTCAAGAACTCTGGAAAAAGAAGATCAAGTAAGGGAAATTGTTCAGGATTTTAAAGATGAAATGAAAGCTTTCTTCGACCTCACAGCAAGACGTGCGAAATCATCTTATTAGGTTTATAGTTGAAAAAGGGCAAATTAAGAACGAAGTTCAATAAAGTAAGAAAACAAAGGGCAAGAATTTAGAAATTATTTTCTTAGAACATATTTACTGACAACATAATGTAGACCGTCTGAAGGAATAGCAACTCTTGGATGTTCCTTAACATCTAATGTCAGTTTACTATTATCTTCTGCTAGTACAAGTTCTGCTAAATCAAAGCTTTCCAAGAATCCAGGTTGATTTACTGCTTCCGTACTCAGTGCTAATGTTCTACCATCTCCTCTCAAACTTGAAGCAGGTCTTAAGTCATTAGGGTTATCTTTCTGTGCTTGTGAAACTGCAGAATGCAGATATTTATTTATATCAGCAACTACTTCAAAAACTCTTGCTGGATCAAGTTGATGTGTTTGAGCTCTTGATACATAAGTTATTCTTTCTTCTGACATTTTTGTTACCCAACCACTTAATATATGCAGTATTTAAACCTTTAGTTTTATAGTAATTAATAAGTGGTAAATAATTCTTATCCTTTCCATTAATTCACCATTTGCCGATTGCGTATAAAACATGAACACATAGAGACATTTACTATAGATATCTTTAAATATAAATTACCTTCTTGTTTTGATATGAAAAAATTCCTGCCGTTGGTGATTTTAGTCTTATTTGCATCGTCATTCGGTTTAGCAGCAGATTTAGAAGTTGAGAAGATAGAAAAAGGTTCTGTAATTATTGTTGGTATAGACAAGCCGGCAGAGTTTAGTTTTATAATAAGAAATAATGGCATCACAGATGATTTCGAGATTTACTCATTGGTTGGAGTCTCGTTAGAGCCAAAAAGTCTTTTTACAATAGCTGCAAACTCATCAAAAGAATTAGAAGTGATAGTCACTCCTCATGAAGAAACAAAGCAGAACATTAGAGGCTTTTATACATTTGATTATGAAATTAAAGGACAGAAAACAGGATTTTTCAGAGACAGGCTGACAATAAAAATTGTAGAATTAAAAGATGCAATTGAAATTGTTGCTGAAAATATAAAGCCTGGCGACGAAAATGTGGTTCTTAATATAAAAAACCTGGAAAAATTTGACTTTGGTGAAGTAAAATTAGACATAAAATCTCCTTTTTTTGAATTTTCTGATTCAATCTCGCTAAAATCTCTCGAGCAAGTTAATGTCTCAGTAGCAATAAAAGAAGAGGGTATTCGAAGTTTAACTGCCGGAATTTACAGCTTCGAATCTATGATTGAGTTTCAGGACATAAAAGAAAAAAAGAAAGGAGAGGTCAATTATCTCGAAAAGGGCGGCCTTTCTGTTTCTAAGGAGACCAGTGGTTTAATAATAAGAAAAACAATCTCCAGAAAGACAAACGAGGGGAATGTACTAATAAAAGCAGAAATAACAGAAAGAAAAGATATGCTAACCAGACTTTTTACTGTTTTCTCTGAAAAACCATTGCGCTCTGAAAGAAAAGGATTTTTTGTCGAGTACTCATGGGAAAAAGAATTAAATCCACAAGAGTCATTAATCATAACCTCAACAACAAATTATACTTTCCCATTTATCTTATTGATCATAGTTATTTTAATTACAGTCGTTGTAAAAATTTATTTGTATACAAATCTTGTTCTTAATAAGAGGGTTTCGTTTGTTAAGACTAAGGGAGGCGAATTCGCGCTAAAAGTAATAATTCAGGCAAAGGTTAGAAAACCTGTTGAAAATGTCAAAATAATTGACAGGCTTCCGCGGATGACAAAACTTTATGAGAAATTCGGGACAAAGCCTGACAAAATAGATGAGAAAACAAGGAGAATCTTCTGGCATGTGAAAAAATTAAACGCCGGCGAGCAAAGAATTTTTTCTTATATAATTTACTCTAAGATTAAAGTATTAGGAAAGTTTGAATTGCCGGCAGCAATGGGCACTTATGAAAAAGATGGCAAGATTCATCGAGTATTTTCTAATAAAACTTATTTTGTTGCAGAGACGAGTGATAAAGCAGAGGATTAATCCTTGCTTAATGGTTTTCTGACTTTTAGGTGGGAATTAAATATGGCTTCTAATTGTCGGTGTGTTTTGTCTCTCGCTCCTTGGAGTCTGGCTGCCACTCCATAGACTCTAGGATCGTAAGGGTTATTTCTATCACTGGCAAAGTCCGTCAATCTTTCAATTAAATAGTCAGGGAAATCCAACAAAGCACAGACAGCAGAAGAATAGGCTTCGGAGAGATCATTTCCGGCAGCAGAATCATGTTCTTCTGTTAACGGTGGTTCATCGAACATTAATTCAGATTCTCTCGATTCGGCTAAAACATTAAAAGCAGTATTCTGAACAACGAGTCCAAGATAACTAACGGCATCTCTAGCACTCGGATTCCACTTTCTAAGTTTTTCATCGATTCTTAAAAAAACCAGCAAATTTTTCGGACTAACATGACGACTAAAATCATCAAGATTTCTAGAGATATAATCAAGGAAACCCATTTGTTCACCTCTAAAACTATGACCTCTGGTGAAACTGTCCTCTAAGAGCTTCCAATTATTGATTAGCTCATCGGCTCTTTCTTTGTAGCCCCTTCTCACTTCATCAAATTCGGTTGACATGGAACAGAAAGTACAAATTTGTGTTTTTAAATCTTCTGTCCCAGTAACACAGTCCGAAAAAGTAGATAATTCCTGATAACTATCTGAATAAATAGTAACCATATTTAAATATAATTAATTCCTTAATTATTTATGAACAAAAGAGTGAAGATTATATTGTTGGGATTTATGATTTGGATAATAACATTCATAGCAAACTTCTTCATTTTTCTCATTTTTGGTGTCGAGGCAGACAGCCCCCCAATTGATGTAATGTGGAATAATGGTATCTCAGCATTTTTCCTAGGTATTGGTTTAGCCTTGGCGTTATTTTTAGTTTATAGAGATAAAGGACAAGACTACAAACGTACGGCTTGGGAAGCCGGAATAGCATGGTACGTAATAATATTGTTGATGAATTTGATTGTTGTAGTCGGACTTTTGGGCGTAAAATTAGGGTTTTGGTTCCCATCGATTTTAACTGATTCCCCTATTTTAATAATTCCTATCGTTGTTGGTTATCTTTTAGCTTGGCGTAAAAACGAAGTTTAGTTTGATTATTTTAAAATTACTTTTCAGACACCTATCGGACAGAACTAAAACTTGTCGGACGTATTGAAAGTTATCGGACTGTATTGTCCTAAGTGTTAATTAAGGGTCAAACAGAAAGTTTAAAAGATAAATCTCGTTTATTCAATTTCTTCTTTAAGGCAATCTTTCACAATTCCCTCAAAAACTCATCAGGACTCAAAATCTTTATCCCCTCAAATTCTTTTAGTTTAAGCAAGTGTTTATCCTGGCTAACTATGTAGTCTGCCTTTCCTTCTAAGGCTATTTCAAGAAATTTATTATCGTCTGGGTCATCCTTGATTATATCAAGACTTGTTTCTGGTTTAACTAGAATAGACTTGCCTGCAATAATGCTTATCCAGTGTAAAATATCATCTTTAGGCAAAGGGATTTTAAAATTAGCTAAGGTTTCAGCTATCTCTTCAATAGTTTCTTCAGAAGAAATTAATTCAAACTTATCATCAAACCATGCATGGAGGATTTTTTCTGAAGAGCCTGACCAATGAATTCCTGAAATAAAGACATTTGTATCAAGAACAACTCTCATCTTCTCCTTGTTTTTTCAATAGCATGCCACATATCCTCTTCTGTTAGTTTATGTTTCCTCGCGTGCTCATGTGTTTTCTTGAGAAGCTGTTCAAACTCTTCTTTTGTCGGAGGACTAAGTCTTTTCAGCAAGATTGTGCCACCCTGTTCCATTACCATAAACTTTTCTCCTTTCTTTAGCTTAAGGTGCTCTCTAAATATTTGAGGAATTACTATTTGTCCTCTTTCTCCGAGCCTTGTAACTTCAAATTCCATTTTTATCTCAATCATACTAATATGATTATCATATTTAAATGTTTCGTTTTCGCTTTATACTCAATCACTCCTCTCTGCCTTTACAAAAAACAACAAAGCTTTAAAAACAAAATTCTCTAGGAATAATGAGCCCCCTATAGCTTAACGGCAGAGCACCTGGCTGTAGAAAATTAGTGTGGACGTTCCCAAAGGGATTAGGATGAAACGTGAGCAGAATCTTTTCGTTAGAAAAGTAGCAGAACCCGGGTTACCCAAGTTCGACT
The DNA here is from genome assembly GCA_022561055.1 of Nanobdellota archaeon. Classification (GTDB taxonomy): domain Archaea; phylum Nanobdellota; class Nanobdellia; order Pacearchaeales; family GW2011-AR1; genus JADFRY01. The sequence goes on along the minus strand of JADFRY010000002.1, from coordinate 33,177 downwards.
CTTGGTAGGGGGATATTGGGGATTGCAAATCCCCTTTCTTTATAGGTTGTGCATACGCAGATAACTTTCGCTCCTAGCGAAAGCAATTATAGTCTTTTGACTCATAGAACTTTTCTTCTAGAAAAGTTGTATTTCTGGCTCTTGGTAGGGGGATTTTTATTCTTTAAAAAATCAAGATAGACAATTAGCCGGTTTATATCTCATTTCTACAAATATTTCATGTATAATAACAGCTCTTCGGGAAGTGGTATTAAAGAAATTCATTCCTTCGTTTAGTGCATCCAGACAAGTATCTGTAAAATCATTCAAAGCGAACTTGTCTCGCGTTAAAATTCCACAATCAATTCTGTTTAATAAAAGATGATTACTGCTGTTGGTAACTGTAGCTACCACTCCAAACCCTGTAAATTCAACTTCTGAATAAACTAAGTCCAACGGAACTAAAAAAGCACTCTGACTTAGTTCTGCCTGATATGTCCAACTAGAACTAGCAAAAAGCCCTTGTTTATAATTCTCCCATTTACACTCTTTAGAACCCGAAATTTGAAAAGAACCATTACTTTCACTATTACCAGAAAAGAAAAAAACACCAATTAGAAAGGCACCTATTGCAACGATACCTATTGTGATGATAATAAGAATCAGATAATCCCTCTTTTTCATGTTACAATAAGGAATTTATCCTTTATTTATTTTTGTATCTTACTTGATTACACGAAGATTTTTTATTTTTTTAAAAAATGAAAAGGGGTTAACAATTAGCCGATCTATATCTCATTTCTATAAATATCCTTATTGACAATTGTAAGACAGATACATACGAGAATATTGAGCCGTTCCATTGGGTACTATTCTCACCATATAGAACTCGTCATCAATTTCAAAATCGCCTTCAAAATCTTGAGTAAAATTAAAAACCTCTCCAAAAGTGTTTAAATCTTTTGCTTTCGTTATGAAACAAACGTCCTTTGGATTACTAGGAGGGGGGTTGCAATCTGAGGAAATAACAACATTACATTGTCCATTGGGAAGTGTGACATAGATAGGAAGATGATGGGTAATAAAAGAAGGAGTATTTCCACCAAAGTTTGTTCGTGTTTTAATAGTTATGAAACCTCTCTTAGCCATATTATTCTCGTTTGTGACGTTTACGTTAACAGTTGCGTTTTTATCTGATATTTCTTCAGCTTCAAACAAAATGTCATTTGTAATATCTCTTATTTCCTCCAACACAGATAAAAGTTCAGAAAAAGGATTACCATCTGATTGTGATGTAACTAATACAACTGAGAATAATGAAACCGCTATTATTATTGTGATGATTATATGCGTTTTATTCATATCAAATTAAGCATAAAGGGATATTTAAGGATTGTTGCGACACATTTTTATATAATAAAATCTTGATTTTTATATGGAAAAAAGCAATCTGTGGTCAGTAGCAATTGTTATTTTGATTGCAGTATTGGTTGGTTCATTTATCGTTTTATTTAGCGGAAGATTCAATATAACAGGAAACATAGTAGCAGAAAGAGATGGATTACAGCTACCTCAAGAAGAAGAATTACAACCACTTCAAGAAGAAAACCTAGCTTTAGTTTCAAAAGGTTTTATCATAACTAATATATTGGTTGGTTATGACGATTATAAAGGAAGAGCAATACTAGATAAAGGTTCTTGTTCTCTTGAAAGCCCCTTTAATTGTAGTCGTTGGGGTACTCATCCAAATCTCATTCAACTTACCTTAAAGAATCAAATTAATAGAAGTTTAATTGTAGAATCTATTACTATTACTGGTTGTAAAGATGTTTTTAGAAATAGTTTTTTAATTAAAGGTAGTGAAGAAAAAACTCGAACTATTCCTTGTAAAATTCCAGGAAGAAGTGATGCATTACAACTGATGGAACTTAATGAAGAAATTACCATTATATATTATGAAATTTGCGATTTTGATTATTATAACTGCAATGATTTTAATTCGTGTTCTGAAGTAATGCAAGTTTTCAATGAATGTCCTAATGATATTAATATCTTAGATGGGAATAGCGATGGTGTTCCATGTGATAATTTGTGTGGGTAAGAAGAAATGAATAATCATGTGATTATTTAGAAAAACGATAACTTTTATAATCCTGGATTGGTTAGTAATTATCATAATTTATTATTAAGTCTTTTCTTAAATTGACAGTTTGATCATAGAACTCGGCAATTTTAGCTAAATCTTTGTTAATTAATGAGATGATTTCTTCTCCAGAAATTTTCAAACCTCCAGATGTTATTTGAGGCCTATCCTTGATAGACTCGACAGAGTTCCATTTAAAGGTAATTTCGAAGCCTCTCACTTCATAATAAATGCTTTTGTGACTTGCATTTGTACTTTTTTTACGAATATCGAGTAACCAAGATTTATTTGCTTTCAGATATTCAAAATATTTCGGATATTTCTTCTCAGTCATTAAAACAAAACTACTTTTTTGATTTGTATACCCTTCTTCAAGCTGGTAAATTGTTTTTCCTAAGCTGAATTTTTCCATAGATATATTTTCAGTTTTTGCTAGAAATTTCAAAGAAAATTCTACTGCTCTTTTTAAGTCAATAAAAAAAGTATCCAAATAAAAGAAAAGAGGATTATGTGCTTTTGCACTCTCAAAGACTGTTTTTAACTCTATTTCATTAGAATTAGTTTTATAAGCCTCTGCATTTTTCCTTAATCCCTTAGATGCTTTCATTGCATGATTTTCTAGTTCTTTTTTCCATTTTTTGTGTTCTTCACCTATCTTTTCTCCAGTAAATTTTAGTTTTCTTAAAAGAAAAACCGTATCCTTTAGTAGTTTATCAAGTTCTGGATCTTTGCAATGTTTGTATGGGTCTTTGGTTGTCAATTTGTGAATTAAACTCCCCTAGTTTTGATAAAATCTGATTTTTTTAAATCTATCGTTAGATGTTAAACTTTTACTTCTGAGCAGGGTCCGGATGATTTTTTATTATTTTAAAATAAAAAACCAGGTGATTATTTACTCTAAATGTTCTCTTCCATACGGCTCTCGGTTAGGGCGTTTTCAGTAAGGTTTTTATGGTGGAATAGCTTTATGCAAACATGCAAAAGAAAAAAAACCCAGCAGTTAATGCGGCAGTTTATACGCTCGCCGGGGTAATCTTCAGTGGAATTGGGATTTTCCAAGTCAATAAAATAATGACTATTATCGGAGTTTTATTATTATTAATAGGATTGTATTGGATACAAGAGTCTTGGCATAAGAGAAAGAGACGTTGGCGGTGATTCTATCATTAAATTCTGAGATTTCCATAAATTAAGCAGATTTTATCCTATCAATTAATTCTTTCTTCTCCACAGCATATGTCCCAAGTTTCCCGCACGCAATTCCTGCAGCATAATTAGCAATTTGGCCTGCTTCCAATAAATTCGCTCCGGCTAAACGTGCCAACATTAGAGTAGCAATAACAGTATCTCCGGCTCCTGTTACATCAATGACTTCCCTCGCATATGTCTGGATCTCATAAAATCTTTTATTTTTGTCATCATGAATCACCATGCCATCTTTTCCGCGAGTAATAACCACACAATCGACACCAGAAACATGCTGAACTCTTCTAGCCACATATTCAATACTCCTATTCTCAGAATCAGGGCCACTCACCTCTCGGGCCTCAGATTCATTCGGAGAAATCAAAGTTGCAGATAGAAACTTCTGCTTTCTAATATCTTCTGGTTTAGGATCCGCATATATTGGAATTCCTCTATCCCGCGCAAACTGAATTAATGGTCTGGAAAGAAAGTTTCCATCCTCATCCCTGAATATCCTTTTATCATAAGAAGAAAGAATAAAACCATCATAATATCGAGATGAGATATCTTCGTATAATTCATTCGCAATGCTTTCGCTGATTCCCTCTACCCGACTGCTAAACTCACCATCTTTTCCCTTGACGAGTTCTCCAAAGTCAGTTCTTCCAAGAATATCATTATGAGTCAATTCTACCCTTCTCTGTTTAAGAAGAGTTTGCCCATCTTTAACGCAATGAAATTCGATTCCGTCCTCTTCACACAATCTTACTACTTCTCTGCCAGACATATCATCTCCTATTACTCCAAATGCAATCGGTGTGCCTCCCAGCGACATCACGTTTTTTGCTACATTAAGCATTCCACCAAGAACAAATCTCTGTTCTCCGACTACTGTAAATAGCTCTCTGCCAGGCCTTTCTTGATAAAACCTATCGGCAACACCTTCCAAATAACCATCGAGCATAGCATCACCGACAACAGCAACCCTTCCTCGAAAATCTTCAACAATCTTAACTAACCTTTCCTTATCAACTAACCTTTCATCATTCATGCCAAAACTCGCAAATACCAGATTATAAACATTATCATTCTCTATTATAATCAAAAAACTTCGCGTTTTACCGCACCCCAAAGGACTTCAGGAGAAACTATCACGAAACCCCAATAAAACTTATATAATTTATATTTGAAGATATTTGATGAGACATAAAATAATATTTTCTCTTGTGTCAAGATTGCATTCTTCTGCATCGGCAATCTTGAGCATCCAAAAAACTAACAAAAAACTCAAAGTTTTTTTGATTTTATTATTTTTAACATCATTAACACTATCAATAAATTTATTTTCAGTAAGTTCAGTATCTTCATGTTTAACATCATCAGAAGATTATGCAGCCGAGGTTGTCTTAAACAGTTATAATCTATTCAATCTCAGAAAAATTGTCTCTTCGGAAAATAATAAGTTTATACTTCCCACGCAATATGATCCAAAAATCTTGACAATAATTCAAGAAACTGATTTCCCGCAAGGGCTCTCTGTCAGATTGCAAATTCCTACAGAAGCAACTGAAATAAAAAAACCCCATTTGAAATTGGTCTCGGCTTCTGCATCTGGAACACTTAAAGAAAACCTTTTGCCGTCCTTTACCTTTAATAAATGGAAGATTTCATGCCAGGAAAATGAGTGCAAACTCGAGAAAGATGAATTCATAATTAACATAAAGAAAATTGCTAACAATCAGGAAGTCACTTTAGAAATAAATAAAGAACTCAAGCAATGCTCTGATTCTTGTTCTGGCATATGTTTCTCAGCAACTATAGAATCAAAATGTTTAGAGAGAAAAGACAAAACAGCTATAGATACAATTCTCAGATACACAAACGTCAGCAATAATTTCGAAGAGTTGCTGGATTCTTACAGAATAATCGGCTCTGAAGAAGTCATAATCCAAGACATAAAACCGCAAATCAGCCCATACATCAACTGGCAAGAAGCCATGAGGCAAGAGCTCGTTTTCTTAACAGCCAACCAAGTACTGGAGTTAAAAAGAGATGAAATAGAAAGCATAGTATTCCTGGCTAAGAGAGGCCAAGCAGGGCAAAACTATAGAATTGTGTATGATTTCAAAAATAATTCATGGATTTACTATGACAAAACCTCTGCGCCAGTACTCACAAGCCAAAGAGATTGCAACACATACTCTCAAATAAGAATAGAAGAAAAAGAGGGAAAAATAAAGACTTTCTATTTAGTGCCTCTCATAACTCTCTCTGCCGCATTAATTCTTTTACTAATGCTGGCAATAATAGCAAAAACCATAACTTCTAAGAGAAAAAGGAAAATGCCCCAAAGAAGGCAATAAGAACATTTAAAAACGCTCTAATCATAAGGAATCAAGCTAAAAAAAGATAAAATGGCAGAAAACGAAGAAGAAAAAAAAGAAGAAACGGACGAAAAAGAATCTAAAGAAGAAGACACTGATAGCGAAAGCGAAGAAAAACCTTCTGAGGATAAAGAAGAATCTAAAGAATAGTAAAGTCTGTAAATTTTAATTTTTTAATTTTTTAAATTCCTATATCATGAACTAGAAATAACTAGTTCTACCTTATTATTATCCTCAAATATCTCATCTATCCTATTTTTCTCATCCACAATAAAAACAACATTCTTAGAAGACCGGCGTATTTTGAGGTTTTCAACAGTGAGAATCTTCTTGGTCCCTACATCAATATCATTAAGTTCAAACTTCTCTACAAATACCTCATCAGAATAAATACTAAGCATAACGTCCTTTGCGTCTTTCAAACCCTGATTGAGCACCTCTATTTCAAAACTTAAATATCGTCCTGCCTTGCTTGCCTCTATATTTTCGACTTTCAAGTCAGGCATCCCTTTGACAGAATATAATCTATTTATCTCATCTATTAAATACTGGTCAATTTTTTGTTCGCAATCCAAAGTTGGATACAAAATGCTATTTGGGTTATTATTATGGTCAAATCCGAAAACATGAAATAATTCATGTACTGACACGCGGGGCTCTTTGCATTTATCATCTCTAAAAAGAGATATTTTTCCAGAGAAGATAACAGAATAAAGAGAAGTATTAATCACTTCTACGGGTCCTCCTTCACCTGCAACAAAATGGCCCTTAGCTTCAGGGTCTGGCGCAAGGTCAGAGCAAGTAACAACAATTTCTGGGTTCATATCAGAAGGATAAAATGTCAAAACAGTTCTGCCTTCAAAAATCTTCAACGCCTCCAAAACCTGCCCTCTTTTCTTTAAATCGCACTCATTCTCAATTTTATAACTTATTCTTTTTTCTGGAAACCTCATATTTTGAAAAAACTGTGTACTCCTATTTGCATAAATTTTATTATTATATTCAATTCTATTTTTGTTATTTTCACTAACAGGAATAAATTCAATTTTTTCTCCTGGAAAATTCAAATATAAAAAATAAACTGAGCTGCCCAACAAACCCAGCAAAAGAATTATAAATAAAACTTCTAACGCTCTCATTTTAATCTTAAAAACCCAAGACTTATAAACCTAAAGGTTTAGCAAAAGAAACCTTTAGGGCCAGGTTATCAGAAAATAAATTTATTCACTCACTAATTCCTCTATCGTATCTCCAACTCTAATAAATCCTTCTTGTAACACCCTAGCATACCACCCTCTTCGATTAAGTAATAATTTCTTAAGATTTATATTTCTACTTTCAAAGTAAGGAAGAACACGAAGATTTTTACATGGAGTACAGGGATTGGATATCTCAATGACAACGTCTTCTCCAATTCTGTATTGTTTTCCGATATCATAACAAACATAAGGGATACCTTCTGTTGTAATATTCTCTCCTAAGTGTCCGGGTTCAACTGGAAATCCTTCCCCACTTAATTGTTTGATGGTTTCAAGCATATACAGCAATAATGCTTGCTCTAAATCGTTATCTAATGCTTCATGTCTGTGTTTGTTAAAATCCCCAACAATACCATTAAAAGTAATCTCAGCTGACTCAACTGCTAATTTTGGAAGACCTCTCTCACCAGAAGTTCTTTTTTTCTTATTAATTTGATAAATAGTTCCTCGCATTTTAAAAAATTAAATCAGGTTGAGTATTTATAAACTTAAAGGTTTAGCAAAAGAAACCTTTAGGGCCAGAAATCCTTTAGGATTTCTGAGGTTATCACAAACTTTATAAAATCCAAATCCTTCTCTACAAAATGGGAAAGGGGCTGATGATTGGAATTATTGTCGTTATTGCAATAGTCATTATAGGAGGATTTTTCTTATTTAACCGAGAGCCGACACAAGAAAGCATAACCTCAGGACAAGAACAAGAACAAACTGGCACAGAACCAGGAACACAAGAGCCTGAGTCTCCACCAGAACCTCCTCCAGAACCACCCCCAGAACCAACACCTCCGGCAGAACCTACTTCAACTATAAAAGAATTCACAATGATTGCAAGACAATGGGATTTTCAACCTTCGACAATAACGGTTAATGAGGGAGACACTGTAAAAATAAGTATAGAAAGTATTGACGTGGCTCATGGCTTTGCCATTAGTGCATTTGGAATAAACGAAAGATTAAGTCCAGGCACGACTGTAAATATAGAATTTGTCGCAGATAGAAAGGGAATATTTTCATTTTTCTGTTCTGTATCATGCGGCTCAGGCCATAGCACTATGAGAGGAACACTTATTGTAGAATAGGAATTGTTTTTAAAAAAATAAATTGAATTGTATCAACCTAACTTTTCGAGTCGTTCAATCATACGTGAAAGGAGAGCATCGTTATCAGCTACTAACTCAATCAATACATCTCCACACCGTCTGAAGTGATAATAGGGATGAGAGAACTCTTCCTGAGGTGGATCTAAAGGAAGAGGTTGTGGCCATCCTCTTTCACAATCGACAAGAAGCATCCTTATAGAATCCGTGAAGAAGCGTGTATATGGCATTCCGCCGACACATCTATAATAATTCTCATCCGATTGGAGATCCTTGGATGAATATCCTGGGCGTGGCTTCTCGAACCACGCTTGGCCTTCTTCACCCGTTGGTGCGGATACACTTACAACCACGTCTGACACATAAAAAAGCGCAGATGATTTACATTTTTCTGTCATGTTTTTAATATAAAACAGAATTTTTTAAATATTTCTATATCTTAATTTAACAAGGTTTTTATACAATCTTACCTAATTAACAAAATGAAAAACTACAAAGAATATGCGCCGATTCTTCTTAGAATTACGATAAGTCTCGTAGTCATATGGTTCGGCATCAACAATATATTCAGCAGAGAGCTTTTTCTAGGGTATTTACCTCAATATGCATACAACTTACCAATACAGCCTTTAACTATAATTCTAATTACCGGAATTTTTGAAACAATATTCGGCTTGCTTCTTATCATAGGCTTATTTACAAGAGTAGCTTCTTTTCTGATTACTATTCATATTTTAGGAATAGCTTTCAGTTTAGGTTACAATGATGTTGCAATAAGAGACTTTGGCTTAGCATTAGCGACATTAGCTATCTTTCTCCACGGCAAGGATAAATGGTGTTTGGATAATAAGTTAAAGAAAAAGTTACATCCATATTAGTTTGACATGTCAAGAATACATAATTTATTAATAAAATAATAACTACACAGTAAAATGAAACCTCTAACTAATAATTTCTTTTCTAAAAATCCAGAAATTGTAGCTCGTAAGTTATTAGGTAAGATCTTAATAAGAAAACTAAGTAACCAAACTTTTAAAGCAAAAATTGTTGAGACAGAGGCATATTTAGGAGAAAAAGATCCTGCAAGTAGGGCTTCTAAAGGAAAAAACAAAGTTAGTGAACTGATGTGGTCTTCTCCAGGAACAATAATGATATACAATGTTCACAAATATAAAATGCTAAACTTTGTTACAGGAAAAAGCGGCGAGCCAAGTGCAGTTTTGATAAGAGCCGTAGAACCCCTTAATTTTAAAGCAAGAACCAATGGTCCTGGATTATTAACAGAATCTCTTAATATTACAAAATATCTCCATGGAAAAAATATTACTAATAATAAACATCTCTGCATAATAAACAATTCAGAAAAACATGAGATATTAAAAGGATCCAGAATAGGTGTAACAAAAGACTTATCAAAACCTCTGAGGTTTTATATAAAGGATAATGATTATGTGAGTAGGAAATAAATAGTTAATTAATCTCCAATCATAAACAAAACCCTGTTAACAAGTTGAAGAAATAACTATGACAATCAAGAAGAGAAAAATAAACGAATTTGATGATTTAGAAAGACAATTAAAAAGAGTTCTCAAGATCTTGTCGATTTTTGTATATTCGGTTGTCGCTCTCGCATTTATCGGATTAGTTTATGCTTTATATCTGGCGAGGTAGAAAGTTTTAACTTCTTTAAACATATATGTGTCTTAATGCCTCCTCCTCAAACCCCAGGTTTAAATACCCTCAAATTCAGATATTAAGATAGTGTATAGGAATAGCTTCAGAGTTACTGAAAACCTATTTCTAGAATCACAAAGTCCTTGCATGATGCCACAATGGTTTGTTTGGACTTTGGGAGACAGAGAATTGAAAATTTCTCTGTATAACCTATTATGATGAAAAGCTTCAAGGAATTGGGCTTAAGTAAAAAGATCCTCGGAATATTAGAGGAGATGAGATTTACTTCACCCACGGAAATACAGGAAAAAGCGATTCCTCCTTCATTAGAGGGAAAAGATATCGTAGGTAGCTCTGCTACTGGCTCTGGAAAAACACTTGCATTTACTCTCGGAATAATAGAAAAATTAGAAAAAGGAAAAGGCCCTCAATTACTGGTCCTCACACCAACGAGAGAGCTGGCATGTCAAATAACAAAAGTCATCAGAAACCTGACAAAACAATACGCCCTAAAAGTCACTGAGGTTTATGGTGGAGTTTCAATATCACCACAAATATACAATATCCCAAAATCTGAGATTATCGTTGGCACGCCAGGAAGAATCCTAGACCATTTAGAGAGAAAAACTTTAGACTTGTTTGATCTAAAATTCTTAGTTCTAGACGAAGCAGACAGAATGTCAGACATGGGATTCCTCCCAGATGTTAAAAAAATAATCAGTCAATGCCCGATAAAAAGACAAACATCTCTCTTCTCCGCAACAATTTCTTCAGACGTCAACTACATAACAAAAAAATACATGAAAAATCCAGAATTTATATCGGCAGAGTCATATGTAGACCCTTCAAAACTAATACAATACTACTACGACGTCCCAAAAAATCTAAAGTTCTCTTCCATAGTATACTTATTAAAAAAAGAAAAATCAAAACTAATCATGATTTTCTGCAACACAAGAATGAATTCAGATTCTCTCACTCTAAACCTAAAAAGATATGGCTTTGAAGCAGAAGCAATCCACGGCGGTCTTGCCCAAAACAAAAGAAGTAGGCTAATGGAAGGTTTTCATAAAGGAGAAATCCACATACTAGTCTGTACAGATGTCGCCGCACGTGGTTTAGACATCAAAGGAATATCACATGTCTATAATTATGACATACCAAAAACATCTGACGAGTACATCCATAGAATAGGCCGTACAGCCCGAGCAGGAAAAGAAGGACTGGCAATAAGCATAGTCACAGATAATGATTACGAAAACTTCAGAAATGTCATGCGAGATGACTCCCTAAAAATCGAAAGAAAGGAAATTCCTGGAAATATAGAAAAACTAACCCCAAGATTCTCAAACGAAGGATTCTCAAACGGAAGACACGGAAGAGGCGACAGAAGAAACACCTCTCAAAGATTCTCAAGCGGAAGATTCAGAAGAGGCGATAGAAGAGACACTTCTCGAAGATTCTCAAGCAACTCTAGAAGACCGGGAGGAAGTTCCAGAGGCAGAGACCACCGAACTCAAAGAAACTCTCGATTCTCAAAAAGGCGTAGATACTAAACAATCACAAAACTCGCAATCCTCATCCATATATTTTATCATGATGATCAAAATCATCAAAGTAAACAAAATCTTTTTGCTTATCGTATTTAAATACTAAAACAAAACTTCCTACATGAACTCTCTTATATTCTTTTAAATCATATCTAAGATTCTTATAATGATCTATATCTGGATTTGTAAGAACCTCACCTATCTTCTTTTTTACTTGACCATATAATTCTTTATTTTTTCTTTCTAGTTTGATTAGTATTCTTTCAAGTTTCTTTTCAACGAGAAATTTACGCATTTGATTTTATATGCTTATCTAATTCTTCCACAGAACTAAAGGGTCCAATGTATTTAGCCCCTCTTTTTATTTTTTCTAACTTCTCAATATATTCTGGACGAAGTTCAGGCTCAAGAAAAGCATCTTCGTATGCCTTAGTAATCAACGCTATTGCTTCACTTTTAGTCTTCAAGCCATATTTAGCTTTCACTATATTAATGACTCTGCCTTCTCTCTCACCAATATCAATAATATTCTGGGTCATTTTATTATCTTACATTATCTTAGATAATGTTAGATAATCTTAGATTATATAAATCTTTCCATGCTTCATCCTCCTCAGGATTCAGCCATTCTTTTGCCAATGCCTTTTCAGATAATAAAGCAGTTTCAGATATATTGTTCTCTATTTCTTGCTCTGCTATAATCCCTTTTTTCTCTAGTGTACTTTCAAGTCTTTTCAATTCCCTATATACTTTTTCTACAGTTATCTTTTCAGTTTCCATATTTTTCCGAAGAAGTTAATACTTATAAATTTATCTTTTCTATAAAACCCTTCCTTCCTAGAAACCATACCTAAAAGAGCTATAATATCTTGGATAATAGGAACTCTGATATCCACCATATCCCCTAGATCCGTAGCCATAGCCAAAATAGCTGCCATACCTAAAACGGTTTCTTTCCTTTATCCTTTCTAACTCGTTTTGGTCCCTTGAATCTTGCTGGAATGTTTTGAAAGCTTCCAATGCAAGCCTGTCTGAAACTCTATATCTATCAGAATGTGGATATAAAACATCTGGCCTGTATGACCAATCATAATAACCATGAACAGTTAATCTTGGAACTTGAGTAGAACGCCTCAATGAAAAACCACGGTCTTCTCCCATAATATCTTCCTTAAATACAATTTTATCAGATAGGTCGAAAAAACTATGACTATAAGCTGAAGCACTATTTAGAGAAATGACTATAGTAAAGACTGTAAGTAAGATTATCCCGAGTATTGATAAAATCTTAAGTTTTTCCATATTTATGAACTAAGGTTTATCTTTATAAACCTTTCGTTTCTTTTACCACTTGAAAGTTAATAAACTATTTTTCGACAACAACGATAACAACGAATTTTCGGCGAGCCCTGAACTTCTCCCTTCGGTCGACCACACTGCATTCTTACTCTACTTCGTTCCGTTCGGGGAGTTTAACAGCGATTATGTCTAATTCAGAATTCGGGCGATAAGATAAAAACCTAAAGATTTAGAATAATTTTTCTGCAAGTTGATATAAACCATAAATTATTCCTTTACTAACCGCAACAGTTGTAACTGCATGATAAGTTGCACTTACTACAAACATTGCAGGTCTTGTTAGTTTAACTCCTTGCTCAGTTTGTTCCAATATAAAATTTGGTTTACCATTACGTGCATCTCTTATTCCCTGATAAACTCCATAAACTGGTAACCATTGTTTCCAATCTGGTTTATCCAACTTTCTCTCTAATGATTCAGATTTGTATTCCATACAATTAGTTATTAATAACATATTTATAAATATAAACCTTTCGTTTATGTTACTACTTTATCATTATAACTAGAGAAATTCAGTGTTCTCTAATTTATTTTTTAGCACTCAATCTTTTCTCTGACTCTGTATCCTCCAAACCATACATTAATTATTTTTTCATCATCGGTAATCAATTCTCCTCGCTCTCCTCGCATTACTTTATCTCCATTATCAAACGATACATAATATCTATCAATTGGAAACCACCTTAGATCCTCACACTTAATTACAGCCTTTCTACCTTGATATTGAAAATGATAAACATCTTTTACCCCATTTGAGCCAAATACTCCGCGACTCGCTAAAGCACCAAATGCAACACCGGCAACTATGACTATAGGAGTACCCACCCACACTATATGTCCTATAAGACTCAGTCTTCTCATATACTCCAAGAAAATAACTTTTATTTAAATCTTCTTAAGCCCAATTAGGGTAAAACAATCAAATCCCAAAACCAACTAGAATCATAATAGCCATTACAAACATTATCAAATCTTCTAACAATGTAACTTTAGTCAAAGGCACGTTTATCTTTGTTCCTAAACATGCGCATTTCACCTTGTTTTTTGAAAATATATTCTTTGCTACTCCAATAGAACCAATACCCATAATAAATAGCGTAACCCAAGCAGCACCCGTAATAAAAATACCAAACAAATACACTAAACCAAGAACAAACTCAATCCCTGGATAGATCCATGCGTAACCCTTTACTCTTTTAGCAATAACATCATACATAGAAAAAGCATTAACAAATCCTTTCCAGTCAGGCATTTTCATCAAAGAAAAAACAATGAAAAACACCCCCATATAAATAACCATAAAACCTCCTAAAATAGACCATAGAGAACCGCCAATCAAAACTATCCCCAAAACCCAAGGAAATGCTTTTCCAAATGCCTCTGACTTATACCAAGGAACTGTTTCTTTCTTAACATCCTTACCAGCACCAGCAAACTTGTCTTTACAATTATCGCTACAAAAATAATGAGTCTTACCTTTTTCTGTTACGACTAAGTCTTTCTTTTTCGCCTCTTTCTCATTAACATTCATACCACAAATTGGATCTTTTGGCATATCTCTATATATAAAATAGATTTTATAAAGTATTTGTTAGCAGTGTTGAATGTTTTGGAAAGGGTTAAAATTTATAATTTTCTTCTTTAAAAGAGAAACCTATATTTTTAGGATTTATAAAACTGATGTTAATCAAATTATTAAAACTCTATTACGCAAGAGGTTGTGCTTTTTTATTTGTCCTAGTAATTGTCTTAGGTGGTTCTAAACCTCTTAAATAGGGTGGATTTAACATGTAATGTTCTAAACTAGGAGTTGTCCTTCTATGCTCTTCCTCTCTGCCAAGCATAATTAAGGTATCTCCGCAAGTTGTATCTCCTGTAGCTATGTCTTCCCGTAACATGAAGAGTCCCTCCCTATAAACCCATGCGGTAACATCTGGATTTGAAGGCCATATTTCAGTACCACTAAAACCAAAGAAGTCAATTACTCGTTGGTTGATTCCTCTTGGAGCCCTTATATCCCCCCAGGTTACCGCTATTAAATAATCGAATGTGTCTTGATCAAGTAAATCCTGTACCTCTATATGCTCTTCACTAATAATTCTCACCAAATTCTCGGTATAGCTCAAAGCCTTTTCTGGACCACCAAAGACATCATCCACTCCAGCCTGATGGACATAAACCCTACAAGGTATGGGCATCTCTGGCAAATTTGCTCTCATTACAAATGAACTTGTTTGTTCCATAAAAAAACAACTTCAAAGCTATTTTTAAATATTTCTATAATATCAAATCTTTACTCTTCTAAGAAGATGATAAAGTTATTAAAGGAATTTTCTTTGATTTAAATATAGAAGATATTTAGATGAAAATACACAAATCAAAAATAAGAAAACATCCGGAAGTCATGAAAACAATAATAAAAAACCCTTCATTAGACCCTCTTGTCATTCTCTTCAATTCAGACCTCTATTATATAAAACAAAAAGATAAAATCATCTCTTTCTTAACAATAAAAAGATATTTCAATAAGTATTATGAGATGGGAACATTGTATACTGCCCCAGAATATAGAAATAGAGGATATGCAAATAAACTTATGAAAGAAGTCATACCTAAATACAAGGATATAGTGGTAATATGCCATGGCGAAAAAATCATCTCATTAAACAAAAAACACGGGCTCAAAAAAACAAATAAAGCTGGTTTTGTCTTTGACATAAAAAGAAACTTCTTTAACTTCCTCTTTGCCCCCCTCCTAGGATATAAAAAAGTAACTATGAGAAAACAGAACTGATAAAATTGGAAAAAGAAACAGGCTTTGTGTATAAAGTAGCGTCTGTGTAAAAGGTCTAAGATAAATAATACACCCTTAGACAATTCATTTCTCTGTGAGAGATTTTTTAGAAATGAACAATCATGTGGTTTTTTACTTTAATAGATTACTCTATAGTGGTGATAATAGAAAGGTTTAAAAAGGTTATAATATAACAATTATTGAGTTAAAATGACTATTAGAGAAACATACAGAAAAGCCATTGAAGTGGGTAAAACTATCGGAAGAGTTTTAGTGGAAAATAACCCACATTATCAAATGGCAATTGCTCAAACTCAGGCAAGATTAGATAGAAAACGAATTTCTGATGGTATAGAACCAAAGTATTTTACAAGAAAGCAATTAGAATCTAAGCTATGTGGTATATTTTAAAATTTTTTAAATTTAGTTAATTTATCACTTATTAATTCAATACATTTATAATTTCTTTATTTAATTTCCTCATATTCAATTTATCCTTTTTTAAAATAAAAAACCATGTGATTATTTACTTTAAGTTAGTAGTGAGAAAGGTTTAAATAGAAATGAAGTAAAAAATGTTTATGACAGAAAGGAGTTTGCACATGGGGTTGGAAGAATCGGTTTCTGGAAATTCAGACCCTATAGGTATAAGTAAACCAGGAGAGACTGGTAGAGCAGGCTCCGCGCTCAATGTTTTTATTTATAGAACAACTCTCTTTGTAGGAGGACTAGCCATGGGTATGGCGGTAGGAAGCGGAGATGCTGGATATGAACATGCTAAAAATTTTGTGTCAACGGGCTTTGTCTCATTATTTGCTTTTCCGCTTATTGACAGAGCATTTGCCAATCGGAGTGGTAGAGATATTGCCGAGAGAGTAGCATATATTACACCAGGTATGCTTACTGGATTATATCTAATGCAAACCATCAAGCAATTTTAACCAAATAAGGAGTTTTATAAGAAACCAGGTGATTATTTACTCTGGATAAAAAATCATAAATTATTTTACTTTCCTATCTACTTAAGAAACAGAAAAGCTATTAAAGGACTAATTCTTGTCAAAAACATAAAATGGCTCTAACATATTATGTTTGGGGAACTGTAATTCTGCTTCTTTTAATATGGACTATCAAACAAGTTAACCAGTTTGACAGAGGAGTTAAATTCAGATTCGGAAAATATGTTGGACTGATGCAGCCTGGTTGGAGAATAGTAATACCCATAATCGAAAGCTGGGTGAGAGTCGACTTAAGAGTTAGAGTTTTTGATGTGCATACTCAAGAATGTGTGAGTAAAGATAATATATCAATAAAAGTCAATGCTGTCTTATATTTCAAAGTAAAAGATGCAGCTAAGGCAATTTTAGAGATAGAAAAATTTGAGTTTGCTACTGCTCAGCTTGCACAAACAACTATGCGAAATATAATCGGAGAATTTGAATTGGATGAGATGTTACAACAAAGAGAAAAAGTCTCGACTAAGATACAGAGCATAGTAGATGCCGCAACAGACGAATGGGGAATAAAGGTTACTAGAATAGAGATAAAAGATATTGGATTGCCCGATGATATGAAGAGAGTAATCGCAAGGGCTGCCGAAGCTGTGAGGGAAAGAAGAGCAAATATACTAAAAGCCGAAGGGGAAGTTATTGCAGCAGATAATCTGGCAAGTGCAGCAAAAACCTTGTCAAAGTCAGACGGAGGATTACACTTAAGGACTCTACAAACATTAAATGATTTAAGCGCTGATAAATCCAATACTGTAATATTTGCGATACCCCTGGAAATCTTACGGGCATTGGAAGGATTTAAGGACAAGGGGAAGAAGTAGGGATAAGAAGTGTAAAAGAAGATTATAAATTTTAAATCTATCTACAAACCTTCCCCACTCTTCATCATATCAATAATATTTTTGCATCATGGAACCACTAGAACAACACTAGGAAGCATTCCTTCTACAGGAAGTCCAATAACTGGCTTTATAGTACTCGGTGTTTTAATTCTTCTAACAATATTTATGTCTAATTGTAGGTGCTCTCTTAATATGTTTTTAAGCCCAAAGCAACTCAAAGTAAGTTCTGAAACTATCTGCTACTTGTTTATTTTTAATTAAGAATACAAGAGGATTTTCACGCCAAATTTCAATAAGAACATAATCTTTGAATATATTCATGGCAGTTGGGGAAATAAATTTTTTACTTAAATATTTCACTTCTGTATATTTTTCACTTTGGCGGTCTTTTCCAATAGTATTTTTCATTTTTTCGTTAAGAATCATTTTCATCTTTATTCTTTTGCGGATTCTTTTTCTATCAATCGATTTCAAGAATCTTCTTAAAGACTCTGAAGCATAATTCAAGTCAGAAAAACCGATTGTGTAAATAATATCTTTAGAAGAACATTCCTTGATAATTAGTTCGAATGCTTGCTTAAATCCATTTCTTCCTTCGTATATGGTTGCATAATCATTATTTGATTCTGTTTTTAGTGATTTTAGAATCGGAACTAATCCAATAATTTCTTTTTGTTTTTCTTCTGCTTTTTCAATAAGGTAATCAGGGTTTATTGATCTAAAAAACTTCACATTATTTCTCAATATGTGAGTTACAAAGCCCTCTTTCTCCAGTTTATCAAGTGAAGAATATGTTCTTGAACTAGCAATTCTCGCTTCTTTTATAATCCTCCCAGTAGAAGATTCTCCTAATTTTAACAAAGCCCTGTATATCTGAATATCATTATCAGTCAATCCAAATATTTTCAATGATTTCATGTTTGCCATATAATACAAGGATATCTAAGGTTATATAAATATTACTACTCTGTTTGGAGTAGCATAATTTTAAATAGCTTCTTAAATCCTAATTTCTTATGAAAAGGATAATAGAATATCTGAGAACAATCCCAAGTCTAGTAGGATTGTTACCAAGACGTGAAAACAAGCAAACTTCAAGACATAGTTCAAATGATGAACAAGAGCGAAGCACTCCAATCAAAAAAGAATTCTGGGAATCTGAAGATTATGAAAGAAAACTTGATGAAGCTTGGGAATTAGCTCAGGAATTGGGATATGGTGGTTTTGATTTCCATAGTCATGTTAGATCTTTTGATCATCATAATATTATTGAAAGAAATAGAGATGGAAGTTTTAAAGACCTTCCTTATGCTGAAAAGAGTTTAGAATCAGCAATTTACTCTTTTAGAAACCAAAAAAAGAGATTAGAAGAAGGAAAAACTCAAATTCCTCCAGGGAGAGATTTTATTACCGGGGAATTTCTTCCAGAAGTAGATCCTGTTACAGGGAAATTTCTTCCAGAAGGATAATCCCTATTCTTATTAAAAGTTGCTTTGGACTTTGCTTTTATAAATATCAAATAAAAAACAAAATTCTAAAGACAAATGTATTATTAGAACGAGAAAATTTTAGCTAATAAGAATAGTATCCTATCTAAAAGTTAAATAAATCTGAACTCCGATAACTATTGCTTGCAATCTCACAGCAAGGACCATTACTTTTGTCCAAAAAATTAATTTTCCTTGAAGATTGTTAGAGCTATTAGAAAAATTTTTATTGAATTATTTAGAGAGTCAGAGTTTCATTTAATTCTCTCAATAAATCACGATCGCCTAACTGAAAATTGTCCATATATCTAGATAGAAAGAAATCTATTTAAACAAGGAAATATTAAGTATAGGAAAATGAAGTGGTCACCAACATTACATATTTTAATAACTCTCTCACTTTTATTTCTTAATGCAAATTCTTATTAATCTAACAAAACTTAACTATTCATGAGCAAAGGAGAATATTATCTAGATTCCTGTATATGGCTAAATTTATTCAAGAAAGAAGGCGACGCAACAAAAGGAATTCCGTATTGGAAATTAGCAAAGGATTTTATTGAACAAGTTGAAGAAAATAATGAGAAGATAATTGTTTCTACCATTGTTCTTAAAGAACTCTATTTTACAACAAAGAATAAATTTGAGGTTATTCAAGCATTTCTTAAAGAATCTGAGTTTATCAAGATTGTAAAGACAACTCCCGAAGATTACGAGCAAGCGAGAGAATGGGAAAAGAGTCATAAGGAATTAAGTTTTTACGATTACCTTCATGTTGCAATTGCTAAGAGGTTGAAAGTTTATCTAATCACAAGAGATGAGGAACTAATCAATTTTGCAAAATGTCAAGTAGAAGTATTCAAGCCAGAAGACATTAAGAATCGTGCATAGTGATTTGGTTCTTGATGTGTCCAAGAATCAAAGATTCTTGGCATTTACTCAACTAATTTGTTTATTTCTTCTAAGTCGAATTTTTCCTTAGATAATTTCTTTCTCAACTTTTTAATTTGTTGCGCAGAATCTTCTCCATCTGAGATAATGCCTACAAGCTTATCTAAAACTAGTCTTCTAACAGCGTCTCTTAATACGTCAGATCTGCTAGAATAAACTCCAGTGTCAACTAATTCATCTATCTTTCTTACAAGTCCATGACCCAATCTTACTTGAATTGTATCCATTACCATAGTAATGCTATTGTAATTTATTATATTTAAAGCTTTTGATTAGTCCAGAATCTTCCTAAAAGCAGCAAAATAAGCAAAAATGAGAGGGAAAATTGATATACGATGCCAAGATAAATCCAATACTGTAATATTTGCGATACCCCTGGAAATCTTACGGGCATTGGAAGGATTTAAAGATAAAGAGAAGAAGTGAAGAGATAAAAAGCTTAGAAGAAGGTCAGGTTGCTTTCTTAGATGGATGAAATAATCATTCTGGTTGTTTATTATAAACTTGACTTATCAATCGAGAAAAGCCAGATATTCAATTAATGTTTTAAGACCTCTAGGAGAAATTCCTCCAGAACAAAGTTTCTGTCTTGGAAATTGTTCTTTATCTAATAATAAAGTATTAATACCTTCGTTACCTAAAAAATAACTTGCTGAAGAACCTGCGGGACCTGCTCCAACAACAATTACATCATATTCTAAATCCATTTACTAGTTTTTCCGCATAAACTTCATAATGCATCCACTTCTTGTCAGTTTGCCATTGAAGTCAATATCTACCTTTTTGGCTGCTAAAGCATAACCCGGCATGCAACGTCTGCAGGCATATTTTCTAGCTTCCTGGGGAGTAAACCCAGTCTCTTCTGATGCCTTCCCCATAAATGGAGGCAAACATCCACACTCAGGATTGTCAACTGTATATTCGTTGTCAGGAGTTTTCTCACCCGAAACGTGTAGAGTATTGAAAGCTTCTAGCATGCTGAACAGTTTGTCAGTCAAGGCTTTTGGCCTATCAACTAGAGGAAGGTGTATTAACGTTGCTGCTTTCTGGGAAGCGGAATCTTGAGCCATGCTATCAATAGTTTGTCGAAGCAACTCATCTCCACCCCTCTCCCTAATCTGCTTGGCGAATTCCATGCAGTATGCTGCAAGTCTCGTTTTAACTTCTCCTTCTCTAACTTCCATTTTCGCTCATTCTTCTCTGTCTCCATTATCTTGAGGCAATTCACCCTTAGAATCTCCGCGGTAAATTATCCTTTCATAGAGGGGAGCAAAAATTGGTGTAAAAGCAACTCTATAAAGTTTACCGTTATAATCTCTCCTTGCTGCTTCTACGCTTGGGCCTAACTCTTTCTCAAGTCCGTCAATCTCAGTTCTTAGTCTTGCCAAGTCTAGGCGATCATCTTCACTTAGTGTACTTTCGTTTTGTTCGTATTGATTTATAGACCTAGCGATTGAAACAACAGGCTCTATAAGTTTATTGTATCTATCTGCAGAGCCCATGGATAATCCCATATAAACAATACCATTTATCGCCCAGCAACAAATTACCCCGCACACTGCAGCCATAGGTAAATTTCGTTTTTTATTCATTCTCTTTTTTTCTAATTTAGGCCCATCATCAGCAACCATACCACTAAGACTGGATCCCTCCCCAGTTCTCTTATCTTCATGATTTATTTCACTCATTCTTCTCTGTCTCCATTTTCTTGTGATAATTCATTCTCAGTTGCTTCGGGGACTTTATCCAGATGTTCTCCTAACTTTTTAAGAGCATAAACCCCCAAGTGTGTACCAACCATTACTTTTCGATGATGGTCAAATTTTTCCCATGCTGCTCTTACGCTTGGCCCTATCTCTTCATCAAGTTCATTATATGCAGTTCTTCGTCTCGCCAATTCTGCAAGACCATCTTCACTTAGATGCTGTTCAATTTGACTATATTGGTTCATATCTCTAGCGGAGGAGTCAAGCGGCTCTCTCATCTTTTCGTACTTATCTCCATAGAAAGAGGCAAAAGACATATAAACAGCAGCGTTTACCATCCAGTAACCAACTGCTCCTAAGGTCGCGAACGTAGCAATATCTTTTAATATTCCTCTCATTCTTCTCTGCCTCCTGTTTTCACTATCGTCAACAACTACATCTCTAGGATTGGATTCCGTTTCCATTATTTCTCCTTCATGATTTACTTCACTATTCATAAATTAATACAATATATATCAGTATATAAAACAAATAGGTTTCATTTTACGCTAAATTAGAAATATTTATATAGCCTACTGAAATTAAGATGAATATGGAAGGATTTGATAAAGGAACTATTTTAAGCGAAAGAAGGCCGCAAATTAGTTTGGACAAGAAAGATAGAAAGCTTATTTCTGCACTTTCTATAAATGCGCGCCTTCCGCCAACAGAACTTGGAAAAATCGTCGGACTTTCAAAAGATTCTGTAAGATACAGAATAAAAAAACTAAAAGAAAAAGGAGTTATCCGCGATTATGCTCTTATCGTCAATCCGTATGCACTCGGCCTTCGCTACAATAACCTTTTTTTAAGACTTCACGCTCTTGAAGAGCAAAAAGAGCAGGAGCTAATAAAATTTCTTGTTAATCATCCATTTACTTTGTGGTGCGGACTTTTGAGTGGTTCGTGGGATATAGGTGCTAATTTTGTGACTAAAAATCAAGAGCATTTTAATTTAATAGTAAAAGAAATAAGGGAAAAGTTTGAGTCTCTTATAGTTGATTTTCTCACTTTGGAAAACATAAAAATGATAAAATATGATAATCTTTTGGAAAGTTATCGGAAAGAAAATGGAATATCTTTGGAAAATAAAAAAAGAGATGTTTCTTTTCAGGCATATTTGAAAAAACCGGACGCAACAATTTATGACGAGGTAAAAAAACTAGATAAAGTTGATAAACTGATTATAGGATATCTTGCTTCAAAACCAGATATGTCCATTGCAGATCTTTCTGAAGAACTTAAACTTTCTTTTAACACTGTAAAAAACCGTATTGCTTCTTTGATAAAAGATAAGGTTATTTTATCTTTTAATCCAATATTTAATGTAACCTCTTTGGGCCTAATGGCATTTATAGTTTTAATAGAAACTAAAGTAGCAAGAGACGAAGAAGAAATAGATAATGTAATCAAAAACAATCCCAATGTTGGATATGCTCTTAAAACACATGGCAGTTGGGATTGGCAGCTCTATGTTGGAGCAAAAGACAGCTATGAATTTTTCTCTTTAATCAGAAAACTTAGAGCGGGACTTAAGAAAAATATTAGAAGATATACTTCTTTAACAATAATTCAAGATTTTAAATTTACATTTTTTCCAGCAGGACTGAAGAAAATGCTAAAGGATTAATAATATTATTACTCGGCTTTCTTAGCTCCTATTTCCTGAAAAATAAAGTTAATAGAAAAACTATTTTTAGCTAAAAGCTTTTAAATGGCAATGTTCCCTGCTGAAGTATGTCTAATAAAGCTTACATCAACAGCATCTCAACAGCTGTACCCCCATATAAATGCCATCATGAATTTCTTGCAATGCTACCAAATCTAGCGTCATCTCACCAGGATAAAACAAAGTTACGTCGTATGGCAAGGAATTCGCAGATTGACACCAGATATTCTGTGTTAGTGGATGTTCAAAAAGAAGAACAAGGTAAGGAAACCTTTTATCGCTCTGGACACTATCCAAGTACTGCAGAGAGGATGAAAGTGTATGAACGAGAAGCCATTGAGTTAAGTGTCAAAGCAGCAGAGCCATTAGTTCAAAACCCTGAACAGATAACACATCTTATCGTAACATCATGCACTGGCTTTTATGCCCCTGGCCTAGATGTGGATATTGTACAAAGGCTTGGTTTAAGTCCAAATGTAGAGAGAAATTTGATTGGATTTATGGGCTGTTATGCTGCATTTAATGGTTTAAAGTTAGCAAATCATATTGTCGGAGCAAAACCAGATTCACAGGTTTTAATGGTCAATACCGAACTGTGTACATTACACTTACAAGAAAATGTTCCCTTTGATCAACTCGTATCTTTTCTGTTGTTTGCAGATGGAGCTGCTGCTAGCATAGTCAGCAGCAAGCCACAAGGCTTGGCAATTGAACAAACATACAATGCATTATTATCAGATAGTTATAGAGATATGAGCTGGCGCATTGGTAATCAGGGCTTTAAAATGACTTTGGCTACAACAGTTCCTGCCACTATAAGAAAAGCACTAGGAGAAGAGATCTCTCATGTTGTAGGTGAAAAGGATAGGATTAGGTTTTGGGCCATTCATGGTGGTGGACGAAAGATATTGGATGAAATCCAAGAAGAGCTTGGATTAAGTGACGACGACATGCACAATTCGAGAGACGTGCTGAGGAGGTATGGCAATATGTCTTCACCTACTGTGATGTTTGCTCTCAAGGCTATTTTAGAAGATAGAAACATTAAAGGTCTTGGGTGTGCAATGGCATTTGGTCCTGGACTAACATTAGAAAGTATGATTTTAGAGAAGCAATAGTGCGATAATAGAAAACCTATTAAATAACAAAGCCTTAATAAAAGAGGATGAGAAGAAAATGAAACAAATAAAAACAAAATGGTCACCGAGTTTACATATTTTAACGATGATTATAGGATTAGTGGCTTTGCTATCTTTGATTGGTGCTTGGATTGCAGGCGAAGGTGGTAGATTTTTGGGAATGTCTCAAACACATTTATTCTATGATGCAATATCACTTTTCCTCTTCGCAATTCTAGCCGCGTTAGGAACTCTAATACACCAAAACGAAGAAAGAAAGGGTTAAGAAATTCATAATCTTCTACATAAGCATGGTTAATACTGTTTACAAACAATTTATATACTAAAAATCAGATTTCTAAATGAATAATTAAAATGATAGATAAACTAATATTTTTATACCATGGTGGTGGAAGGCATGGTCCACCAATAGCAGGCACGTATACCATAGACCCAATTACTGGCTTGATAGTAGTGGGTTTATTAATTATTTCAGCAGTAGGTTTATGGATGTATTTCACTAGGAAGAGATTTATTTAAATTAAAAAAACAATATTAACAAAGAAAATGAAAGATTTAGAAGCAGAACTTGATGCAGAAAATAACATTAAAAATAGTAAAAGTTTAATATAGTAAAAAATTCAACGAGAAGAAACCAAAATGTTTTTAATCCAAGATAGTATATTTATAATTAGGTAATTTTAATGAAGAATGGAAATAGATAATCTAAGTTTAGATGAGTTAAAGAAGATTGACACAACTACCTTGCCGGAAAGAGAAAGGAAGTTATTGAAAAAGCGGAAAAAATTTCTAAAGAAACAAAACAGAAGGGAAGAGGATAACAGAGTTATTATAAATAATGAGGAAAAAAGAAAAAAGAAAACATTTATTACTTACTCAATTATTCTTGTGGTTTCGCTTTTTGCTGGGTATTTCTTGTATTCGACTGTAAAAAGTCCAACAGGAAATGTTGTTGAAAATTTTGAATTGACTGGAGAGACAAAAGAATTTACAATGACTGCAAGACAATGGAAGTTTATCCCAAATACAATAACTATTGATCAAGGAGATAAAGTTATTTTGAACATAAAAAGCGTTGATGTCACTCATGGGTTTGCAGTTCCACAATTTGGTATTGATGCAAGGTTGATACCGGGAAAGAATGCAAGGGTAGAATTTGTAGCAGATAAAAAGGGCTCTTTCCCATTTGTATGCTCGGTTGTATGCGGTGCAGGGCATAGTGGAATGCGAGGAAAGATAGTTGTAGAATGAAATTAAAAAAACAATTAAATAAAAAAAGGTGAAAAGAATGACAGATGGTCCAACTATCGCTCGGAACATAGTGTATGGTGCCTTTACTGGGCTTGTTTATGGTTTTTGTTATATCATATTGTATATGATCACCACGTCGCTTGTCCCAGGTTCGTATAACCCATTAAACACAGTTCCAGACAGTCTTTTACTGAGCTTCGTTTTTCAAATTGTGGGTTCGATCCCCATCGGCATTATATTCAGCCTCATTGTGTTTTTCTTGGTAACACGAGCGAAAATGAATCAGAACCTCCGAAATTATATCATCGTTGCCCTGGCGTTGCAAGGTGCCTTTTTTATCCTAGATTTCACATCTGCGATGGGTAATGTGGAATTTGATCTATTCGTTGACGGCCCGATTATGTTCATAAACGAATTGGTTCTTGCTAATGTACTTGCACTAGTATTTTTCCATACGGAGAAACATTTTTATAAGAAAAACATAATAACCAATGAAGGTAAAAAACATGAATAAACTACAAAAGTGGTGGGGACAACATGCTCATCGTAGTGAGATTTCACCTATGGGTAAGTTTTTTATTTACATCTTATATCTTAATATTGCCATGACATTCCCGTAATTGTGAAGCTTTTCTAGAACTTCTTTATTAGTTATAAACTCAACTTCAGCAGAAGTTTTCTCTGCAAGCTCAATCATGTTAATAATTCTATTGTTTTCTTCTGGAGTTTTGGCATAATAGTCGGATGCTACCAGCAAAGTATCCACAGCTCCTTTGTGTAGAGCGTCATGTATTACGCTGTTTTCCTTCTCTGCCAAACCTTTCTTCAATCTTGCCTCAACTTTTAGAATCTGCTGTAGTTCAAGTTGTTTTCTTAAATTATCAAGCGCATTTATAATTTTGGTTATTATCTCTTCTTCTGGAGTTGAAAAGTAAATGCCATCGATGATTCTTGTCTTTTTTCTGAAATTCTTGCTTATATATGATTTTAGAAATTCTTTCTTTGCCAACCCAGGACCTGCAATAATAAAAAGATCTATCTGACTAAGATTAAATTTCTTTAAACGTTCCTCGGCCCTTTTGAAAAAATGCTTAATCTGTAAGTCTCTAATTCTTCCAAACCTTGCCTGACTCCAACCTCCTTTGCTATGCTTACCCTTAAGATAGCTCCCGATCTTAGTGTGTTCTAATATATCCATTCCCTTGTAATGTCGAATTATGGCCTTTTTATGATCCAACACAATTAACAATACATCATAGTTTATTTCAAGTATATCATGCAGAGGTTCGATGTAGGCCTTATCCTCAACAATATAAATAGGAGGCAATAACTTTGATACAGCAAGCTCTTTAATAACTATACCCTCATTAGCTCTCCAACCAAAGACGCAAAGACTACCGTTATAAATTTTTTTGGAGGCTAAACTTTTCTCAATAGCAGATTCTATTTCCTCAATTTCTGGTAATCTCTCAGTTTCTCTAAGGGTGTTTATCATGTTAGAAATCTCGTTGAAGGGAGAGTACACAGAAACCACAGGTGAATAAGGTTTTTCAAGTTCTTTAAGGAAACGGTTGACTGCATACCACTCCTTTGGTAATAAGATATCTTTCATATTAGTGATTTAACTCATTTAACCCCTAAAGAATGGAAGTCCTAACTATTAAATTCTTTCGGAAATATATTTATTGAGAATATATAGAGACTGTTATAAATAAGATAGAAAAGTTATTAAATTAAGGTAAGTTAGATTGGGTAGAGTTAATTAAGATAAAATAAGAGGTGAATAATATGAATAAACTACAAAAGTGGTATGGGCAACATGCTCATCCAGTAGCTCTTATTTTTCATTTAATAGGGCTTATATGGGCAGTATATTTTCTTTGGCAAGGAAATTGGATCTTTGCCTTGATTTTTATCATGGTCCTTCCTGCAATTGGTGGTATTTATGCTATATGGGATGAAAAAGGTAAAAAAATTCCTTTGACACCCTTAAGAAAATTATTAATTGGTCACGCTAAACCTTTGAGTATCTTGTTTCAAATTCCTGGCTATATATTAATTATTTATGGATTGTGGATTCATAATACTATTTACATTCTATTATCTATTTCATTTTTTTTACTAGGGAATCTTTTTGCTTGGGCAAAAAAAGGAGATGAAAAAATATGAAATGGTCACCAATTTTACATATTTTAACAATGATTATAGGATTAGTAGCTTTGCTATCTTTAATTGGTGCTTGGATTGCAGGCGAAAATGGAAGATTCCTCGGATTTTCACAGATACATTTATTTTATGATGCAATATCACTTTTCCTCTTCGCAATTCTAGCTGCGTTAGGCACACTAATCCACCAAAACGAAGAAAGAAGAAATTAAAATTCTGTTCATGCTGTTTACTTAACATTTTTAAATCAAAACAGCTAGCTAAAGAAAAGACAAAATGAGTTTATTTAAAAAGAAATGTGAATACTGCATGATGAAAATTGATAAAGGAAAAGAAATACTAGAAGAAGTAAAATCTCCTGAGCTGACTGGAACTCGCGGCAGGTTTTTCTGTAGTGAAGATCATGTAGAAAAATACAGAAAAGAAATTAAAGGAACACCTAGAAGAAATTTCTGTCCTAGTTGCGGAGTGTAAAATATATAACAATTAATTGATATATTATAGTATGAAAAACAAGAAAGTAGGTAAAATAGGCCTAATTCTCGGGATCATTGCAGGTCTACTTATGATTCTTACTGGAATTCTAACAGCCCTTGAGATCACACCAGCAATAGCGGCAGTAGGGTTAGAAGTTGGTCTCGGTATTTGGAGAATAATCGCCGGTGTTATTGTTTTAATCTTCTCTTTTATTATGGCAAAACACAAGACAGCAAGTTTCCTTGTAATAATTCTCGGAGCTTTTGAAGTTGTTGTATTTATAGTAGAAAAAGACTACTCAATTCTAACAGCAGCTCCTTTCATCGCAATCTTGGCCGGGATTTTAGGTTTGGTCAAGAAGTAAGAAGAAACAAACAACTTAAATATTTAATTTATTTTAATTAAATATGAAACAAAAAACCTATCTCTATATTGGAATAATTATCTTATTAATTCTCTTAATATCAGCTTTCATAGAAATCCCAGTAGAATCAGGACCTAATTATAACACTATCGCGCCTCTTCTTGGAATTTTAATTTTTTATAACCCAATCATATTAATTATTTACATAGGAATTGCAATATTTTTAATTTGGAAAGGGATTGGTAAGAGAATAAAGTTTGTTTAGAGAGTTAATAGTGTTTACTAATAAATTTATAAAGTTAAAATAAATAACTAATATAATGGCAACAAAAAATATCATGGTGGTTTGGAGAATTGTTTTTAGTAACTGGAGATATCTCATACTAGCAATCATAATTGCTTTGCTGTTCTACAATTTAAATGTACTAATAGCAAATTATGCAAACTTAGCATCATTTTATTCTTCATTAGGCCTCTTAGGAACAATCAAGTTTTTTTTCATCCTCTCACTAGGATTCGGAGCACTGATAAAAACACATTCATTTGTTAGTTTAATCATAGTAAGTATTTTATTTGGAATGTTATTGAGCTTGACAATGTATAAAGTAAAGGTCGTAAAAATTTCAGGCACTAAAAAAACAGGATTCTTCAGTTCAATCGGTGTATTTCTAGCAGCATTTGCCCCGGGATGTGCTGCTTGTGGAATAGGACTAGCATCTTTACTCGGTATAGGTGGCGCATTTCTCATTTATTTGCCATTCGAAGGACTAGAGCTTTCAATTTTAGCAATTGCAATACTCTCTTTCACAACATGGAAAGTTTCAAAAGATTTGTCAGAATGTGAATCTTGTCAAGTTCAATTAAGTAAAAATAATTAATAATAAACAGAAATAAATTTAGGTGGCAGGAAATATATGTTAAGATGAAAGTGATATTATACATGGCAATAAGTATAAATGGTATGATAGCTAAAAGTAATGATGATACTTCTTGGATAACTACAAAGGAATGGAATAGCTATAGTTCTGCTGTAAGAAAGGCTGGAAGTCTTATTGTTGGACGCAGAACTTATAATATTCTCACTAAGCAACCTGAATTTTCGGAGTTTAAGGATGTGACTCTTGTTGTTGTGTCAAAAGAACGTAATTTGGAACTCGTAAGTCAAAAACATTCTATTGCAGATTCCCCAAAGGAAGCCCTAAAACTGTTGAAAGACTTTGAGGAAGTTGTTGTGGCAGGAGGAGGAATTCTAAATAACGCTTTTCTAGCAGAAAATTTAATTGATGAAATTTACTTAGATATTGAGCCAATAATAATTAGTGAAGGAATTCCTTTATTTAGGGGCAAAGAGTTTAAGAAAAACCTAAGGTTTCTCGGACAAAAGAAAATAAGTGATAATGAAATTCAATTACACTACCAAATCATAAAGTAATTTACAAAATAAAAATAGATAACTTTAAAAAGCTAAAAAGAGGTTAATAATTTATGGCAGAAGAAAAAACTGAAACAACAAAACCAGGAACTATTACAATTAGAAAAGATGCCTTGTGGAAATATTCTACTTTTGCTTTAGTAGGAATTCTAGTTTTAGGAGTTATTTTCTTTGTTCTTCCTGATAAAAGCCCGACAGGAGCTGTAATTGGAGCCCCGTCGCAACAACCAAATGCACCGCCAACACAACAAATACAAATAGATTTAAGTGAATTGGAAGACGCTCCATCTTTAGGTGATCCAGATGCACCAGTTGTGATGTTGGAATTTTCTGATTATGCATGTCCATTTTGCAACAAGCATCATCAACAAACCCAGCCCCTTTTAGACCAAAACTATATTGATAATGGACAACTTAGAATTATCTTTTTGAACTTCATATCTGTCGGAAGTGCTGAAATAAGCTCGGCCCCAAAATGCGCCCGTGAACTGGGAGGAGATGATGCGTTCTGGAAATACCACGATGCATTGTATGATACAATTCATATACAAAAAGAAAGGCCTCCAAGCGTCGCATCATTTGAGCGAATGGCTGTTGAGTCAGGAGTTGATGGTAATGCCTTCATGACCTGTCTAAATTCAGGAAAATATATCCAAGAAGTTAATAGTGAAACTGCATTAGGAAGAAGTCTTGGCGTCACAGGAACTCCAGGATTTTTGGTTGGAAATGAAGCTAATGGTTTTAGTTTACTCAGCGGAGCGCAGCCTTTCTCTGCATTTAAGGCAATAATAGACGCAGAACTTGCAGCATAAACTCTTTTTTAACTTAAATTTATTGATTTTGAAATTCCAAAAGATTTATTAGTACAAAATTCAGTCTAATCATATGAGAAGAGAATCTAAAATTCTAAGAAAATTCGAAAGTTTTCTGAGAAAGAGAAAAATAGAAAAAAAAGAACTGCTGGTTTATACAATAATCGGCGTGACAACATTTATTCTTGTAAGTGCTCTATTTATAATAACAAGCAATACAGATTTAATAACAAGATACATTGCTCCTAGCCCACAAACTCCAACTCAAGAAATTCCAGGAGCCGGAGCAGAAATCGATATTAATGTTGAAGATGCTCCTTATGAGGGAAATACAAATGCCCGTGTCGTCATGATTGAATTCTCAGATTATGATGACCCTTTCTCTGAGAAGTTTTACTCTATTTCTTACAAACTAATTAAAGAAGATTATATTAACACAGGAAAAATTAAATTTGTACATAAAGACTTCGCGCTGGATTTCCATGAAAATGCGCAAAAAGCTGCAGAAGCTGCTCGGTGTTTCGGAGAGCAAGGTGATTACTTTGCCTACTATGAAAAAATATTTGAAAACCAACAAAGTTTAAGCATAACAAAATTAAAAGAGTGGGCAGAAGAGCTGGATGCAAACACAGACCAATTTGATAGATGTTTGGATTCAGGAAAGATGATTCCAAAAATAGAGAAAGATTTTGAAGAGGGCCAAAAGTATGGAGTACTAGGAACACCTACTTTTTTTATTAATGGAAAACATATTAGGGGAGCACAGCCATTCGAAATATTTCAGCAGCTAATAGAAGCAGAACTTAAATAAATATTAGTTTTAAATCAAAAAATGCCAAAAACAAGATGTGAAATCTGCGATAGAAACTTCAAAAACGAAGAAGCTTTAGAAATGCACAATAAAGCCAAACATAGTTCTCCAGAGAAAAAGGAAAGAAAACCAATTATTACAAAAAAAATAAGAAACTGGACAATCTTAGTCGTTGTTCTTATCGTCATAATTGGAGGAATATATTTCACATTTGCAAACATAAAAACTCTGCCCCCAACTGACATGCAAGGCCATATTGAAGTAAATCCTCCCTCACATGTGATGAGAGAACCCATGGGCGACTTAATTCAAAAACACATGCTTGAACATGCAGACGGCTCCGGTCCTCCAGGAATAATAATTAATTATAATTGTAAAGATTATAACTGTGATGTTGGTTTAATTGAAAAATTAGAAGCTTTTGCAGATAAATATCCTGCAAACGTATATGTTGCTCCATTCCCAAAAATGGATGCAAAAATTGCCTTAACTAAACTAGGAAAGATTCAAGTATTAGATGGGTATGACGAACAAGCAATTGAGGGATTCATACAAGGTTTCTGAAATAAAGAGAAACTATTAATTTAAAACCTTCTTTTAAGAGATGGAGACAAAATAGTTATTGAATATAGTTAGATATATAAAGCGACTCTAGGGATTATAATTGTTAAAATGCTACAGTTGAAACCAATATCTAAATTTCAAGTTTCTTTAGATGAAATAGTAAGAGAATCTGGTCTTACAATAAACGAATTAGCAGAGCAAGCAAATATCAGTCGTGCACATAGAACAAAAATGAAAAAACCAGAATGGCAACCTACTAGTGGCTTTTTAAGAAAACTTTCCACAGTCTTAGTAGGTAGAGTACAACCGAAGAGTCTAGCAAAGTTATGGGTTTATGGTGTACTTGGTGATGATCTACCAAAAAGCGTTGAAGATTATATTGAAGGATTTCCAGAAATTGAAAACCCATATGATTTACCTGGATTTTTTAGACATTTACCACACCAATTTAATCACAAATTTAATAGAGACGACCTCAAAAGAAGGGTCATAATTGCAAATGATTTGAGGGATTTTACTGATGGCGAAATGTTAGAACATACTCTTATACATATGAGGAACGGAATTGAATATTTTTATTTTATTCCTTTTTATGGTAATCAAAAAGAAATTGCATTAAATCAGGTATTTTGTAATTATAGTCAAGATGAAATAGATCTAATACAAGAAAAAGGACATTTTATTAAATCTCCAGATTTTTTATTAACTCTTAGAAAAAGAATTGATTATTCAAGTTTAAGTTGGGAATTCGAAAATCAAGAAGGATTTGATGTTTTTGGCAATCCCTATAAATCAGTTCTATATCCAATGAGATTAAGGCAATTAATGACTATTGACAGAGTAACTCAGCCAGTTATTTCTCAGATTCCAATTCTTAAAGCAAGAAAAAATTTTCTTCACTTTCAGTTTCCATTCAAGAATGTAAAAGGCAAAAGCTTAATAAACAGAATGAAATTTTTTAGAATTGGGAAAATTATTTGCAATTCAAACTTTACAAAAAGTTTGATCGACAAGGAATATGGAGTTAAGAGTG